>CAZTOE010000072.1:0-17319 GCA_964615045.1 uncultured Spirochaetales bacterium
CGCCGGGCGGACCCTACATACGCTCTCGACGAGGCGGGGGCGGAGATTCGCTGGGGCGCGGCGCGTGGAGATCCGCCGGGGGCCGCCTGGCGCGCCGAAATGGGCGCCGGGCGCGTCGCGTGGCTAGCGGTAGCCCCCGACGCGGTTCTCGATCGGCCCGAGGCCCACGTCGCTATGGCGTCGTTGGTCCAAGGGATGCTGGCCTGGCTGACCCGCACACCCTTTGCGGAACTCGTCCCGGGCGGAGCGCCCCCGGGTTCAGCCCGCGTGTTTCGCGGGATCCGCACACGGATCACGCCGGTGGCACCGAACCGGTTCGAGCTCGCGTTGAGCCACGAGGGTGATGCGCCGGTGGCGACGGTCCCGCTGCGCGTACACCTGAATCGCGCGGTCGCAGGCGCCGAGGTCGCGGCAACCACAGCCGGAGAGGACGTACCCGTCTACAGCTTCCGCCCTGGTTCGCGCACGCTCGATCTGCGCTTCGGCGCTTTCTCCCCGGGCGAAAGCCGCTCCTACTACCTCGATCTCGCGCCCACCGAGACACAGACCGCTCGACGCGTGGATCCCGCGCAGTAGTGAGGAGACCACCATCGTGGATCGACACCGCAGCCTACTCGGGAGTATCGCAGCGCTGTGGCTAGCGGCTGTCTTCATCGCGACGCCCTGTGCGACCCGCGCGGCGGGTTGCGTCAGGAACGAGCAACCGCTCGACGCGCTCGGGTTCCCCGACGCGATGGCCTCCGACCCGTCGCCGGTGAGCGTGCGCTGGATGCGCAATGGCGAGCAGCACTGGATCCGTGCCGAGACCGCCGGCGGCGGAACCCTCGCGGTGATTCGCAGCGCGAGGCCCGCACCCTCGCCGGTCGATCTCACCGGGCACTTCCTGCGCCTCGAGCTCCGACTGACCGGCCCGGGTCGGCTCGGCGGCATGGAAGTTCGCCTCGGGTCCGGAGAAGAATGGAACGACTACTTCCTGTTCACCTTTCCCATCTACGATGATCCGCGCTTCGATCCGCTCCAACCGGGGGAGTGGCTCGCCACGACCTTGAGCTTCGCCCGCGCCCAGGCGGTGGGAAACCCCGACCGCAGTGCGCTGCGGTGGCTCTCCGTGGCGTTTCGCGATGCCGGATCGGCTCCTCTGCGGATCGAATGGCGCCGCCTCGGCGCGATCCCCGAGCCCGAGCGGGGCGTGCTGAGCTTTACCTTCGACGACGGCTACGACGAGCATCTCGATGCCGCCCGCATGATGGCAGCCCACGGCTTTGCGGGCACCGCGTATGTGATGCCCGATCAGATCGGCGAGCCCGGCTACCTCACGCTACCGCAGCTCCAGATGCTCGAGCGCGAGTACGGCTGGGATGTGGCGGCTCACCACGCGGTTCCGCTGACCGATTTTGAGAACGGAGACCTGGAACGCACGCTCCGCGGCGTGCGCGAATACCTCGATGCGGGAGGGTTTCGGGGGGCGGGGCATCTGGCCTATCCGCTCGGCCGCCACGATCCGCTTCGGGTGGTGCCCGCCACCCGCCGTTTCTTCGAGACGGCGCGTGTCGCCTCCGCGGGACCCGAGACGCTACCCCCGGCCGACCCGTACCGACTGCGCGCCATCAACGTGCTCGGCACGCATACGCGACCCGAGGATCTGGCGACCATCGCCCGCGACGCCCGGCTGCACAAGCACTGGGCGATTCTGATGTTCCACTACCTCGTCCCCGGCGTCCCCGCACACGATCTCGAATACAACAAAGACGATTTCGAACGCGCCCTCGCGCAGATCCAAGAGACTGGCGTCGAAGTCAAGACGATCACCGAAGTGTGGAGCGAAGTGAGCTGTCGTTAGACGGTCCGATCCGTCTCCCGGTCGCCGCCAGTTCGAGGAACGCCCGGAGTGCGGGTTTGACGCGACCCCGGGCGTCGATCAGGCCGAAATTTCGCTCTGCCGGGCCGAAGTAACCCCGGTGTTCCGGATCGTCCTGGAGTTGGAAGTAAACCACTCCGAAAACACCGGCGCGACGCAGCTCGTCGCGATGCCGCGTCAGATCGCTCACGGCGAAGGCCTGCTCCGCCTCCCATCCGCCGTAGCTCGAGACGGCGACGTAGGCCAGCAGGACCGGCTTGCCGAACGTCTCACGGAGGTAGCGGGCATAGCGGGTGGCCCAGGCGCCGACGTGGAGGTAGTCGGGCCGGTGGCGATCCGGATCGCTCGCGGCACGCATCTCCTGAAACGCGGTGAAATCGATTTCGGAGGCGAGGGACGCCAGGCGACCGAGATCGCGATCCGGATAGAAGTCGCCGGCACAGATTCCCAGCTGGGCCCGCGGTGCGATCGCACGGATGCGGCGCATCGCACCGCGAAACGCGGCCGTCAAGCCCGACCATTCGACCGCCCGGGTTTCGCCGGGCGGGGGCTCATTGTTGAACTCGGGTTCGAGCACGATCAGAACGCTCGCGAGCGGCGCTGCGATCCGCGCCAGGCGCTCGACGCTCGCGTACCAGTCCTGTCTTTCGGCTTCGATGCGTTCCCGACTGACAGCATCGCCGAAGAAGTAGTGCACGAGGATCGGCACCGTCCCGCGCCGCTCCAAGGCTTGAAGCTCTGAGCGCGGGAGCCACGACTCATCCCAGCCGCGCGGCAACCAGATCTCAAGATAGTCGAGAGGAATCCCGAGTTGGCGCGCGCGGTCGGCAAGCGGCCGCCAGGCCCGAGCATCGGCCGCGCCGGTCCGCAATGTGAGACGGTCGCCCACCCCGAAACGGAGCGGAGCGTCGGGAGATGGTGTCTGCGGCGCGGGTCGAGAGGGCGGTTGCGCGCAGGCTGCGAGCGCGCCAAGCCCGGCCGAGAGCATCGCGAGCATCCCAAGGCCGGCCCATCTCCGCGTTTTGGATCCCCGCACCACGGTCACCCTTGTCGGTTGCCTACCGGGGCCGGTTTAATGGTGGGATGAGCGTTCCGGGTTCCGCGCCCGCCGCGGATCTGCGGGCACGCCGCCACCGCATCCTGCGCCTCGCCCTTCCTGTCATGGCGGGGATGGTTTCACAAACCGCGCTGAATCTCGTGGATACGGCCATGGTCGGCCGCCTCGGCTCGACCTCGCTCGCCGCGGTGGGGCTCGCCAGCTACGTGAACCTGCTTTCCGCCGCCTTCGTGATGGGCATGGCGGTGGGGGTCCAGACGCTGGCGGCGCAGGCGGTGGGCGCCGGGCGCCGCGACCGGGCGGCCCGTCCGCTGAACGGAGGACTACTGCTTGCGATCGGCATCGCGCTGCCTTCCTCGGCGTTGCTGATCGTATTTGCGCCCGAAGTGGTCGGCACCCTGGCTTCCGACACCGAGGTCGCTTCGATCGCCACGCCGTACTTGCGGGCGCGTCAGATCGGGGTGGCGGCGATCGGGATCAACTTCGCGTTCCGAGGGTACTGGAATGCCGTCGAGCGCTCGACCCTCTATCTGCGCACAGTCGTATTGATTCACATCACCAACATCGCACTCAATTGGATCCTGATCTTCGGGAACCTCGGAGCGCCGGCGCTCGGCACGCTCGGGGCGGGCATCGCCAGCACCACCGCACTTTTCCTGGGAAGCGCTTCGCACTGGGTCCTCGCGCACGGCCACGCCCGGGGGCAGGGATTCCTGGCCGGCCTTCCCGCCCCCGAGGAGTTCTTCGAGCTGGCCCGCATCGCTGCGCCAGCTGGGCTCCAGCAGCTGCTCTTCTTCTCCGGGATCACGCTCTTCTTTGCCATCGTCGAACGGCTCGGCCCCCAGCCGCTCGCCGCCTCGACCGTGCTCACCAACCTGGCGCTGGCGTGGATTCTACCCGCCAACGCCTTCGGACTGGCCGCCGCGTCCTTCGCCGGGCAAGCCCGGGGAGCGCGAGACCTCCCCGACGCGCGGCGCTGGGTGTGGCACGTCGCGCGCTTGGGGATCGCGGTCGTCGCGGCGCTGGCGCTCCCGGCGCTGATTTTCCCGGAGCTCGTGCTGAGCGGATTTCTCACCGAGCCGGGTGCTATCGCGCTGGCGCGAAGACCCCTTCAACTCTCAGCGGGCACCATCGGGTTCGACGCCCTGGGCATCGTGATGCTGAATGCGCATCTGGGACTCGGCGCCACCCGGCGCGTGCTCTCGATCTCAACGACCACCATGTGGATCGGCTGCCTGCCATGCGCCTACTGGGTGGGACCGCACACCGCCGGACCCTTCCTCGCGGTGTGGGGCGTCTGGGTGGGCTATCGAATCACTACGGCGCTGATCTTTACCGCGAGCTGGTCCCTCGTGGTCCGAAACGAGGCGGCGGCCCTCGATTAGGCGCTCGCCGGTGCGGTCTTCCGCTTCGGGTATTCCGGCGGAGCTGAAGATCGCGAGCGCATTGCACCCGGTTTGCGCTCATCGCACGCACCTGCTGCCGGCTCGCGAAGCCGCGTTGCGGACGCGCTGCTGGCACCGCGGCGAGGCGTCGGAATCGACTCCGTTTCCGGCCGGTTCCGGCCGATCCTTTCACTCACCTTTGGTCACTTGGAGAGCGATGCGGCTCCCTCACAACCGGTTGTCCCCTCGCTTTGTGGGGTGCGCCCTTGTGGCGCTCTGGTTTGGGGCGTCGGCCGCCGGCGCTGCGCCACTCTCCCCCGTCGTGCGCGGGCAGCTCGAAGCCACGGGCCCGGTCGAGAAGGCGCTCCTCGACGCCCACGAAGCGGACGCCCGCGCACGTGTTCTGATCAGTTTCCGCGCGCCCGAGGCCCCACAGGCTACAGCCCGTCTCGCGGCGGATCACCGCGCGGCGCTCCGCGCCCGCGGCGACGCGATTCTCGCGCGCCTCGCGCGCGAAGACTTCGCCCTGCGCCGTCGCTTCAAAATGCTCCCAGGCCTCGCGGGAGAAATCCGCCTCGGCGGGCTACGACGCCTGCTCGCCGATCCGCAGGTCCGGTTCGTCGCCCTGGACCGCGGCGGCAGCGCCAGCTCCAACGAATCCCGCGCGTTGATCGGCGCCGACCTAGTTGCCGCATCGGGGTTGAGCGGCGCGGGCGTCACCATCGCGGTGCTCGATTCGGGGATCGACACCGATCACCCGGATCTCTCCGACGCTCTGGTTGCGCAGGAGTGTTTCTGTCAGGTCGCGCCGCCGGGGGGCGTCGGATGCTGCCCGGACGGCTCCGAGCGACAGAGCGGAAGTGGCGCTGCCGAAGACGACAACGGGCACGGGACGCATGTGGCCGGGGTTCTCGTCTCGAAGGGGCAGATTGCACCCCGCGGTCTGGCTCCGGACGCTTCCCTGGTGGCCATCAAAGTCCTCGACGCGGACGGCAACTTCTGTTGCACGTCGGATATTCTGGCTGCCCTCGACTGGATCGCCGCTGAGCGACCCGACGTCGACCTCGTCAACCTGAGCCTCACCAACGACCCCGGACCTCCCCCCGGTTTCCCCTTCGCCTATGGCGGCCACTGTGACGGTGTGGTCGACGGGATCGCCGATCTGTACAAGGCATCGATCGACGCGCTCCACACGGCGGGCGTCGCGGTGTTTGCCGCGACGGGGAACCACGGCCTCTACGTCGCAGTGCCCGCGCCAGCGTGCGTGGAGAAGGCCATTTCAGTGAGCGCGGTCTACGATGCCAACCTGGGGCCCGTGGCGTTCGGAACCTGCACCGACTTCACGACGGCGCCAGGCCAGTACATGTGCGTCGCCAACAGCAACGCGGTGACCGATCTCGTAGCGCCGGGCGGCGCCGTCACCTCCGCGCATCACGAGGCGCCGTGGTTTCAGACGCGCTTCGGCACTTCCCAAGCCGTTCCCATGGCCGCGGGTTGCGCCGCCCTCCTGCTCGAGGCAAAACCCACCCTCGACCCCGATGCGCTCGATGCTTTGCTGCGCACTGCGACCAGCGCCACGGTCGATCCACCGGGCTTTTCCCGCGCGTTTCCACTCCTCGATTGCGAGCAGGCACTCCTTGCCCTGCCTGAGCCCAAGCGCGCGGCGGCCGCGCTGGTGGCGCTGTGCAGCCTCGGCGGCTGCGCGCTCGCTAGTAACGGAAGGAGAGGCCTACGTAGGGGCCGTGAAGAGCGGTGTTGAGTTCGATGTCCCCGCGATCGATGTCGTAGAGCGCGTAGCGATAGCTCGCGTAGAAGGCGATGTTGTTGATGATGTGAACCGTGATGCCGCCCTCGGCGCTCAGGGTCGTGGCGTTGGCCCCGAGCGTGAACCCCTTCGCCTCACCGAAGAGGGCGAGCCGCGAGAACGGGAACGCCTCGAAGCGGAGGCCCACCGCGGGAAGCGGAAGGAAGATCTTGTCCCGCTCGCTGAGCCCGGTGGTACGGTCTTCGAGCTCTCCCTTGGCGTCGAGTAGGCTCATCGAGAGCACCGGCGAGACGTTCACCTTCTCGCCGAGGAACAAGTCAAAGCGATAGGCAACTTCGTAGGTCGTGAGCTCGAGCTTCGATTCGACGTCGTCTCCAGCCGGGTAGAGGATTCCGTTCACGAGGAGGTCGCTCTGGAGGGTATTGTCGCCGTCGAAGCTGAGCGGCGTGTAGCCAAACACGAGGTGGTGACCCCGAAAGGGCTGAAAGTCGAGCTGAGCCCACAGGGTTCTCGCGTCGTCGATGTTCAAGTCGTCCTGGAGCTCGATCCTGCTGCCGCCACCGTCCTGGAGTCGGAGGTCACCTTTCAAGAACTGGAGCGTCGGGCCCCCCGTCAGCTTGACGAACCAGGTGCGATGCGATTCGTAGCGGACCTCCGGAAACGCGGCGGCCTTCGGGGCGGCAGCGACCGACATCCACAACGAGGAAAACAGAAGAGAAAGCGACGCGACGGTCCGCTTCATGGGGGGTTCCTCCCTCAATGCCAGGCCGTCTTCGGTTGCGCGCGGACCCGTCTTGAGGGAGGAGAATGCGGCTGCCGGTCGGTTGCGCGCGAGCTGCACCCGCGCTGCGCGACCGGCTCACCGCGCCGCAATCACCCGCCGGCGGGCGGGCGGCTACGCGTTCCGGAAGGCGCTCAGCAGCTGACGCTCGCGCTCCGGGTTCGCCTGCAAATAGGCCCCGGAGACGCGATCGAGGAGTGAGCCGTAGCGAGTCTTCACCGCCTGCGCGATCGCCTCGGGCCGCTCCGCCACAACGGCAAAGGTCGTGAGCATCTCGTCGTCCACGAGCTCGGCCATTTCGACCCACTTCCCCTGCTTGGACATCACGTTGAGCTCGCGTTGGAGATCTCCCCAGCCGTGAAGGTCGAGCACGCCCTTGTAGGCAGGGGTCGAGCCATAGAAGGCGATCTGTTGGCGAATCAACTGACGCGACTTGGCGAAAGAACTCTCGTCGTCGCCCGTCACGACAAAAACCGGGCACGAGAAGGTGAAGTCTTCGCGCTTGCGTCCCGCCTTCGCGAGTCCGCGCGCGACTGAGGGTTCGGTCACTTCACGCACATAGCGCTCCGTGGTGAAGCCGTGACAGATGATGCCGTCGGCCACTTCACCGGCGACCTCGGCCATCTGGGGCCCGACCGCTGCGAGATACACCTTCGGCGGACCGTACTCCGTGTCGGTCGGGGTGAAAAAGGGCGTCATCAGGGTGTGGGTGTAGAACTCGCCGCGAAAATCGAGCTTCTCGCCCCGGTGCCAGCAGTCCCAGATCGCCCGCATCGCCAGCACCATCTCGCGCATGCGCCGCGCCGGACTCGACCACGGCATGCTGAAACGCTTGGTGATGTGGGGACGGATCTGGGAGCCGAGCCCCAGAATGAAGCGACCCTTCGAGTAGGCGTTCAGGTCGTGGCCCAGATTGGCGAGCGGCATGGGTGTGCGCGCAAAAGCCACCGCGATCCCAGTCATCAGCTCGATCCGGTCGGTGTGCTCTGCGGCCAACACGAGGGGGAGGAACGGATCGTGCGCCGTCTCGATCGACATGAGCCCGTCGTAGCCCGCCTCCTCCAGGGCGCGAGCCCGCGCGGGCACCTCGTGAAGCTCTCCGGAGAGTGCGGCGTCGACCTTCATCGGCTCCTCCTTGGAACGCCCATCTTACCAAAGGCGACCGCCGAAGTGCGTCGACCGTCCCCTAGGAGAAGGAGATCGAGACGTCGCGCCGATCCCCTTCGCTCACCTCGAACAACTCCCGCGGTCCGAGCTGCATCAGCGAGGCCACGAAGGTGTCGGGAATCTGCTCAATGCGGATGTTGATCGCGTTCACGCTGTGGTTGTAGAACTCGCGGCGATCGGAGATCTGTTCTTCGATCTCCGAGATGCGATGCTGCAGCTGATGGAAACTCGTATCTGCCTTGAGCTCCGGATAACTCTCGGCAACGGCAAAGAGGCGGCCCAGCGCGCCCCGCAGGAGGTCGTCGGCTTGCCCCTGTTCGCCGGGGGTGCGCGCCTGCATCACGGCGGCTCGCGCTTCGGTGATCTGCGTCAGCACCCCACGTTCGTGGGCGATGTAGCCCTTGACGGTATCGACCAGCTTCGGGAGTTCGTCGCTACGCTGCTTGAGCAGCACGTCGATGTTTGACCACGCCTGATCGACGTTGTGCTTGAGGCGGATCAGACCGTTGTAGATCCCGACGCCATAGAGCACCACGCCGACACCCGCGAAGGCGAGGGCTACGAGAATGATCCAACTCATCTCACGATCCTCCGAAGACACCGAAGCGTCCTAGTAGATAGTAGAGGCAGGCCAGGCTGCCGAGAGAACCACCGAAGATCCCGAGCACGGCCCGGCCGAGATGGTGGCGGCGCAGCGCGCGCTCGTTTCGATCGGAAATCAGAAATGGCGCGCTCTCGTCCGCGGCGAGCACGACGCGGTCCTCGATCGCCTGCCGCCTCACCTCATGAACAGTGAGCTGACGCGCGATCTCCCATTCCTCTGCGGAGACCGAGCCGTCGCCATCGGCATCGAAGTGCGCCATGGCGTCGGGATCGGCCTTGAGCGCGCGCAGCTTCTCAAGGATACGCGCGCGCCGCTCGCCGACGAGTCCCGGACGCTCTTGGGCGGTTCCCAGGACGAAGACGTTGTCACCGGGCTCGATGCGCCATTCCGTATACCGGCGCCGCCGCCTTCCGAGCCAGCCTTGATGCTCCCAGCGGCTAAGATCGAGGCCGGGATGATCCTTTTCCAAGCCCCCCAGCACTCCCCCGCGGCAAAGGCGCAAATCGGTGGCGACGGTGATCGTGGCTCCGCGCGGCACGACCAGGACGCGACCGGTCTCGTCTTCCAGGTAGAACCCCCAGGCCGACGACTCCCCCGAGTCGATCGTGGCCCAGCGCCGGTTCTTCCCGGAGCCGCGTCGCTCTTCCACGCGGTAGCGGTAGTAGACGCAGGGCCGGCGCGAAATGGGGGCGCGCAGCTCGGCCTTCTCCTGAGCGCGCCCGAACACCTCGACGCGTCCCATGGGCATTGAGCGAACCTTGGCGGTCGGGGTGTCTTCAATCAGCCGCAGCCATCGCCATTGACGGAAGCCCCAGCCGAATGCCACGACCCCACCGACGAAGCCAACCGCGGTGCCGGCAATGGGATCCCCCATCTCAAACGCTCCCGGTTCCACCGACCACGGGACCGATCCTTGGGCCCGAACCCTTGCATCGGCGACTCGGGGCCTCACTTGAAGGCTGCGCGATCAAGAACCGCCTCCGCCAGTCCGATGCTCCGTGGGATGGGACTCACGAGCGCGGTCCATGACCTGAAGACCCTGGTGCTCTCCTTCCACCCCGTGGTGGCCGTCGAGACGAGCGAGGAGGAGCGCGTCGAGCAGGTCGTCGAGGCTGTGGCGCGCGACCTCGGGCTCCCGGTCTACGAGTGGACACTCACGCGCGGGCTGGTCCAGATGCCCGTCGCGGAACTCGAGTCACACCGGACCACGGCCGATCCCAAGGCGCTTCTGGCCCACTTGGTGGGTCTCAAGTTGGACGCGCTGTTCCTGCTGAAGGATCTCACGCGGCATCTGGAAGATCCGGAGGCGGCCCGACTCTTCCGGGATGTGGCGCGCAGCTATTCGCACCGCTCCGCCACCTTGATCCTGGCCGGCTCCAATCAGCAATTTCCTCCCGAGATCGACCCACAGGTCGTCCACGTGCAGCTACCGCTCCCGGGCGCGAAGGAACTCGCGGAGGTGGTGAGCGCGGTCCTCCAATCGCTGCAGGGCCGCGTGCCGGTGCGCCTCGACCTGACGCCCACCGAGCGACGGGAGCTCTTGATCGCTCTGCAAGGCCTGACCCTGAATCAGGCGCGTCAGGCGGTGGCCCGGGCGGTACTCGAAGACGGAACGCTCGCGGGCAACGACATCCAGGCGCTGGTGGAAAGCAAGGCCGCCCTGCTCGGCGACGACGGGCTCCTCCAGTACTTCCCCGCCGAAGACAATTCCTATCAGCTGGGGGGGTTCGGCCGCCTCGCCCAATGGCTCGAGCGCGCTCGGGTTGGCTTTAGCGCCGAGGCCGCCTCCCTCAATCTGGGCCCTCCGCGCGGCCTGCTCCTGGTGGGCGTGCAGGGTTGCGGAAAATCCCTTGCCGCCAAGTGGGTGGCACGCAAATGGCAGATGCCGCTCCTCAAGCTGGACGCCGGTCGTCTGTTCAACAAATACATCGGCGAGACCGAGCGCAATGTACGACGTGCGATCCAAGTCGCCGAGTCGATGGCTCCTTCCGTGCTCTGGATCGACGAGCTCGAGAAGGCTTTCGCGGGCTCGAAGGTCGGTGTGGATCAGGACGGCGGCGTCTCTCAGCGAATCCTTGCGACCTTTCTGACCTGGCTCCAGGAGAAGAAGAAGGAGGTCTTCGTGGTCGCCACCGCGAACGATGTCTTCGCATTGCCTCCGGAGCTGCTCCGCAAGGGTCGCTTCGACGAGATCTTCTTCGTGGATCTCCCCGACACCGACGAGCGCATCGCGATCTTGCGGATCCACCTGGAGCAGCGCAAACAGAATCCCGAGCTTTTTGATCTCGACGCCCTCGCGGGAGCAAGCGAGGGTTTCAGCGGCGCCGAGCTCGAGCAGGCGGTAATCGGCGCCCTGTATGGAGCCCTGCATCGCCAGCAGCTTCTCGACACAACACTGGTGCTTGAGGAGCTCCGGAACACGGTGCCCCTTTCGGTGGCGCGCCGCGAGGACATCGAACGCCTGCGTTCGCTCGCGCGTGAGCGCTTTGTACCTGTGCGTTAGGACGCAAAGACCTGAGCGATCTCGCTCTGGATCGCCTCCGCAGCGGCGCGGGGATCGCGGGCGTTGCGAATCGGTCGACCCACCACGATGTAATCGGCGCCCGCAAGAAAGGCCTCGCGCGGCGTCATCACGCGCTTTTGATCATCCGCGGAGCGATTCTCGACCGGGCGGATCCCGGGAGTCACAACGAGCAAGCGCGCTCCGAGTTCGGCGCGCAGCCTTGCGGCTTCGAGGCCCGACGAGATTACCCCGTCGCATCCCGCGGCCAGTGCGCGCCGGGCGCGCGAGAGTACCAGATCTTCCACTGACACCGAGAAGCCGAGATCGTCGAGGTCACCGCGATCGAGGCTCGTGAGAACCGTCACCGCCAGGATCTTGAGAGCCCCCTTCTCGCGTCCGGCGGCGAGCAAAATGTTCTGGTTGCCGTGCACGGTTACGAACTCGACGGGCCGGGTACGCAACTGCCGAACCGCGGCCGCCACCGTCTCGGGCACGTCGAAGAACTTAAGGTCGACAAAGATCCGCTTGCCGTGCTGGACCAGCGCCTGGATCAGCTCGAAGTAACCGCCCGCCATGAAGAGCTCCAGGCCCAGCTTGTAGAAGCGCACGCTCTCGCCGAGCTGCTCGACCAGCTCGAGCGCCGCCTCGGGCCCGGGGACGTCGAGTGCGAGGATCAGACGCTCTTCGCGGGGCACCGATGCGCGGGAGAGTCGCGGGTCGCGGGTCATCAAGGCAATCCTGCCTGGCTGCGCGAGAAGGCCTTCGCGGGCGCCACACTGTAGCGCTGCCGCCGCAGCCCGTTGCCGATCGACGCCGGAGAAGAGCCTCGGAAGCTTATTTTGCGCTGGGATCTAAGGCTGGAACCCCTGGGCGTCGATGAGGACCGCGGGAGGGAGTCGCCATGTCCGACCAACCCGGGCAGCCGCTGCTCAGCCCGGCCGAAGCGCGTTTTCTGACCGGTTTCGTGCGCCGCCAAATGATCCCCTGGTTTGCCGGGACGACCGCGTTGGCGCTGACACTGGCCGCCGCGGCGTTCGCCGTCGCCACCCACTTGGCGGAGCCGGCGATCGCGCCCCGATCCCTCGAACGCGCATCCGCTGGCGGTGCCTCGCCTGCCGAGCTCGCCGCGCTGCGGGACGAGCTCGCAGGCCTTCGCGGCGAGTTCGGAGAACAGCTCGAAGCCGCTCGCCGCGACCTCGCAGCCGTCGACCAGCGCATCGCCGAAGCCACCGAAGGAGTCGAGTCGTTGCGCTCGCGCATTTCGAAGGCCGAGAAAGCCGTCAAAGCGGCGGCGCCCAGGGCCACCGGTCCGGCGCTCGCCTCGACCGACCTAGACGCGATGCTCGAGCGACTTTCTAATCTTGAGACGCGCCAGCAGGAGATCGAGGGCAAGCGCGAGAGCTTCGCCAAGGACGTATTGAACCGTCTCTACGCGGTGGAGACCGGTCGGGATCGCGCCGAAGCGAACCGCCTCGAGAACGAAGAGAAGTCCCAGGCGCGCTTGCGCAACCTCGAAGAGCGCTTCTCTCAGCTCGAAGCGAAGCTCACCGGGGTGCCTGCCGCGCCGACGCCCTAGCCCGGCTCGCTACACCCGCCGCGATTTGGGTTTTGGCCCCGCGGCACCTTGAGCAGCGCCGAGCGGACTACGAGCTGGCTCACTTCCCCGGCGCGAGGCCACGGACCCGCTTCAAGAGCGAGCGCACGCCCTTCGGGCGGCGTGACTCGAGGATCCGCAGCTCGCGCATCGCTTCGATGTTGCGCGGATCGCATTGGAGCGAACGCAGCAGCATCTGCTCGGCGCGCTCGAGGCGGTCGACCATCTGGTAGAGCCGGCCGAGGAAGAGCCAGCCCGCGGCGCACTTGGGCGCGAGCTTGACCCCCTTCTTCACCAGGCTGAAGGCCCGCTTCAAACTTTCCTCGCCGCGCCCGTGCACCAGGTAATGGGTCCAACCGTAGTAGCAGTGGTACTCCCCCTCTTCCGGGTAGGCCTCCACGGCTCGGCGAAAATGCTGAAAGGCAGGCTTCCACTGATGATGATTGAGGGAACGCACGCCCTGCCCGAAGCAGCGCTCGGCTTCCAGGGCCATGCGCGCATCTTCGAGGGCTTCGCTTTGGTGGCGATCATGCAGCGGATCGCGCCGATACTGGGCCAGCCGTTCCGGATCGCTCAGCGCCTGGTACGTCGCTTCGACCTGCGAGAAGGCCTGCTGCGCCAGGCGCTGCACGGTGGCCGGGGCCTGGGCGTAGCGGTCTGGATGGGTTTCGTAGGCGAGGCGCGAACGCGCCTTCGCAATGGCCTCCGCTGTCGCCTCGCGCGAAAGCCCGAGGCGCTCGAAGGGATCCTCGCGCTCAAGCTGCTTCAAGAGTGCGGTCAGGCGGGCGCGCGCATCTTCCTCTCGGCGCTCTGGGCGCTCCAGGCGTTGTGGCGGCGGGCTCGGGGCAGTTTCACGGGGAGAAGTCGCGGAGGCGACCGCTGGACGCAACGCGTCGGACCCGCTGCGGAACCCCAGCAGGCCCGACTGGATCAGCGCGTACACGATGCGGCGCTCTTCCTCGGGGCGGGTGCCAAGTTCGGCGATCGGGATGCCCCCCTCGCAAGCGTCGAGCATCGCTGCACTGCTCGGGTCGATCTCGACATCGTGGAAGCAATCGTGCGGGTCCCTGGCCGGTACGAGGGACGCCGAGCCATGCGCATCCCAGTAGTCGTCGATCTGCTTGAGCGGCATGCGCTCAGAGACGCCGCGCAGGATGAGCGCTGCGGGCGAACTCACTACCGCGATGCGAGTGCTCCGCCGCAGCGTCTCGCCTGGTCGAAAACGATACTGCCCACCTTCCCAGGAGAAGATCTCGAGGATCTTCTCATCGGCTTGGTCTTGCAGGGCCGTCGCGAGCTCCTCCTCGCGCATGGCTCCGAGGGCGACCAGAACCTCGCCGAGCAGTGGCCCGCCTTCGTGTCGCCGGCGCTGGGCTTCGTCGAGATCCTCGGAGCGGAGCTTTCCGCTGGCCGCCAAGCGCATGTCGAGCCGTTCCGCTTCGAGGTTGGACCACACGGCGAGCGGATATCCTTCGCCAAACTCGATCGCCTTGAGTTTGCCGCGCCATTTGACTTGCAAGATCCCGCACACACGCTCGCGGTACAGCCGGCGAAGCAACAGCGCGATCGGCTCGCGATCGAGCGTGCCTGACGAAGGCGGACCCGCACCCTTCCGATATCGGCTCACAAACCCTCCAACCGGTTCTTTGGCATAAACGCCTTATCGCCGCGATCGTCGTTGGGATTAACACTCGTAGAACGGACAAAGAGCGGCAGCTTGGACGCAGTTTGCACGCTGCCTACGGCTTGCCTGCCGCGCCGAGAGCCGAGCGAGGCTTTGGGTGCCTTCTACACGTCGAGACCGTAGAAGCGGACCGCGTTCTCGCCGAGCACCTTCCGCTGGTCCTCCAAGGGGAGCGAAGCCACGCGCTTGCGCATTTCGGCAACCACCCCCATCGAAGCATCGATGTGTGGGTAGTCGGACGCCCACACGAAGTAGTCGGCGCCGACATGACGGACGACGTCGGCAGTGATTGATTCGTCGGGATCAGCTGAGACCAGACACTGGCGGCGGAAATAGTCGCTGGGCTTCGCCTTGAGAATCGTCGTGGAGTGCATCACTTCGAACTTGTGGTCGAGCCGGTCAAGCCAGGCCGAGATCCAATTGGCTCCGGCCTCGAGGACCGAAACTTTCAAACGCGGAAAGCGTTCCAAGACCCCGAGCGACAACAGTTCCGTAAACCCGGCCATCACGTCGATCGCGAGGAATGCGAAGTTGAAGAGCCCGAAGCGCTCGCCGCCGGCTTCGAAGGGGTTCACATAGCTCGTCGACGGCTGATCGCGTACCACGACGTGGAACCCGATCGGGAGCTCGAGCTCCTGAGCGACCGCCCAGAACGCGTCGAGCGAGGGGTCATCGAAGTGCTTGCCGCCGCGCGCATACATATCGGGCGAGAGATAGATTCCGCGACAGCCCGCGGCATGGGCGCGCCGCACCTCCCGAACTGCCAGGTTGCCGTCGAGCAGGTTGATATGTGCGATCGGTACGAGACGCTTCGGATCGTGGCTACAGAAATCGACGATCCAGCGGTTGTAGGCCTCGGTGTAGGCATGGGCGAGGTCGGCGTCCCCGGTGTGGCCTTCCCAGCAGATCCCGATGGTCGGGTAGAGCAGCGCGATGTCGATGGTTTCGGCGTCCATCACCGTGAGCCGCGCCACGGGGTCGTAGCTGCCCGGCGGGCAGCCATCTTCGTAGCTGAACTTGTTGGCCTGGAGGAGTTCGCTGGGATCCATTTCGATCCCGCCCAGGGTGGCCACCCGTCCCCGAATGACCTCGAGGGGTTTGCCGTCGATCAGCAACACCTCGTCCCCGCCGGCGTCGCGCTCGATGCGAATCGCCCGATCGCGGTAGCGGGGATCGATATAGTCGACCCAGGTATTGCGCGGTTCGAGTACATGACCATCCGCATCGACCATCAAAATGCGATTCGCAGTGGCGTTCATCGTGGATCCTCCCGTGTCGCTACCGAGGATAGATCCGGGGGATCGGCCGCCGCCAGACTGCTCGCGCCGCGGGGTCCAGCGCCGCACCCCTCGCGGAGACGAGCCGCGGCGTCCGCAAGCCGCTAGTGTCGATTCGGGTAAATATGTCCGACGAATCCGCCCGCACGATCGCCGTTTTCATCGACCTCGAGAATCTCGCGATCGGCGTTTCCGAAGCGAAACTCGGCGAGTTCCAGATCCGGGCGGTGCTGAAACGCCTGCTCGACAAGGGCAACATCGTGGTACGGCGGGCCTACGCGGACTGGAAGCGCTGGGAATCCTACCGGCGCCCGCTCTATGGGGCTGGGGTCGAGCTGATCGAATTGCCCGGGGGTATCACTTCGGGCAAGAACAGCGCGGACATCAAGATGGTGGTCGATGTTCTCGAGCTGTCCTACGCAAAACCCCATATCGACACCTTCGCCCTCGTCACCGGGGACTCGGATTTCTATCCGCTCGTCGCCAAGCTGCGCGAGAACGATAAGTACACCATGGCGATGGGTGTCAAGGCGTCGACCAGCAAGCTCCTGATCGACACCTGTGACGAGTTCATCTTCTACGATGACTTGGTCCGCGAGAGCGCGCGCGGAAAGCCCAAGCGTACGGCGCAGCTGCCGGCGCGCGTCCAGGAAGCCTTCGACTTGCTGCTCGACGCCGTCGACGCGCTTCAGCGCGAGAACAAGGAGCTTCACAGCTCCCTGGTCAAGGAAACCATCAAACGCAAGCAACCCCAGTTCAGCGAGCAATACCACGGGTACCGGTCGTTCAACCGCCTCCTCGAAGACGCCGCCAAACGCGGGCTGATCTCGATCCGCAAGGACCCTCGCAGCGGCACCTACGTGATCGAAGACGTGAACGACGAAGTAGGCTGAAGCGGCCCGAGCCCTCGGTCGCCCTCAATCTCGCTTGGAGAACCCGAGTTCGCCGAGCTTCCGGACGATGTCCTGGCCGGCGGTGTCGACCTGGACATCCTTGTCGATCGCCCGAATGACTCCTTCGCGGTCGATGTAGAAGGTCCAGCGCCGCGAGTAGAGCCCTCCCCAGGCCGTCACTCCATAGGCCTCGGCAGCGCCCTTGCCCGGGTCGGAGAGCAGAACGTGTTTCGCCTCGAGCGCTTCGGCGAACTCGCGGTTTTTCTCGGGCTCGTCGAGACTCACCATGTAGACAGCGACATTGTATTGGGCGAGTTGCTCGGCGCTGTCCCGCAGCGCCGCCAGTTCCTGGCTTCAGCCGGGGGTAAAGGCTTTCGGAAACCAGGCCAGAACCACCCCGCGCTGTCCGGTGTGCTGGGCGAGGGTGTGGAGCTTCCCGTCCGAGCCGGGAAGCGAGAACTCGGGAGCCTTCGCTCCGGGCGCCAGCTCGGCGGCGGACGCGAGCCCCGAGCCGACGGAAAGGGAGAGGATCGCGAACAGGGAAACGGCTGCACCAATCGCGATAGGGCGATGCATGGGGCGACAATAGGTCACGGCGCCCCGTTGTCCACGAGGTCACGCTAGTGACCGCTCCTCCAGACGAGATACCCCACGTAGGCCGCGACCAGGATCCCGCCCTCGTAGCGAAGGATGCGACGGCGGGAGGTGTTCGAGAGCGCGAACAGGATCAGCGCGAGGACCATCATGGCGG
>CAZTOE010000073.1:0-17305 GCA_964615045.1 uncultured Spirochaetales bacterium
AAGTCTGTGCGGTCGCGAACCACAGACTCGGCGCGATCAGGTCATGTGCGCAACGGTAGCGTTCGGATCGTTCGGTGTGACCTGACCCCCGAAATCTCCGCCGTTTAGAATGGCAGTTCTCCTCATTCGAGAGAGAGGAGAACGGGATGCGGAAGAGTCGATTCACGGAAGAGCAGATCATCGGGATCCTGCGGGAGGCCGAAGCCGGTCGGGCGGTGAAGGACGTCTGCCGGGACCACGGCGTGAGCCAGGAGACCTTCTATCGCTGGCGACGGAAGTTCGGCGGGATGGAAGTCTCGGACGCGAAGCGCTTGAAGGCGCTCGAGGACGAGAACCGCCGGCTGAAGAAGCTCGTCGCGGATCTGACCCTCGACAAGGAAGCGCTCAAGGACGTACTGGGCCGAAAGTGGTGAAGCCCGCGGCGCGGCGGGAGGTGGTGCGCCATCTCCACGCCCGCTTCGGCTACAGCGAGCGTCGTGCTTGCGGGCTTGTCCGGATGGACCGATCGAGCTGCCGCTACCAGCCGCGGCCGCGCAACGACCAGGCCGTTCGCGAGCGGCTGCTGGAGCTCGCGGCCGAGCGGCCGCGATTCGGCTACCGGCGGCTTCACATCCTGCTTCGACGGGAGGGGATCGAGGTGAATCATAAGAAGGTGCAACGCCTATATCGGGAGGAATCGCTATCGATTCGGCGCAAGAAGCGCAGGCGTGTGGCGCAGGTGCCGCGTGAGCCGAAGCCCATCCCGGTGCGAATCAATGAGCGCTGGTCGATGGACTTCATGCAGGACACGCTGGTCTCGGGACGCTGCCTTCGGACGCTCAACGTCGTGGATGATCTCAGCCGCGAGGCCCTGGCGATCGAGGCGGCTCGATCGATCCCGGGAGCCTACGTGGCCCGTGTTCTCGATCGGCTGGTCGCCGAGCGGGGAGCGCCGGACGTGATCGTTGTGGACAACGGCCCGGAGTTCACGAGCCGTGCGCTCGACGCCTGGGCCTACGAGAACGGTTTGCGGCTGCACTTCATCCAGCCGGGCAAGCCCACGCAGAACTGCTTCGTCGAGAGCTTCAACGGGAAGTTCCGGGACGAGTGCTTGAGCGAGCACTGGTTTGCGGACCTGGCCCATGCGCGGCGGACCATCGAGACCTGGCGCCGGGACTACAATGAGGTGCGCCCGCACAGCTCGCTCGGAGGGCTTCCTCCCAAGGAGTTCGCCGAGCAAGCAGCGTAGGAGTTCAAACCCGGAGAACTGTCACGTAGGGCGGTGGGAAAGAAGGGGTCAGGTCACGCACCCTCGCCAACCCGGAAGATACGAAGGATCTGGCAGCAGCGCACAAGCTCCAGGACAAGATCGAGATTGTCGCCGGCTCCAAGCAACCATTTGTCTCGCCGGACTACGACAACGCCAGCTACAAGGCGACGCTCGAAGCCGTCCTCGACCTGGCCAAGGGGCTCAAGCGGTAGACCCAGACTTTCGGCTCCAAGGCCGAGGTCAATCCGGTGCACTTCCTGATTGGCACCGCGTCCGCATGGGGTGGATTGCCGGACAAGGACGCGCAGTACATCAACGTGCAGCCGAATCTGCCGGTGGGCGAGTACGAGCTCACGGTGAAGGATGTCCCGGTCAAGGGGTTCTGGTCGATCAGCCTGTACAACGAAAAAAGGCTATTTCCAGAAGAACGACCTCAACGCCTACAGCCTCAACAACCTGACCGCGAAGCCAAACAGCGACGGGTCGTACACGATTCGGTATGGTGGGTGCACGGCAAGCACCGAGAACTGCCTGCCGATCATGCAAGGATGGAACTACAGCGTGCGCATGTACGAGCCAAGCCAGCAGATCATCGATGGCTCATGGGTGTTCCCGGGACCACCGACAAAAAGAGCCCCGTAAGTTCGCAGGCCGATCGTACTGGCCGAATAATCCTGTCAGTACGATCGACCCGTGCAAAGTGCGGCCCACACCTTCGGCCGCGCTTGTTTTTCGAATCAACCCTTTTTGATCCAATCCCTGAGCGACTGAGGAGAACCTCGTGAAGCAGAATTCCAATCCATTCAATGTTCTTGCCGTGGCAATCGTGCTGGCCTTGCCCGGTATCCAGGTCGCGCAGGCCCAGGTTTCGCCTGACACGCTGAAGTCGATTTCCATCCCCGACAAGGTCGATACATCAATCGGCAAGCTCGAGTTCTTCGACGGCGTTCCGGCCAACGCCGCGACCGTCGAAAAGGTCTATGACAATCTCGACCGGATGCGCGGAACCCAAGTATTTATGGACAATGTCGGCGCCGTGTCGATGTACAGCGTGCGCAAGGGCTTGGACGGTGCCGGCGCCCAGGGGGCCAACAAGATCGCTGTATTCGAAGGGCTGATGGATTCACAGACCCTGGTGGTCACCGCCAACACCTCGACGCTCTACGCCTATACCTACACCGACCTTGCCAACGACGGTCCGACCGTGATCGAGATCCCTCCCGGCATGCTCGGCTTTCTCGACGACGCCTGGCAGCGTTTCGCCGGCAACATGGGCGTCACCGGGCCGGACAAGGGCAAGGGCGGCAAATACCTGGTGTTGCCGCCGGGCTATTCCGGCGCCGTGCCCGCCGGCTACTTCCTGCTCAAGCCCTCGACCAACCGCAACTTCCTGTTCCTGCGCGGCTCGATCAAGAACGGGCTGGCACCGGCGGTCAAGAACATCACCACCGGTCTGAAGGTCTACCCGCTGAAGGACGCCAAGAGCCCGGCGCCGACCGAATACGTCAACGTCTCGGGCAAGGCGTTCAATACCATCTTCCCCAGCGACTTCAGCTATTTCGAAGACCTCAACGAGGTTGTCCAGCAGGAACCGATCGACGCCATCAGTCCCGAGGTGCGCGGTGAGATGGCCGCCATCGGCATCGTCAAGGGCCAGCCGTTCAAACCCGACGCGCGCATGAAGAAGCTGTTGACCGAAGCCGCCACGCTGGGCGCCGCCACCGCGCGAGTCATCACCTACCACCCGCGCATCGATGGCGTGAACATCTATCCGGACGATCCGAACAGCATCTGGTCCACCGCGTTTGCCAACAAGAACACAAGCTTCGAAGCCGACGGCAGCATGGATCTGGATGCCCGCGTGCTTTACTACTTCAATGCCGGTGGCGTGACCCCGGCCATGGCCACCACGCATGTAGGCGCAGGTTCCGACTATGCACTGGCATTCCTGGATGCCAAAAAGCAGCCGTTTGACGGCGCCAAGACCTACAAGTTGCACCTGCCGCCCAACGTGCCGGTGAACGACTTCTGGGCCGTCACCATCTACGACACCCAGAGCCGCTCGCAACTGCAGACCAGCCAGAAATTCCCGACCGTCGGCAGCCAGTCTGATGGCATCAAGAAAAATGCCGACGGATCCTACGACCTGTATTTCGGTCCGAAAGCTCCGGCAGGCAAAGAAGGCAACTGGCTGGCCACGGTACCCGGCAAGAGCTGGTTCACCATCTTGCGCATGTACGGACCTCTGGAACCTTGGATCAACAAGAGCTGGCGGCCGGGCGAGATCGACGAGGTCAAGTAGTCCGCATTTTGCGGTCTGGTCCGGATTCGACCTTCGGAACCGGCATCAACTTCCGTTCGTGGTGAGCTTGTCGGACCACGAACGGCAGTTGACCGCGCAGTTTGCAAGCGGGGCCTTGGGTGGGGCCCGGCATCATGCGAACTGCCGCCGGTCGAGCGCGCGAAGCTCGATCAGTCCCGTTGCGGGTTGCTCCTGCTGGGCTCGCGAGCCTGCCTGCCTCGCGGCAGTGCGACCGGAACTGCTCCAGGGCACACCGGGGGTACCACAGTCGCGACACGCTCACGAGACTGTCGTTCAGCGGCCCGGCTGGCCAGCGCCGGTCCGCACCAACGGCGGGTCAGGCGAAGGGCCGCCCTCAGCCACGGATGGGAGGCTTCACGAGTCGTTCCACTTCTGCCCGCATGCCATCCATGCCATGCAGGAGCACGCCGGGCACGGGTGAAGCTGTCGTCGAAGAGCTGTCAACTGGCTCGCTGACGCAAGAGCGAGATGCCGGTCAGCAGCGCCCACAGGGGCAACAAGATCAGGAACACCAGCTGGAACTGCTGGGCCACAGCCCAGATGCCCAGCACACCGAGCACGAAGATCGATGCATAGCAGACCCCGACAGCCATCAGCAGGAGCCCGTATGGCCTGCCCGCACGCCGCATGGCACTGCCCATCACCAGTCCCCAGAACCCCATGACTGGACCCTCCATGATCCACAGTCCCTGCTGGGCACCCGACGCAAGTGCCAGCCAGGTGGCCTCGGTGCCGGCCTTGACCGCCGCGTCTCCGGCGGCATGCATCGCCGCCAGGGGTGACACCGACGCAAACAACAGGGCGTCACCGGCAATACCCATCACCGCGTAGGTGACGATGCAGAGCGCCGCCATGTCCATCAGCGCGCCGTGCTCTTCGCGCATGACCGACCACAGGTAGCCGCCAATCACCAGGAACGGCAGGTAGAAGCCGAGTGTGTCCAGAACCAGCGACGCATGAAAGTAGTCGTGTGCATGCGCGGGCAGGCTGAGAAACACTGCGGGCTCATAGACCGCGGCGAGGTCGCCATTCACGGCGGCCATGTACACGCCGATCTCCGACCAGGCCAGCAGTGCGCCGATGATCGCCACCCAGCCGGCCAGGCGCCTTGAGGTGTCCGAACTCTGCATACGTGTCATGGGTCTAGTCCGTGGTTGCGGGTCCTACCCAGCATAGGTCCGGGAGGGCGCGATAGCGCACATCAAGTCGTCTGGAGCTTCCTCAGTCCTTGCCACATGAACGAGGCTGCCGTTCCCGCGGCGGCTCCCCGTAGGGGTTTGACATAACGTCCATACGCAGATGTCGAGCCAGAACGCAGCTTGAATGCCCTATCCCCACATCGCAACTCTTCCAATCCCGATCGATCAGCAGTGCCTGGTCGCACTGAATACCCTACCCCCACTTCTCCTCGTGCAGCCTTCCCCACGAAACCAACTTCGCAGCTGATCTGCGCTGACTCTCTTCACCGCCGTAGGCGATGACGACCTCGCACGGGCGTGACGGATCGTCGAGGTGGCCGCGCACGCGATTCGCACCTGCGAAGAGACTTGGCGAGGCGGTCTGCGCGGACTTGGCTTCCACCAACGTCAGCCGATCAGGATGCTCGATGACGAGGTCGGCATCGACTCCATCACGGTCGCGGTAGTACGAAAGACCTCCCGTCTCACCGCGGTTCACGCGATGCTTGGTGATCTCGGATACGACCCAACTCTCGAAGATCGCTCCACGAAGCGGATGAGAGCGAAGCTGCTCGGGTGTGCGAATGCCGAGCAGCCAACAGACGAGACCGCTGTCGTAGAAGTGGAGCTTCGGCATCTTGACCAGACGCTTGCGAAGGTTCGAGCGAAACGTCGGCAGCCGAAATGCGATGAAGCTCGTCTCCAAAATACCGAGCCAGGCCTTCGCGCTCGGCTGCGAGATCCCGCAGTCGGCCGCCAACGAGGAGTAGTTGAGGAGCTGCGCAGTCCGGCCCGCACAAAGCTCGACGAAGCGCTGAAAGGTCACGAGGTCTCCGACATTGCTGATCGTGCGCACGTCGCGTTCGACGTAGGTGGCCACGTAGGAGCCCAGCCAGTCGCTCGGGTCGAGCTTCTGATCGAAGATGCGCGGATAGCCGCCGGCGATCAGCGTCTCCTCGAGGCGCCCCGGATGCCGCTTGAAGCGGATGACCTCGCTACGCGCGAGGGGAAGCAGGTGGAGCACCGCCGACCGGCCTGCGAGCGACTGACTCACCGATTCGAGCAGTGCGAGATTCTGCGACCCGGTGAGAATCCAGCGGCCGGGCCTCGGGTCGGCGTCGATGATGCCTTGGAGGTAGGAGGGCAAGTCGGGCGCTCGTTGTACTTCGTCGATCACCGCGCCCTTCGGAAACTGGCTCAAGAAAGCGCGGGGGTCCTCGACAGCAAATCCTCGAACGTCCGGCGCTTCCAGGTTCACGTACGGGAGCGTCGGAAAGACGGTCTGACACAACGTCGACTTGCCACTCTGGCGCGGCCCCGTGAGGGTCACTGCCGGGAACTGACGGGCGGCCTTTCGCAGCCGAGGGGTGAGGTCGCGATCGATGGTCATTGCGAGAAGTCTATCGGCCTGTTTCGGCTAATTCAAATGGTGATTTTGTGCTAGCCGTACTGTTCACTGTGACCAAATCGTGCCCGTATTCCTACGTATTCCCCCTCATTCCCTCTCGGAATCGCGTAACTATTGGTTTTTCCTACGGGTCCGTTCAGGCTTCGAACCTGGGGGTCGGGGTCGCCCTCTCGCGAATTTCACGGTTCGTAGAGGGCCACGAGGATCTGGGCCACGTGGGTGAGGTCACGGTCGAGCGTGACGAGCTCCGTGCCATGCTCCATCGTGCTTGCCGCGATCCACAGGTCGTTGGTCGGAATGGGCTGTCCCATGGCGCGCAGCGATGCGTAGATGACGGCATAGCGCTCCGCGGTCGCCTCGCCGATCGAAACGAGGCGAACTCGCGGGCTCTCGCGGAAGAGATCGAGCTCGTCGCGGTTTCGTCGTGAACGCTGGCCCGCCTCGAAGCCACCGAGCAGCTCCCCCAGCACGATGCTGGGAAGGAGAATCTCCTCGGCTCGGCGGATGTGACGCACGACCTCGGTGTGGCCCCTCTTGAATGCCGAATACGCCGAGGTATCGAGGGTCAGGCGGGTCATCGCCAGAGCTTGGCATCTACCTGCCGCTGGGCCTGGAGCGCTTCATCGAAGCGGTTCGCGTCCGACTTCGACCAGGTGCCGGCGAGCTCGTCGAGATCGCCGTGCTCGATCTGCGCCCCGGAATCCGCGAGGCCCAATCTCTCCGCGAGGAGCGCAAGGACGGTCTTGTTGAGGCTCTGTCCGCGGCGCGCGGCTTCCTGCTCGAGTGCGGTCCTGAGGCGTGAACCGATCGAGCGGATCGTGAGTTGCTCCGATGAAGGCATAGTTTGAATCGTAATGCCTGCATCAAGCGATTTCAACCGTCGCGAGCCCCCGACTGCCCGCGACTCACCCCCAGGGCCGGGATACACGCGGGATACAGCTTTCACGGGTCCCGACCCCTGCGTTTCCGGGCACTTACAGTCGGAGGTTGGGCTTTCGAGTCCCGTCCGCCCCGCCAAGTATCTTATTTTATTCATCTTTTCTCGTTTCTCGGAACCCGCACGCCTCGTTCGGAAGTCGGCGCCACAGAAGTGTTCCTCGCGTAGGGATACATCCGGGATACAAGGGCGCGACTCGAGCCCGACGGACGTCGTGGTAGCGTTCGTGAGCGGGGGTACGAACGCGTGCGCGAGCCGCGCCGGAAAATCACTCTGGGAACGCTCGAGCTGGCCGTGCTCGATCGACTCTGGGAGGGTGGCCCGGCGGACGTTGCCACGATGCACGCGGCCGTGGGGGAGCCGCGCGGAGTGGTCCGCAACACCATCCAGTCGACCCTCGAGCGTCTGGCCCGGAAGGGGCTCGCGGAGCGGCGCAAGGTTGGGCGCGCCTACGAGTACCGCGCCCGAATCTCACGTTCGGCGTGGCTCGGCCGGGTGATCGCCGAGGTCCCTGGAGTCGATCCGCCGCTTCTGCTGTCGGCATTCGTCGACTTGGTGGAGCGTGCGGACGCCGCGACGTTGGAGGAGATCGAGGCGCTCGTCCGTGCGCGCCGCGAGGAGAGGAAGGACAACCCGTGAGCACCGCGTTCGCGACGCTGGGGGTCATCCTTGCGGCCTGGGTGTCGTTTGCGGCGGCCACGTCGCTCGCGGCGACGCTGGCCTGGTTCACGCGGGATCGATGGTTGCCGGGAATGCACCCGAGACATCGCGCGGGTCTCGCGCTCGCCGCTGCAGTGGCGCCGTCGGTCGTGCCCACGCTGCTCGTGCTGGTCTGTCTGGAGCCGGGTCTCGCCGGGCTCTTCGGATGGCACCCGGATCACTGCCTCGGGCACGCGGACCACCTGCACATCTGCGTCGGTCCACGCCATAACTCCGTTCCACGCGCCCGAGGCGGCGGCTCTCCTCCTGGTTGGAGCGGCGTTCGTCTGGATACTTGGCCGCGGCGCCCGGGAGCTCGCGCGCACCTGGCGGTATGTGGCCGAGCTCCGGTCGGTCGCGAGGGCAGGGCTCGGCGCCGGCGTCCGGATCGTCGCGTCGGAGCGCCCCTTCTCGCTGGCTACCGGCCTCGCCCGCGGTGAGATCTGGGTCTCATCGGCGTTGGTGGATGTGCTCTCTCAGGACGAGCTCGAGGTCGTCCTGGCGCACGAGCGCGCGCATCTCGAACGCCGCGATCCGCTGCGCCGAGCAGCCGCCGCGACGCTGTCGTTTCCGCTCTGGCCCAGCGTCCGGCGATCCGTTCTCTCGGAGCTGGTTCTCGCCTCGGAACAGGCCTGCGACGAGGCAGCGGGGCTGTCGATCCTGGACGCTCGGCGCAGGCGCGCACGGCATGGAACTCCGCGTCGAGGTTCACGGCGAGCGTGTATCGGCCGTCCCTGGATCCCCGCCGCTTGGCCGATCGACGCCGGACCGTCCTCCCCCTCAACGATCCCGCCCGCTCCGGTCGCCTCGCCGCCCTCGGCCGTCGACCGCAGCGCGCGATCGAACTCCTCGGTCTGGATCAGTCGCGGCAGGACGAGGGCCAGGAGTCCGAGCAGGACGAGCGCCACCGCAACGACGATCAAACGATCGTGATCACCCTACGCGGCATGTTTCCGCCGGTTGACGCAGCTCGACGCCGGGTCCTGGCTAGGGACGGCAAAAATTGGGGCCCGTGGATCGCAGGGGCACGGGCAGCCTTCCGTCACGGGTCGGCAAAGTAGCGCGCTTCCCTTTGCTTCAGCTCACCACTGCGCCTTCCCGGAGAGTGGAGTCGCGGCGAACGCAAATCCCGACCCGCGCGAGGGCAAGCGAGGGCTCGCCCGCCCCGGCCCCCCGGTCGAAGCGAGAACGAGAGCGTCAGCCCCGCCGCCTGATCCAGCAGCGGCTCGAACTTCTGCTTGTCCGTCGCCTTCATGTAGGCGTCGCGGGCCGTCACCTTGCCGTCCTTCGCGAACTGGAACAGCACGTCGTCCATCGCCCGCATGCCCTGGCTCTTGCCACTCTGGATGATCGAGTAGAGCATCTGGTTGTTCGCCTCGCGGATGACGTTCGGCAGGCCCTGCGTCTTCAGCAGGATCTCGTTCGCCGCGATGCGGCCCTTGCCGTCGGCCGTCCGCAGGAGCTGCTGCGAGACGATCCCCGCCAGCGACTCGGACAGCGACAGGCGGATCATGTTCTGCTCGTCGGCCGGGAACGCGTCGATGATGCGGTCGATCGTCTTCGCGGCGTTGTTCGTGTGCAGCGTGCCGAAGACGAGCATGCCCATCTCGGCCGCGGTGATCGCGAGCGAGATCGTGTCGCGCTCGCGCATCTCGCCGACGAGAATGACGTCGGCGTCCTGGCGGATCGCCGCTCCGAGCGCGTTCTCGAAGCTCTGCGTGTGCAGGCCGACCTCGCGGTGCGAGAACGTCGCCGTGTTGTGCTGGTGCACGAACTCGACCGGGTCCTCGATCGTCACGATGTGCTTCGCGTAGGTCTTGTTGATCTTGTCGACGATCGCCGCGAGCGTCGAGAATAGGCCGAACAAGCTTGGTTCTGGCTGTGTCGGCCCAAAGTAAAGATGTCCGGTCTTCTCCAAAGTAGAGATGTCCGGTGCTTCAGGGTTCGTCCGGATCGCGTTCGAGGCCCGAGGGGCTCGATTTCCGTGTATGGACGTTATGTCAGACCTCTCTGGGGCCCGAGGCCCGGGCCGAGCGGGCTCGTCAGCCACCCCGTCATCTGCTTCGCCCCAGCCCCCGACCCCCCCCGAACTGGTTCGACACAACGTCCCTACCCGGAAATCCAGTGAGAACAGGGCTTGCTCGGCTCGTCCTCGCCCCGGGAGGCCGAGAAATCCGACGAGGGTTCCCCTCGGGACCGACCTGTCCGCGGGGCGCTGTGCCACGGTCGCTTCGCCTAGCACGTCCCAGTGAGCCGCACTGAAGCACCCCGTGCTAGCTCTCGCGAGCGAGACGCTCCGTTGACGCGGGTACGAACCTTGCTTCCTGAGCGGAATCGCACGTCCGGGTCGCTTCAGGTTGACCGCGTCGGCGCCGGCGCCCCGACAACCCACAGGAGGGGACGGGATGAGGCGACTCGGTCCCGCGGCGCTCTGGGTGACGCTGATCTGCGTAATGTCGGGGATGCTCCTGGCGACCAGCGCGAACGCGACGACGATCGCCTCCCTCGATATCTGGTACCGCCGACACTTCCTGGATGTCGGAACCACGGCGGTATCGACGTGGGTCTGGATCCGGGAGGATCAGACGGAAGCGACCCTCTTCCACCACATCATCTCGGCCTACAGCGTCGGCGACTCGTGGACGGAGACGGCCGCCACCGACCCCGAGTTCGCACAGTTCGCAGCACTGGTCACGAACAAAGTGGTCCAGTATCCGAGCATGTGCGGGACCGCGACGCTGGCCAACGGCAACCAGGACACGGCCTGCTTCGGAAACGCGATGCCTGCGCACTTCCCCGGCTACCGGATCGACGCCATCACGCTCAGGATCGACTCGTTCGCGATGATCCCCGCTTCGGGTTCGCCGCCGTCGGTGAACGCGGACATCAACGCGACGCTGACGTTCGACGGCGTGTACCTGCCGGAGCCGGGAACGGCCGTGCTGATTTGCCTCGGCGTGGCATCCGCGACGGCGTTCGGACGTCGGGAGCATAGGGCGAATGAGCTCGGTCTTGCGCGATGTAGTACCCAGATAGAAATGTCCGGTTTCTCCAAAGTAGAAATGTCCGCTTTCTCCAGTGGCCCGGGGTACTCCCGCGGGCATGGAGACCGTGACGCCCCGCTACGAGGAGCTGGATCGCGTGCGCTTGATCGAGCGGGTGATCGAGAAACGGCTGACTCAGCGTGAGGCGGCGCGGACGCTGGGGGTGACGAGCCGCCAGGTCCGCCGGTTGCGCGACGCCTACGTGGCGGACGGTGCCCCGGGGCTGGCGTCGAAGCGCCGCGGCCGGCCGAGCAATCGGCGGCGGGCGTCGGCGCTGAGCCGGGAGGCGCTCGCGACGGTCCGATCCCGCTACAAGGGCTTCGGCCCGACGCTGGCCCACGAGAAGCTGACGGAGCTGCACGGCCTGCGGCTCTCGGTCGAGACCCTTCGGCACTGGATGATCGAGGACGGCCTGTGGCTCCCGCGTGCCCGTCGCGAGCCGCGGATCCAGCAGCCGCGCCGCCGCCGGCCGTGCCGCGGCGACCTCGTCCAGATCGACGGCTCCGATCACGAGTGGTTCGAGGATCGGGCTCCCCGGTGCACGCTGCTGGTGTTCGTCGACGACGCGACGAGCGCGCTGATGGAGCTCTTGTTCTGCGAGTCCGAGTCGGCCTTCTCGTACTTCGCGGCGCTGCGCTCCTACCTCGAGCGGCACGGTAAGCCGGTGGCGCTCTACAGCGACAAGGCCGGTTTGTTCCGCGTGAACCGGAAGGAAGAGCCGCGGGCGGCACCGGCGAGACACAGTTCGGGCGCGCGCTCGCGAGCCTGAACGTCGACATCCTGTGCGCGAACACGCCGGCGGCGAAGGGTCGCGTCGAGCGGGCGCACCTCACGTTGCAGGACCGGCTCGTGAAGGAGCTGCGGCTGCGCGGGATCAGCGACGTCGACGCTGCGAACGCGTTCGCACCGGAGTTCATCGCCTACTACAACCGGCGCTTCGCGCGCGCCACGAAGCGCGCACGACGCCCACCGGCCTCTGCAGCCGTCCGACGACCTGGATCGGGTGTTCAGCTGGCAGGAGTCCCGCCTGGTCTCGAAGAGCCTGACGTTGAACTACAAGCGGGTGCTGTACGTCCTGGGTTCACGACGATGGTCGCGAAAGCGCCAACGGCTGCGTTGTCGGCGCACAGGATCGGTGTCGTGCAGGGCGCTCTGTTCGGCATGGCCGGCGCGTGGCCGTACCTGCGAACGACGGCCGGGACGAGGACCTTCATCCGAACGACGCTGCTGATCGGCGTCTATGCGAACTGGATGGGCGCGCAGCTCGCGGGATTCTGGAGCGCGCGAAATCGATGTTAGTGGTCACGGGTGCCGGGATGCCGGCAGGCGCCTCCGGATGGATGGAGGTCGTCGTCGGGATCCTGCTCAACCTCTCCGTGCTGGTCCTCGTGTCGGTCGTCGCCATACTGTGGGCTTCGCGCAGACGATCCAACGGATCGTGATGCCTGCCGAGCGCCACCAGGCCACCCGACGGGCGGATGCCTCCGACACCCGACGACCTGCCTCGATCAGCCGGCCGAGCGACCTCTTGCGCGCGCACCGCCATAGCCCAACACGCCTCCTCCCTCGCGAGCCGCACGACGCGAGATCCCCTCTGCGATCGTCGATCGCCGGCCGCCTCGCAGCCGACGATCGAACGCGAGGTCCGCGGCGATCTCGACTCGTCTCGGGTCCGTCGTGAGAGGAGGGCTGCGGCTGACGGTCCGCGCGGTCGTCCATAGACTCTGCGAGGAGTCTGGCAGAGCGACCGGGCTGCCGCGGCTGTCCCGGTGACCGATGACCGCAGCCAAGCCCCTGCTCGGTCGGGGCGAAGGCTGACCCGGGCGGAACGGAGGCAGGGATGCGGCTGGCGCTGGTGACGACGGGTCTGGTGATCGTGTGGATCGCGGCCGTTCTGATCGGGGCCCTCGAGGGTTGGTCTCGCGCCCCGCTCGCACCTCGCGGCGATCTCCAGGCGTTCTCCGAAGCGGTGGACTCACGGATCCGGGCGGAGTGTCGCGGCAACGCCGTGGTGGTGCTGATCCAGGACGGCGTGGTCCGCCACGAGGATGCGTGCTCCGTCGGTGAGCCGGTGGATCGCGACAGCGTCTTCCAGGTTGCGTCGCTCAGCAAATGGATCACCGCGTGGGGGGTGATGTCGCTCGTGGATGCGGGAAGGATCTCGCTCGACGCTCCGGTCTCCTCCTACCTCACGCGCTGGCACCTGCCCGAAGGCGAATTCGACACGGACGGGGTCACGGTGCGGAGGCTGCTGAGCCACACGGCCGGACTGACGGACGACCTCGGCTACGACGGCTTCGAGCCCGGCGAGCGGATCCAGACGCTCGAGGAGTCGTTGACACGGGCGGCGGACCGCATGCCGCACGCGAGCGGTGCCGTGATCGTCGGTCACGAGCCGGGAAGTCGCTGGCAGTACTCCGGCGGGGGCTACACGCTTCTGCAGCTGATGATCGAGGAGGTGACGGGCGAATCCTTCGAGTCCTACATGCAGCGGGCGGTGCTCGAGCCGTTGGGCATGCGCGACTCGACCTTCGACTGGACCCGTGCGGAGCGCTCGAAGCGGGCCGAGAACTACGACGTCGACTCCACGCTCGTGCCCCTTCGCCACCACACCGCCGTGGCCGCCGCGTCTCTCTTCACGACGGCGTCCGATCTCACGCGCTTCGTCCGAGCGCAGCGCCCCGGTCCGAACGGAGAGCCGATCGGACGGAATGTGCTCGAGACGGCCACCGTCGAGCAGATGTGGACTCCGCAGGCGTCGCGGCTGGGCCGAGACATCTGGGGACTCGGCGTGATCCTCTATGCGCGAAACGGAGCGGGCCGCTTCGTCGTCGGGCACGACGGTCACAACACGCCCGCGATCAATACGGCCGTCCGCCTCGACCCGGACACCGGTAACGGCATCATCGTCCTCGCGACGGGAGCCCCGGCGCTGGCCACGACGATCGCAGGCGAGTGGGTCTTCTGGGAGACCGGGAACGTCGACATCTTCCAGTTCATGGTCGGTCTGGACCGCACGCTCTGGAAGGCGGTTGCCGGGGCGGGGGTCCTCGTCGTCGGCGCGATGCTCCTGGCCTGGCGGCGGCGCAGGGCCAGCGCTGGCTAGGACGGTCGGCGCCCGCTCGACGTCGGGTTTCGAGTCAGGGAGCGATCCGCCTGCTCTGCGGGTCTTCTCGCGTCACGAAGACCAGCATGTCGGGCCGCGAGAGGAGCGGCTTCGTCTGGACGAGCATAGGGCGAATGAGCTCGGTTCTGTGCGCACCAGTGAGTAGGGACGTTATGTCGAATCCCTCTGGGGGCCGGAGGCCCGGGCGCGCGATCGCGCGTCGGGACTCGCCGAATCACTCGGGCTCGGGCGAGCCGTCGGGTGCGTCGTCGATCCGCAACGCGAGGTGAGGCGAGAGGTCTCGCATTGAGACGCCGAGGTCTCGAAATCGACGCAGCGCCACGAGCCCCGCCGCGTCCGCAGATCGCAGATCGCAGAGCTCGAGTCTGACGGCGGAGGGGTCGCCTCCGATCAGCGATTCCAGCTCGTCGACCTCTTCGTGGCTCAGTCGTCCGTCCACTCGAATGTGTCGGCCGTCGCACGATACGGTGATTCTCAGCGTCACGAGGATCGCTCCTGCGAGGGTCGTGCCATGTCGTCCGGGACCCCGGCACTCGCTGTCGGACTCCGCGCGACCTCGCTCCGATCTTCTCGTGATCCGCGGTCGACCGCGCTCACGAGATTTCGTTACTGCCCTCGACTGGCGTGATAGCCTTTGCGCGATGACGGACTCGAACCGCTACGAACGGCTGCTCGCGCGGCTCTCCGCTCGGTTCTCCGGCATTCCGACGAGCGAGGTCGACGGAGAGATCGATCGTGCCCTCGAGTGGATCGTCGATTTCTTCGGGACGGATCGCGCCACTCTCCTGGCGATCAGTCCCAACACGGAATCCCTCACGATCACGCACTCATGGGCGCGTTCGGGGGACTCTCCCGCGCGGCCGCAGACCCCGGTCGAATCCGCATTCCCCTGGTATCACGCGCGCCTTCGACGAGGCGAGGCCCTTCGCTTCACACGCTTGCCCGACGAGCTCCCGGTCGATGCGGTCGAGGAACGCGCCTACGTCGCGAGCCTCCCGATGCTTTCCCATCTCGCCGTGCCTCTGCTGGTCGACGGCAAATGGGTCTGCGCGCTGCTCACGGCGACGGCCCACCGCCACCGATCCTGGACCGACCAGGACGTCGAGCGCGCCCAGATCGCGGGGCAGATCCTCGCCAACGCGATCTACCGGAGGAATGTGGAGCGAGAGCTGCGCGAGCACCTCGACGAAGTGCGCCGTTTGCAACGGCGCCTCGAGGCGGAGAACACGATCCTGCGAGAGACCACGGGTGGCAAGGTGGGCTTCGAAGCCATCGCAGGGCGCAGCTTTCTCCTGCGCGACGTGGTCGGCCAGGCCGCGCGGGTCGCGAAGACGCGGGCGAGCGTGCTGCTGCTCGGGGAGACCGGGACAGGCAAGGAGCTGCTCGCGCGCGCGATCCACGGGAGTAGCGATCGCGCCGAGAAGCCACTCGTGCAGGTGAATTGCGCCGCACTGCCGGATTCGCTGGTCGAGAGTGAGCTCTTCGGACACGAGAAGGGGGCCTTCACGGGCGCGACCTCAGCCAAGCCCGGTCGCTTCGAGCTGGCCGACGGCGGCACGCTCTTCCTCGACGAGATCGGGGAGCTTCCCCTCGACGCGCAGGTCAAGCTGCTGCGTGTTCTCGAGGACGGGGAGGTGCAGCGGCTCGGGGCGGTCCGTTCGCGGCGCGTCGACGTGCGCATCGTCGCGGCCACGAATCGGAATCTCGAACACGCGATTGCCGAGGGGCGCTTTCGAGAGGATCTCTACTACAGGCTGGCGGTCTTTCCGATTCGGCTCCCTTCGTTGCGCGCCCGGCGCGAGGACATCCCGCTGCTCGTCTGGGAACTGATCCAGCGACGTCAGGACGAGGTCGGCCGACGGATCGAGCATGTCAGCGAGGAGTCCATGAAGGCCCTCATGGGCTACTCCTGGCCCGGAAACGTGCGCGAACTCGGCAATATCGTGGAGCGCGCCCTGATCCTCTCCGAAGGTCCGGTGCTCGAATTCGACGGTCTCATCCCCTTCGTGCGCGCGTCCTCGGACCGCTCGGAGCGGCGCGATGTCGTCGAGCGTGCTCATCTCATTCGGGTGCTGGAGTCGTGTCACTGGCGGATCAACGGACCGGGAAACGCCGCGGCGATCCTTGGAATGCACCCCAGCACGCTTCGCTCGCGCCTCAAGCGACTCGGCGTGGAGCGACCGCCCGTCGCCTGAAGGTGTCGCTGACGACATTTCATCGCGAATCGCGAAATGTCGTCAGTCGATTGCCCGTCTGATTCCTGCGAGATCCTTCCAAACGGCTGTGCGGGCTCGCGAATCCGCTGGGCTCGAGCATGGCCCGCGAATTGCAATCCGGGATCCCAGATGATGGTGGCGTGAGAACGTCACTGGACTGTCCAACATCGACGACCCGGAGAGAACTTCGACATGAACGAGAGACTACGCTGCGCGCAACTATGGTTCTGGATCTCGCTGGTCCTGGTAGGACTGACCGGGACTGCCTGGGGAGCCGAGGCCAAACAGCCCAACATCCTGTTCATCATGGGCGACGACATCGGCATCATGAATGTCGGCGCGTACCATCAGGGGCTGATGGTCGGCGAAACGCCGAACATCGACCGCCTCGCCAAGGAAGGCGCGCGGTTCATGACCTACTATGCCGAGCAGAGCTGCACGGCCGGTCGGACCGCCTTCTTTACCGGCATGCATCCCTTGCGCGCGGGTATGGTCATGCCGCAACTCCCCGGCGCCACCAGCTCGCTCTTGCCGGGTACGCCGGCGCTGGCCAAGTTCCTGCTCGATCTCGGGTACAACACCGGCGAGTTCGGCAAGAACCACCTGGGTGACAAGTCGGCTTCGCTGCCGACCGCCCACGGCTTCCAGGAATTCTGGGGCTATCTCTATCACCTCGACGCGATGCAGGGGGTGAGCTTCCCCGACATCAACAAGACGGCGACCGATCAGGCGGTTGTTCCGCCCTGCAAGAACACCCCGGTCAAGGGACTCAAGGAGGTCCCGGGTGCTGTAGATCCGAGGAAAGCGCTCTGCATGACCCCGCCACGGCCGGTTCTCCATTGTACGTCCAAGGACGGCAGCGAGAAGAACCAGAGCTGCAAGGATGAAGGGCCGCTCACGCTGAAGCGCTCCGAGACGGTCGACGAGGAGATCTCCGCCCAGGTCATCGGCTTCCTCGACCGCAACGACCCCGACAAGACCAACAAGCCGTTTTTCGTCTGGTACAACCCGGCGCGCATGCACGTCACGACGATGCTGAGCGACAAGTATATGAAGATGCTGGGTGAAGAGGGCGGCAAGGACTGGGGTATCAACGAAGCCGGCATGAAGCAGATGGACGACAA
>CAZTOE010000074.1:0-4513 GCA_964615045.1 uncultured Spirochaetales bacterium
CCGGTCTCGAAGTTGCCGGAGATGGTATTTCCGTCATTGGGACCGACGCCACCGGCACGGCGCGGGTCGGGATCGACAGCCCATGGACTCCGGGACCCTTCGAAGTCACGGCCCGGATCGCCGGTACGCCCATGGTGGCCTCTGCCGCCGGCGTGGCTGCACCGGAACGCCCCGTGGAGCTCGTGCTCGCGCTCGAAGCCTTCTCGTTCCACAACCCGAGTCCGCCGGTGGGAGCGCCGCTCAACGTCGCGACCCTCGACCTCCAGATCCTGTTCCCGGTGGGTGCCTCGCCGGCACCCAAGCCCGGGAGTCCGTTTCCGAGCGAAGTTCTCCTGGACTTCTCGCGATCGCCCTACCCGGCGCCTTTCGGTGTTGGCAACGAAGCCGCTCCCGGCGAAATCCTCGCCGGCTTGATCAACCTCTCCGGCTACTCATTCACCGGCGGCGAGCTGGCGCGCATCCCCTTCCTGCTGCCACCCGGGGCGGAGGCCGATTGCGGCGACTTCGCGGTGGCGGTGAAGGAAGCCCAGAACAGCTCGATTCCGGCGGTTCCGATCGACGCGACCGTCGGCTGCCGCAACGTGATCGAAACGCCCTAGGCTACGCCGCCAGGGGATCCGGGTCGGCCAAGGATCCGGCGAGCCCACCGTCGTGATGGACTCGGAGGTGGGTAAGGCCGAGCGCCTCGAGCCAAAGGGTGCCGTCCTGGATACCGCGCAGCATCGCGATGGTGGAAGCGCTTCCCGCCACGAGGCAATGGCTCGCGACGACACTCACGCTGGCGAAGCTCTCGACCGGCCACCCCGTCCGAGGGTCGAGGATGTGTCCGTAGCGCTTGCCGTCCACCACCATGCAGCGCTCGTAGTCCCCGCTCGTGGCGATCGCGCCCCGGTAGACCGGAATGCTCGCGACCGGGCGATCGGGAGCGGCGGGATCGCGAATTCCAACCACCCACGCTTCGCCGTCGGGGTGAGGGCCGATCACCGACAGGTCGCCTCCCAGATCGACGAGCCCGCTCCGGGCGCCCGCGCGCCGGCAGAGTTCGACGACGCGATCGGCGGCGTACTCCTTCACATAGCCGCCGAAGTCGAGCTCCATGCCCGCTAGCGGCAGCGCAATCCGCGGTCGCTGCCACCGGATGCGCGACCAGCCCACGCGCGGCAAGAGCGCCTCGAGGGCGTGCTGCTCGGGGAGTCGACCCGAGCGAAAATCCCAGGCGCGCCGCAGGATCCCGCTCGAAATGTCAAACAGTCCGCCGCTTTGTGCATGGGCGGTGGCCGCATAGTCCAACAGCGCCGCAGTTTCGGGGTCCACCACGATGCCTTCAGGAGACCCGGCGCTGCGATTGATCGCGCTCGCCACGCTGTCGGCGCGATACCGCGAATACTTGCGCTCGAGACGTTCCACTTCGGCGATCGCTGCGCGCGCGACGCCTTCCAGGTCGAAGCGCGGGCGAGCGTAGAGCCGCAGCTCGCACGGGCTGCCCATCGCGGAGAATGGAAAGCGCTCGAGTTCCACGGCTAGAATTTGGTCTTGAGCTGCACGCTGAAGACGCTAAAGCTCACGAGGCCGGGATTCTCGGTGTCGACCTTTTTCAGCGAGAAGTCGGCGTCGCTCAGATAGCGTTCCCAGCTCAGCGCGGCCATCCAGTCGAGCCCAAAGGGCCAGCGCGGCAGGTCGAACTCAGCCTTGATCTTCCAAGACACCGCACCGTAGGGGGAGAGCCGGTAGTCACTCGAGCCGAGTTTGTCGGACGGGACTCCCACGAAGTAGGGCGCGTAGAAATCCGCCTGGGTCTGGGTGTAGTAGCGCGCCGAGGGGATCAAGCGGATGAAGTCGAAGAGCGTCTGGTGCCAGCCGAGCTCGACGGTGTGGGCGTACATGCCCCAGTCGTCGTAGTAGAAGTGGTAGTCGGCATGGAGTGAACCCCCGAGCTTCCCGATGTGTTGTCGGTAGCGCGCTGCGACGTCCAGCTGGTTGCGTTCCTCGGGGCGGCTGTCGCCGATGTTCGTACTGCCCACCGATATCAGCTTGTAGGGGTCGGAAAGATACCCGCGCTGGAGTTGATAGGTGACGCTCGCCTGCGCGACGATGCTGCGGGTGAGAACCTGAGTGACCGAGAGAAACGTGTTGTAGGACTGCTTCCTCTCTTTGCTCGGGCGGGTGACGAACTGACCGGCGTCGGTGGGCTCGAGGCTGTCGAAGGAGAAGCCACCCCCGGTCGTCACGCTGGTGTTGTTCTCGTTGAAGTCGAACTTGAGTTCGAGTCCGGCGCTCCCCGCAAAATAGTCGCGCTCGTTTGAGATCCCGCCCAGGACCGAAAAGCCGCCGTTGTCCAGGTAGTAGTTGTAGCGGAGCTGGACGTCGGTGCGTTCTTCCTCGATCGTCGCGCCGCTCATCACCTGCACGGGATCGCCGTTGGCGCCCCGCTCGACGAACCAGGGGCTCGCACCCGACATCGTCTCGCGCACGAGATCAATCGCGATATCCGAACGGCGCGTGAAGGGTGTTCTGAAGTTCACCTGGTGAGCCCAGATCTCGTAACGCTCTTCGCTTTCGCCCGAGACGGTCTTGCTGCCCTTGATCTCGTCTTCGATGTAGAACGACCCCTGATAGGTCAGGGTGGGGCCTTCCACGGTCGATTCGGCTGAAGCACTGCCGGGGATGCCGGGCAGCGACATGGCGCTCGAGGTCAGGGCCGCCAGCGCCACGCTGCGTCCACTCGGGTAGCCGGGCGGGCGACGCCGTTGCGTCGGGCGCTGCTCTCGGCGCTGCGCGGCCCGGCGCGCCGCGCGATTGCCGCGACGGGGGGGTTGCATCCTATCCCGCGCCCTCAACGATCGGGGGCGTGGAGGCCCGTTGGTTGCTCAGTTGCATCCACAACCCCCGCCCCCGGCGCCACCGCCCCGGAGCGCGGCTTCCTTGCTGAAGAAAATGTGACTCCGCAGCGCCGCGTCGACCGCGTCGGGGTCAAAGGCCATGTCCCGTCGCGCGAGGATGTCCCGTTCCCAGGCCTGGACCGGCACACACGCGGAGAGCGCGAGACCCAGGGCGCAGAACAGCAGCGCGAGCCAACCCGCGCGCATCATTTGCGACCGTTTCCGAGGAGCTTGCGGATCTCGGCGCGCAGCGTCTCGGCATCGCCGCGCCGAAATCCCTCGTGCACGTAGCGCACCACTCCGTGGCGATCGATCAGAAAGGAAGTGGGCATCGTCTTGACCTGAAAGCGTTTGGGAAGCTGCCCTTGCGGATCGCTCCCGCTCGGATAACCCACTTTCTCCTTGGCGAGGAGCTTCTGGGCCTTCTTCAGGTCGCTGTCGACGTTGATCGCGACGACCTGAAAGTCCTCGGGCGGAAACTCCTTGCGCAGATCCTCGATGATCGGCATCGCGGTGCGACAGGGCGGGCACCAGGAAGCCCAGAAATCGAGATAGATGACTTTGCCCTGGTAGGAGGCGAGGGACACTTGGCCCTTGCCGTCGACCGCGGGGAGTTCAAAGCGCGGCGCCCGTTGCCCGGCTTCTACGGCGTCGCTGTCAGCGGACCCAGTGAGCAGCAGGGCGACGGCAACCAACGCCGCCATCGTCTCGATCGGGAAGAGTTTCGCGTGGTCTCTCAAACGGCGGATGAACGAGCTCATAAAACTCCCATTTGCACACAAGCCTCGCGTCCCCTGCCGCACTTATATCGGCCGCCGGTTCCATTCACGTGTGACGGCGATCACGCAAACGGCCGGAGGCCGCGCGAGCGGGGTCCATCGGGAAGCCGAAGCGAGGGGCTATCCGCTCCCGCGCAGCGCGAGCAGCAAGCGTTCACTGGTCAGGAGCTCGGGCAGGACCATCGGCTCGTCGGGCGCGGCGGGGTGGCGGACGACGTAGAGCGGTACGCCCGCCTTGCCGTAGGCCGCGAGCTCGGCACGGATCGCCTCGTCGCGGCGCGTCCAATCGGCGCGAAAGACGGCTACGCCGAGGCGCTCGATTTCATCTCGCACGCGCGCGTTGTCGAGCACGCGCCGCTCGTTGAGCTTGCAGGTGAGGCACCAATCCGCAGTGAAGTAGACAAATACCGCACGGCCCTTTGCGAGCTGTTCGTCTGCCCGGGCCGGGTCGTAGGGTTCGCCCAGTTTGGTGACAGCTTCGCTCGATGAGGCGGGCCGGACGGAGATGAGGTGGGAGCCCGCGACCGCGACCGCGAGGCACGTGGCCACGAGGCCCGCAGAGAACCATGCGGGACGCCTCGCGGACGATCCGTAAAGCCATGCCAGGAACGCCACGAAGACGAGAAACCCCAGCAGGCCGGCAACGGCGTCGGTTCCGGCGCTGCGCCCGAGAATCCAGATCAGCCACACCGCGCTCCCAAGCAGCAGAAAGCCGAGGCCGGCGCGCAGCTTGACCATCCAGGGCCCCGGCCGCGGAATCACGCGTGCCCACGCCGGGACCGCCGAGACCAGGACATAGGGCGCCGCCAGGCCGGCCCCGATGTTCGCGTCGGTAATCGCCAAAACGCCCTCTCG
>CAZTOE010000074.1:4523-17035 GCA_964615045.1 uncultured Spirochaetales bacterium
CCGGTCAGTTCCCCGATGGCGAGGAAGACCGCCAAGATCTGAAGGGGGGAGCTCGCAAAGGCAAAGCCCACTGCGGTGCCGAGAAAGGGAGCCGAGCACGGTGTGGCGAGGACGACGGCCAGGAGCCCCTCGAAGAAGCTGCGCCGCGCGCCGACCGCCTGAGCTCCGAGTGCCGCCAGGCCACCCGGAGCGAACTCGATCTCGAAAACACCGATCAGGTTCAGCGCGAAGAGCACCACCACGGTGCAGACCGCGGCGATGAAGAGTGGTTCCTGGAACTGAAAGCCCCAACCCACCGAGTGGCCGGCGCCGCGCAGCCCGATCACGATCGCCGCGAGTAGGGCCATCGAGATCAGGATTCCGACGCCGTAGGCCGCGCCGTGGGCCCAGACTTCGCGGCGGCTCGAGTGAGCCAGCTCCGCCACGCCGAAGACCTTGATCGCCAGCACCGGTAGGACGCAGGGCATGAGGTTGAGCACGACACCACCCAGGAAGGCGAGCAGCAGCGCGGTCCAGAAGTGGGGCGTCCGTGCAGCGCCCGGCGACGGCCCGCTTCGCGGCGACTCGAGCCACGCCGTGGGCAACGTTTCGACAGCCGCGCCGGTCTCCGCGGCGGGGAAGGGAAGGTCGATGGCCAGCGGTACCGCGTTGCCCGCTGTGTCTCGGAGCGCGAGGACTCCGCGCAGGCGCGGCGCATCGGTCCCCTTTTCGTCCGGGTCGCGCCAGCCGGAGACCGCCAAGACGAAGGGAGCGGTCTCCTCGCCCGTATTGACCTCCCACGACGCGGGGGCGGCCCGCACGCCGCGCTCGTTCCATTCTACGTCGACGGGGGTCTCCGGAAAGAAGGTCGGGGCGTTCGTCTCCGCATGGACCGACCGGCACGCCTCCGTGGGGTCGGCACAGGGTGAGACCACGAGCGCCATGTCGAAGTGATCGCCGGGTCGGACGGCGCTTTGTGAAAACGCCGCTTCGACGCGGACCCCGGCCTCTGGCGCCAAGGGCGGAACCGCCGCCGCGTAGTGTTCGAAGAGGGCGTGACTTCGGCTGGACCGCGACACCACTTCGCGCGGATCGAAGCTCCGCTCGAGGGTGAACGACGCCGGGATGCACTCGCGCTCGCAGACGAGAGCATCGACTTCGGCGCGCAGTGTTGCCCCTGGGGGCGGTAGACTGGGGAGGGTCGCGAAAAGCAGGACCTGCCCCGCATACCCATAGGTCACGAGTTCGCCGTCGGCCTCGCCGAAAGCGGACGGGGCGGGCCACTGGAGCGCCCTGGCGCGCTCTCCCGCTCCGGAGAAGCGGACGCGCGTCGCCAGCCCCGAAGCGCCCGGATTCTTCCAGTACGTATGCCAGCCGGGATCGAGGTCCAAGAGCACGCCGACCCGAAGATCACCACTCGATTCGCGGTCGATCAACAACCGCGCCTCAAGGCGCGGCTCATCGTCGTCGTAAGCGCCCCGGGCAGAGGCTGTATCGGGCACTTCCGGCACGGGCAGGGCGGCAACCCGCTCCGTCCCCGCACCCCACGCCGCGGCGCAGAACATGAAGCCGATCAGTGCAATCGCAATTCGCATCGGAGACAAACGCCGCGCTCCCATTTCCTCGACCGTGCTTCGACTGCGCTCATGTCCGGCGCGTTGCAACCCGAAAGTTGGGTAATGCCCCGACGCAGAAAGCACCCGTGTGGAAAACACAAGCATGATCGGACGGGATCGTGTTCTCCATTGTGATCTTGACCACCGGATTCCGGAGCGAGCGGGAAGGCGTGTGCGAAATCCAGCTAGCAGTTTGGGAGTGAGGGAGCGCTGGGAGGGGACCGGCGTGGAGCGCGCATCGAGCGGCAATTCGAGGTTCCAACGCCCTGGTTCGGCGGGTGCTTTGGTTCGGTGATGGGTCTCACAAGGTCACTTCGCGAGAAAGCCGATGAACTCCCCACGTTGCGAGCGGTCAGGTGAACCGTATCCGCATCACGAAAGAGCCCCTGGGAGGCTTCCATGAGTCGAATGAGCCTCACATCTTCCACTGCAGCGACGATGGTCCTGACGTTCGCGTGCGCGTGGTTGTTCTCGACGCCGGCCCAAGCGGGTCCGGCCGAGCGCGAACGCGCCAAGCGAATGCACGATCGCCTGGTCGGCGTTCCCCCCGACGGTCCCACTTTGGATGCGATGGAGGCAGCGATTCTCACGACACCGCCCGGTCCCGACGGCAACGACGGGCTGCGGGCTGCCGCGGATCTCGCGCTGGCGCATCCCGCTTTCTATCGCGTGTCTCTGAAGAACTTCGTGACGCCGTGGACCAACCAGGAGCAGACGCCGTTCGCTCCGCTGAACGACTACACGGCAACCGTCATCGGGCTCATCCGCGATGACGTTCCGTTCAACGAGGTGCTGACGGCTGACGTCGTCTATACCGGGATCAACGGCGTTGTGCCGACGCCGTATTCGCACACCGACAATCAGCACTACCTCGAGCTCGAAGATCAGCGCGTCGACTTGAGCGACCCGCAGCTCTTTGGGCCCCGCACGCAGTCGGGTCTGCCGGGGTCCCAGCTGATCGATTCGGAAACGGCCGGCGTGATCACGACCCGGGCCGCCGGCGAGGCGTTCTTCAGCGCCGGCACGAATCGCAGGATGTGGCGCTACCTCTCGATGAACTTTCTGTGCCGCGACCTCGAGGACATGAAGGACACGACCCGCCCCGCGGATCGAATCCGTCAGGACGTCTCGCGGAGCCCGGGCGGCGACAGCCAGATCTATCACAACCACTGCTCGGGTTGTCATTCAGGTATGGACCCGCTGGCGGGCGCTTTCGCCTACTTCGAGTGGGACGATACCCAGGAACGCGTGATTCATACACGCGGCCAGGTTCAGCCCAAGTACCTCATCAACAGCAACGTGTTCCCCGGTGGCTACATCACCGTCGACAACCGCTGGGACAACTTCTGGCGCGAAGGGCCGAATGCGCTCCTCGGCTGGCGGGCAGCCGAGTCGGGAGGCTTCGGGGTCAAGAGCCTCGGCGCCGAGCTCGCGGCCAGCCGAGCCTTCTCGGTGTGCCAAGTCGAGAAGGTCTTTGAGCACGTGTGCTTCCGCCCGCCCGACGACATGAACGACGTCAACGAGGTGGATCGGATCGCGACGGTCTTCGAAGGCCCCCAGTCCGACTACAACCTCAAGGACGCCTTCAAGGAAGTCGCCATCTATTGCACCGCGCCCTGAGCGATTTGAGTTTGACCGCTCAGAACTCATTCGCGAGGGGTTTGAGGAAACGCACCATGAGTACGATCCACGGGCACCGACATCTTTCGTGTGAAGGCGAGCGGAAGGCGCAATCGCAGATCGCGCTCCGTTCCGCCCTTCTGCTCGTCCCCCTTCTCAGCCTGGCGGTCGCCTGCGGAAACAGCGGTGGCGGCGGAGGGAGTGGCGCCGGCGCGTTCGTTTCGGGCGGGGGCGGCGGGAGCTCGGCGAGCGCGGAAGCGATGGCCGCCTTCTCGGGCGGTGTCCACACCTTGCTCCGGCAGTATTGCAGCAGCTGTCACGCCGGCGCGGGCCCCGGGACGCCGCACATCGCCCATCCCGACGCCGCGACGGCGTACTCGACGATTCTGAGCAACCAGAAGGTCAACCTCAGCAATCCCGGACAATCGCGCCTGGTGCGCCGCCTGATCGCCGATTTCCACTACTGCTGGAGCGACTGTGTGATGAACGGCGCCGAGATGCAGGCGGCCGTGGAGGCCTGGGCGTTGGCCGTGGTCTCGAGCGACCCGGGCGGCGGGCAGCTGGTGCAGGGGCTCGCGAGTACCAGCGCGACCCTGGACGACGGTTTCGAGCCGGAAGGCGACCAGCGCTACGAAGAGAACGCGATCGCGATGTGGACCTTCAAAGAAGAGACGGGCAGCGTCGCGTTCGACGTGAGCTCCGTGGCGCCGTCCTTGGACCTCACCCTCAGCGGCAACGCGACCCTCATGACGAGCTACGGCGTTGATTTCGAGGGGGGGAAGGCCCAGGCGGACCCGCAGGCGAGTCGCAAGCTCTACGACTACATCGCGGATCCGGCAACGGGTACCCAACAATACAGCGTGGAGCTCTGGGTGCAGCCCGACAATATCGAGCAGGGAGACGACAACGCGGCGCGGATCGCGAGCTATTCGAACGGGACCGGGCAGCGCAACTTCAGCCTCGACCAACGCGAGTATCTCTACGAGATCCGCAACCGAAACCTGGAGCTGAACAACAACGGCGCGCCGGTGTTGCAAACCTACGACGCGGACCAGGACGCCCAGGCCGCTCTGCAGCACGTGGTGATCACCTATGATCAGTACCGCGGCCGGCGCATCTACGTGGACGGTGTCTGGACCGATGACGTCGACGAAGAGCCGGCCAACCGGCTGTGGAACTGGAGTCCCGACTTCCGCCTGGTGTTCGGGAACGAGACCAGCAACAACCGGGGCTGGGACGGACAGCTCCGCTTCGCGGCGGTCTTTCCCGTGGTTCTCACCGATGCGCAGATTCAGCAGAACTTCGCGGCCGGCATCGGAAAGCGCCTGATTCTGCGCTTCGACGTCTCCCAGTGGGCCGGCCCGGGCTCGTACATCGAATTTGTGGTGAGCGAGCTCGACGACTACAGCTACATGTTCTGTACGCCGACCTTTGTAACCCCAGCACCCACGGGCTTTCGCGTGAGCAACATCCGCGTTCGCGTGAACTCCCAGGTTCCGGTGTCCGGCCAGTCCTTCATCAACGTGGACTCGATCATCACCGCGCCGCAGCAGGTGCTATCACAACAATGTTCGGTCGTCGCGAAGGAGAGCGGACCGGCAACCGACGTCTTTACCATCGAGTTCGAGTACCTCTCGAACTTCGAGGATCCGGTGCCGCCGACCGACCCGGGCTCGCCCCCGGCCCCGGTCTTCACGGGACCGTACCCGAGCGAGGGCTTCCGGGACTTCGCGCGCATCAACGAGACGATGGTTGAGGTGACCGGGGTCGACCCGAACTCGGGCGGCGGTGCGTCGGCCAAGACCACCTTCCTGGATATCCAGGAGTCACTGCCCAATGGTCCCGACCTGCGCGCGTTCAGCGCGGCGACCGAGGTCAGCATCGCCAAGCTCGCGGTGGAGTACTGCGACGCTCTGGTGCAGGACACCACCCTGCGGATGAACTTCTTCGGAACCTTCCCGTGGGCATCGCCGCCGGGCCAGGTGTTCAACGATCCGGCCAACCGGGACCAGATCGTGCAAGCGCTCGTCGACCGGGCCTTTGGCGTGAACGTTCCCAACCAGCCCACGATGGCCCAGGTGGTGGCGATCCTGGAAGAGGACGACATGGGGAATCCGGCGGGCGGTCTGCTGGACCGGCTATTGCCGACGCCGCTGGGGACCTGCAGCGCGAACTGCCCCAACACCGAGACCATCGTCACGGCGATGTGTTCTTCGGTGCTCGCCAGCGCGCCGACCGCCATTCACTAGAACGTCGCGAGCGCAACCTCCACCACGGTAGGAAAAGCCATGACGAAGCGAGAATTCGAAGAACTGCGTCGAGAAATCCGGGACCGCCAGCGACCGTTGATGCATCCCGACCACCCCCGACCGATGACGCGGCGGCAGTTGCTGGCTCAAGGGTTCATCACCAGCGCGGCCATGATCGCCTCGCCGAGCCTCTTCGGCTTCTTCCGGGGCCACAACGACGCTTGGGCACAGGCCCAGCAATGTGGAGTCGCGAGCGGTGGGGGCCGGGTGCCCTTCCTCTGCATCGACCTGGGCGGTGGCGCCAACATCGCCGGCTCGAGCGTCCTGGTGGGCGGCCCGGGCGGGCAGCGCGACTTCCTCTCCGATAGCGCCTACGTGAAACTCGGTCTTCCGACGGACCAACGCCCGCAGATCGTGGGGGATGAGAACCTGGCCGGCGATCCCGTTGATCCGACGGGCCTTCGTTGGCACCCGGACAGCGCGTTTCTTAAGGGCATTCGGGCAACCGCCTCGGTGGCGACGCTCACCAACACCGACGGCACGGTGGTGTGCGCGCGCTCCGACAACGATACCCAGAACAACCCCCACAACCCGATGTACGGGATCAACAAGGCGGGTGCCGACGGGACCCTGGTGAGTCTGATCGGGACCAACAACAGCGATTCGGGCGGCCGTTCGGTCGCCCCGATGTCGATGATCGATCTCTCGGTTCGTCCCGTGAAGGTGAGCGACCCGGGCGAGGCGATGGGGCTGGTCGACACCGGGAAGCTCGCCACCTTGCTCCCGAACTCCGGCGATGCCGAGGCGGTGATCGAGGCGGCCAAGCGGGTGACCGACATGAAGCTAGACCCGCACATGACGGAAGATGCGGTGGTGGAGCAGTTGATCCGCTGCAGCTACGTCGAGAGCCAGAGTCTCGCCGCGGTCTCGCCGGCTTCACTGAACCCGCTGACCGACCCACTCATCGTGGGTCAAGCCAACAGCATCTTCCAGGCGGCGGATCTCGCGAACCGCAAGTTCGAGGCAACCGCTACGGTGATGAAGATGGTCTGCAACGGCTTTGCGGGGGCGGGGACCGTCGCTTTCGGAGGTTACGACTACCACAACGGTACCCGCGCCACTGGCGAAGAGCGGGATTTCGAGGCCGGAATGTGCATCGGCGCGATTCTCGAATACTCGGCGCGCCTCACGCCCCCGACACCGGTGATGATCTACGTGTTCAGCGACGGGTCGGTCGCGTCGGACGGCCAGATCGACAACACCGCGGATCAGACGGTGAACGGCCGCACGGTGCCGGGCGGAGGCGGCAAGGGAGTGTGGCGGGGAGACAACTCGGGGACCTCTGCCGGCTTCTTCCTGGTCTTTGATCCCACCGGCCGGCCGCCGCTCACGGATCCGTCGCGTCAGCAGATCGGCTTCTATCGGAGCGGCAACGGCTCGATCGAAACTGGTGCGACCGTCGTCAGCAACAACGTCGACGTCCTTGCCGAGTGGGTGGTGTTGAACTTCCTCGCCATCCACGGCGACGAGGCACAGATCGACACCACGTTGCCCGGCCACGGTCTCGCGGCCGGTGGCCCGGTCAGCGATCTGATCGCCTTCCAGAAGCTCCCGAGCCTGCCGTAGTCGCGGGTGGTGGGCACGTCCGCCCCGCGGTGCGGCGCGAGGATCGTCGCCGCGCCGCGGGGCGGGCGGGGCCGACACCCCTCGCGCCCGCGGTGGCGGAAGCCGGGTGCCGGCGGTTCATTGCCGCGCTAACGCGCGAAGCGGATCCGCATCCCACCGAATCCCCCGATGCCCGGGCTTTCGAAGCCAAAGACTTCCTGGTAGCCATCGTCGAAGAGATTTTCGACGCGCCCGAAGATCTCGATGCGTTCCGTGACCCTAAAGGAGAGCGCCAGCGAAGCGAGCAGGTAGTGGTCGAGCGCGGTTCGCACCGCCGGGAATCCCCTGAAATCATTGTCGTACTGTCGCCCGTTGTAGACGACGCCGAGGTTGACCTGGCCGCGTCGGTCGAGGAAGCGGTAGTTGGTGAAGACGCTCGCAAGCTGGCGGGGCCGCCTCAATTCCCGTTCGAAGTGCCGATCGGCGCCCTCCTTCGCGAGGCCGTAGCTGTACGACCCGTTGAAGGTCCAGTTGTCGGCGGGCGTGGCGGTCACCTCGACCTCGAAGCCCCTCCGTTTGCTCCGGTCCTTGTCGTTGACCGACGTGAACTCGAAGGTCGGCAGAAACTCGGTCCGGACTTCGTTGCGTAGATCGCTCTGGTAGTACTGGACCGACAGGCGCACGCGTTGCGCGAGAAGCGTCTGGTCGATTCCCACGTCGAACCCTCTCGAAGTCGAGGCTTCCAGGTCTGGATTCGGGACGAAACCCGGGAAGAAACCGAACAGCTCGAAGAGTCCGGGGTTCTGTACGCCCTTGGCGAAGGCAGCGCGAAGCACTGTGCTCCTCCAGGGTGCCACGAGACTGCCCGCGACCCGATAGGTCCACACATCGTCAAACTGTTCATTCGCATCGAAGCGCCCGCTGGCGGAGAGGAAGAAGCAATCGTTCCACGCGAGCCGATAGTCGGCGACCCCGCTGTTCTGAACCGCAGTCTTGTCGGCTTGTGCTCCGCCCGAGTGGTCCTCGACCCGGAACGCCTGGCGTTGATACTTGGCCGTGATGCGATGGTCCAGGGTTTCGCCCAAGCTGAAGGAGTAGCTGGTCTGGTAGTCGATCTGGATGTTGCGACCCAGGTTGTGTCCGAAGCCGAACAGCACGTTGCGGTCCGAGCGGCGATGATCGGTTAGCGCGGCGCCGATGCGATGGGTCCAGGAATCTCCGATCCGCCACTCGCTTTGCAGGCGGGCGTAAAGCTCCCTGGGGTCGGTTTCGTTCTTGGCGTCGAAGACGGCCGGCATCAAGGGATCGCCGAAATTGTTGGCGTCGTCCTGCGACTCGCTGTCCACCCAGCGGAACACGCCGTCGACGTGGAGGCTTTCGAAGGGATCCCACGACGCCTTTGCGTTCACGGTGAGGTTCTCGTAGCCGTCGTGTTCTCCGCCGCGCGGAGCAGCGTTGACGCCTCGATTGCGGAGGTAGTTGGCGCCCGCAAAGAGGCGGTAGTCCTCTCCGCCCGTCGAGAACGAGCCGGCCCCGCGTGCGGTTCCGAAGCTCCCCCCTTCGGCCTCGACCTCGCCGCCCATACCCGGCTTGCCCTCGCGCGTGACAATGTTGATGACCCCCCCGATGGCTTCGCTCCCGTAGAGAGAGCTCTGCGCCCCGCGCAGCACTTCGATGCGCTCGACGTCGTAGGAGAGCAGGTTGGCGAAATTGAAATCGAAGTTGGCGGCGGGGTTGTTGGCTTCGATCCCGTCGATCAGGACCAGGGTGTTGTTGGCCTCGTTCCCGCGGATGCGCACCTGCGTGAGACCACCCGCCGGGCCGCTGCGGTTGACTGCCACACCGGGGATCTCGCGCAACAGCTCCGAGACCAAGGGGAACTGGCGCTCCTCGATCTCCTCGCGGGTGATCACGCTCACCGCGCTGCCCACGGCCGCCCGGGACACCGGGTAGAGCGAGCCGGCGGAGAGCGGGTCCTCGTCGGCACCCGCCCCCGCTGGCGCGAGGAACGCGATGGCGAGAGCGCACACGGGCGACGCAAAACGAGAGCCAAGGCACCGAGTCGGGTCCACAGCGAGCCTCCCACACGAGCGGGAATCGCCGAAGCCCCGCCTCGCGCCCGGCTCGACAAGGGTCGAGCGGCAGCGCGGGCCCTCCGCGTCGGCGACTCCACGTCTGCTATGTCGCCGCTGCGGCTTCCGCTCTGTCGGCGAGGCCCCGACCGACAGAAGGACGACATGTCGACGGCAGGCTTCCTGGCTCGCGGGTCTTCGACAGGGCACACCTTCCCGGGGTCACTCCCCAGTGGCATTCCGCGCCCAACCTCACCGCTCACAGTTGCGGGGTCAGCCCCGGCTTCGAAGCCGAGGCGGCTTCGTTCCGGGTTTCCTCTTAGCCCCGGTCAAGGGGCACCGTCGGGGTGTAAAGGTACGCGAAACGTCGCCGGGCTGGCAATGCTAGCGGTGCGGGCCCAGCCGCCGCATTCTGACGCGCGAGTAGATCTCAAAGCGGCCGCCGCCCTCGACCTCGAGGATTTCTTCGTAGCCGTCCCTCACCGGGACCAGTCTCTTGCGCGCCCGGGTCGCGCCATGACCGTGGCCCGGCGGCCGGTCGTCGAAGACAATGCCTCCATCGGCAGCCACTTCGTATTCGTACTCGCGGATGGCACCCCCGTCCTCGTAGGCTCGACCCACGATGCGACCGTCGGGTGTGGGCGCCACGATGACCAGCGCTTCGTGGCTGTCATGGCAACCGTTCGCCGTCGGGAAGCTCACCGCCATCCGCAAGGAGAGGGCGCGCCCCCGCGCCTCCCAACGCCCGGAGAGCTCCTTAAAAAAGACACCGTCGCTCTCGGCGTAGCCGCCGCGGCCCCGAAAGCGGCCAGCCAGAAAGGCCAGAGGTCTGATGGGTTCAAGGAGGTGAGCAGCGGCGTGGCCGTGGAGCGGGTCGAAGCGGAGCGGAGCGACCTGGCCCGGGTCGACCAGCAAGGTCTCCGCCGCCGCCGCCCGAAGCGCGAAGCGGGCGAGCTCGCGAGCGGCCTCCTCGTCGGCGAGGTGACGAAAGTGCTCGAGTCGATCGCCGACCCGAAGCGCCGCCATCGGGCCGTGGTCACAAGGGCCCTGGCAGCCGGTCGGGAGCACGGCGCAGGCAGATCCCGCGCCGAGCCAGGTCACCCACGGCAGTCGTTGGGCCCCGGCCGCGCGGCAGCGGCTCCCCGCACAGGGGTAGAACGCCGCGGGAAATGCCGACCATCGGGCCCGGGCTTCCCCGAGAACTCGGGCGACGTCCACGTGGGGGCCGGTGTTGGCCGCCACTAGCTCCGTCTCCAACGCCGCTTCGAGCTCCCGATCCGACCAGGCGGGATGGCGCACCAGAAGACCCAACGCGATGGCGACGGGCTCGGCTGGCGTCTCGCGGGTCATCGCGCTTCCCTCACCGCTGCATTCCCACCGGGCCCTCGGCATCGATCGCAAGCCCAGTGTCGGTTCGGCGCACCTTAGCCCGGATCCCGAAGAACTCCGCCAAACCCGCTTCCGTGAGGACCATTTGGGGCGGGCCCTGGGCGGCAATGCGCCCCCCGCTCAGGACCAGCAGCCGGTCGCAGTAACGCGACGCCAGCGACAGATCGTGGAGCGCCGCGAGGACGGCGCGCCCTTCGCGCGTCAAGCCGTGCAGTAGCTCCAAGAGCTCGAGCTGGTGGGCGATGTCGAGATTGGCGGTAGGTTCGTCCAGCAACAGCCCCGGGGTCTCCTGCGCCAGGGCGCGCGCGATCAGCGCCCGACGCCACTCGCCGGCCGAGAGCTCGGGGATTGGACGGTCGGCGAGCGGAGCCAAGTCGGCCATCTCCAAAGCGCGGTCGATCTGGCCGCGATCTTCGTCCCCTTCCGGGCGAAAGGGACCGAGATGGGGGTTGCGACCCATCGCCACCAGCTCGCGGACCCGAAAACCGAAATTGGGCTGGCCGTCCCCGGGCACCCAGGCAACCCGCCGCGCGACTTCGCCTCGCGAAAGACGCTCGATCGGATCGGCATCCAAGCGTACTCCACCCCGGTCCGGGCTGATCAACCCCAGTAACAAGTGCAACAGCGTGGTCTTGCCGGAGCCGTTTCTTCCCACCAGACCGACCAGCTCACCCCGTTCCAGGGTGAGGTCGACTCCGATGAGGAGCGAGCCCCGGCCATAGTCGAAATGCAAGTCGCGCGCTTCGAGCAGGGGGTTCATCCGAACCAGGCCTCGCGTCGGTGCCGCACCAGAAGGCCCAGGAAGAAGGGCCCGCCGAGCGCCGCAGTGATCACGCCCAGGCGGAGCTCCTTCGGGGCGATCAACGTCCGAGCGGCCACGTCCGCGGCCACCAGGAACGCGGCCCCCACCCACCACGACGTCACGAGCAGTGGGCGGTGCCGCGGGCCCAACACAAGCCGCAGCAAATGCGGGATTACGAGGCCGACGAAACCGATCACGCCGGAGACGGCCACCGCCCCGCCTACGAGCAGTGCCGTCGCGACGATCAGATGCCGCCTTGCGCGCGGAACGTCGACGCCCACCGAAGCCGCGTGGCTTTCGCCCAGTAGCAGCGCGTCGAGGTTGCGAGCGTGGGCCAGGACGATCGCGGCTGCCAGCAGGGTCGGCGGCCCGACCAGGGCGACGTGACCCCAGGTGCGGCCCTCGAGACCCCCGAGCGTCCACAACACGATCTGACGTCCGACCTCGTACTCCTCAAGGGAGAGAAACAGGACGAACGACGTCAGCGCCTGGGCGATGGCGCCGAGCGCGATGCCCGCGAGCAGGAGCGTGGCGACGGGTGTGACCCCTCGATGGCTCGCAATCCGATAGACCGTCCAGGCCGTCACCAACGCCCCCGCAAAGGCGAGGGCCGGGAGCGCCCACACCACCCGCGCGGCCAGGCCCCAGTAGAGGGCGCACACGGCGCCCAGGGAGGCGCCGGAGGCCAGGCCCAGCACGCCGGCATCTGCGAGCGGGTTTCGGAACATCCCCTGGAGCGCACAGCCGCAAAGCGCCAGGCCACCCCCGGCCAGCGCTCCGACCACGGCGCGCGGGAGGCGTACATCGAGCACCACGGTCGTTACCCACGGCGGGATTCCCTCGCCGCTGGCCCAACCGAGCTGGGCGGCGATCACACGCCACACCTGCGCGGGTGCAATCTCGGCGGCGCCCAACGTGAGGCTCGCGCCTAGCGCCGCGGTGAGCGCCGCACCGGCCGCGACCCCGGTCAGCAGCGGGGCGGGGCGGCTCACGGCACAGCCGGTGGGGGTGACGCGTGGAGCAGAGCAAAGACTTCTTCGAGGGCATCCACCGCGTGGTGGGTCACCGCCAACAGCGATGCCGCCCGAAGCTGATACACCGCTTGGCGTCGCGCTGCCGGAACCGATGCCCAGCGCGGATCCTCGAGCAGTTGCTCGCGAAGGAGGACCCCCTCCGCCGA
>CAZTOE010000075.1:0-17012 GCA_964615045.1 uncultured Spirochaetales bacterium
AGTGCGCAATACCAGCGGGGCCTGCCGGCGCTTGTACTCGTTGCGGTCCAAACGCCTTACGATTTGGGCCACTTGCTCTCGGGAAACGCCCTCCGGCGGCTCGATCGCGGTTGCCCCTAGCCCCCCTTCGATCGCCTGCTCGAGGATCGCATCCAAAATCGGGTACGGGGGCAAATCGTCCTGATCGAGTTGGTCGGGCGCCAACTCGGCCGAGGGCGGCTTTTCGATGCAGTGCCGCGGGATCACTTCGCGCTGCCGGTTGGCGTGACGCGCCAGCGCATACACGTCGCGCTTGTACACGTCGCCCAGAACGGCGAGCCCACCCACGGTGTCGCCGTAGAGCGTGCAGTAGCCGACGGACAGTTCGCTCTTGTTGCCGGTCGCCAGCACCAAGCGGTTCTCGGTGTTGGAAATGGCCATCAGGATCGCGCCGCGGATACGCGCCTGAATGTTTTGTTGAGCGAGACCGTAGTTCTCCCGAGGCCCGAAAAGATCCGCGAAGACATCCAGATAGCGCTCGTAGATCGGATTGATCTGGACGGTGCGCGTCTCGATTCCGAGATGCTGGGCCAGGACTTTGGCGTCCCGGATGCTGTGGTCCGATGAGAAAGGGCCGGGCATCAACACGCCGAGCACGCACGGGGCACCCAAGGCCTCGACGGCGAGGTAGGCGGTCACTGCCGAATCGATGCCTCCGGAGAGGCCGATTACGGCGCCGGGGGGAAGCTTCTGCTTGTGGAAGTAATCCCCGATCCCGGTCACCAAGCCCGCCGCGAGTTGTGCGGCCCCCTCCTCCTCCTCCACGTCCGCAGGACCGCGCTCGGGCGCGGTCTCGAGGTCCACAAGCTCAAGCGCGGTTTCGAACAGAGGGAGTGAGCCGCGAACGCGGCCACGGCTATCGACGACGAAGGAGGCCCCATCGAAGATCAGCTCGTCGTTTCCGCCGACCTGATTCACGAACACCACGGGTACGCCCAAGCGCTTTGCGGTGCGGGCGAACATCTCTCGCCGCTCCAGGGGCTTGCCGACGTGCCAGGGAGAGGCCGAGAGGTTCAACACCAGATCCGCGCCGAGGTCGTGGAGTTGGGAGAGGGGATCCGAGGCGTACGCAACGCGTTCGGTCCATGCGTCTTCACACACCGAGAGACCGAGAGCGATTCCGCCGAGCGAGCACACTTGCCGCGATGTGGCGGGCGCGAAATAGCGCCGCTCGTCGAACACGTCGTAGGTCGGCAGGAGGGTCTTCGCCTGGGTCGCCACGCGCTTGCCGCCCGCCAACAGAACCGCGGCGTTGAAGAGCGAACGGGGCCCCGGGCCATCGGCGGGCACGATCGCCCCCACCGCGATCGCAATCCGCTCGCTCGCCGCCGCGAGCGCTTGAAGTTCGCGCTCCTGATCCGCTACAAAACCGTGCCTTTCGAGCAGGTCCATCGGTGGGTAGCCCGAAAGCGCGAGCTCCGAGAAGACCACGAGGTCGGCACCAGCGGCCGCCGCCTTTGAGGCTGCCTCTTCGCACAGAGTGCGATTGCCGCGGAGGTCGCCCACCGTGGGGTTGATCTGGGCCAATGCGATACGCACAGCGAAAGCATAACAGTGGCGCGGGCACGAATCGCGTGCTTCGTTCCCGTCAACCTATCCCACGGCGATACGATGGACGAACACAGCGGCCCGGCCTCCAACTTCTACATCTCGCAGCGCCTGCGCCTGCACTACGTCGATTGGGGCAACCCGGAGAAACCCCTGCTGCTGCTCGTGCACGGCGGGCGCGACCACGCTCGCAACTGGGATTGGGTGGCGCGCGAACTCCGAGCGGATTGGCACATCGTGGCACCCGATCTCCGCGGTCACGGTGACAGCGCTTGGGTGACCGGGGGGATGTACTCGATGCCCGAGTTCGTCCTCGATATCTCGCGTCTACTCGATGCACTCTCGGAGTTCCCCGTGACGATCATCGGGCATTCGTTGGGGGGAGCCATCTCGCTCCAATACACCGGGGTCTACCCCGAGCGGGTCCGCAAGCTTGTGGCGATCGAAGGGCTCGGCCCCGCCCCCGAGCTGATTCAACGCATACGCAGTCGGCCGCCGCAGGAGCGCATGCAGGAATGGATCGGGCAAATGCGCGAACTGGCCGCCCGCCAACCGCGTCGCTACCCCAGCATCGAAGCCGCCGCCCATCGCATGCAGGAGGCAAATTCGTTTCTGTCCGCTGAGCAGGCGCATCACCTGACGGTCCATGGCGTGGCCCGCAACGAGGACGGAACCTTCAGTTGGAAATTCGACAACTACGTTCGTGCGACGGCGCCCTATCGCTTCGATGATCAGGACATGCGCGCTCTCTGGTCGCGAATCGCCTGTCCCACGCTCCTAGTCCGCGGGGAGGACAGCTGGGCAAGTGATCCGGAAAAGGACGGCCGCATGGAACCTTTCTCCAACGCTCGCGCGGTCACCTTGGCGGACGCCGGCCATTGGGTCCATCACGACCAGCTGGAGGCATTCGTGCGCGAAGTCCGCGCGTTCCTTCAGGAATAGTAGACGTAGACGGCGTCGGCGACGCAGGCGGGCTTACCGCCGCCCTCGACCTCGAAGGTGAAGCCCATGCTGACGCGGGCAGCGCTTCCGCCCAGCTCGCGGACGTCCTTGATCTCGACCGAGAGGCGCACGCGCCCGCCTGAAGGGACGGGGGCCGGCAGCCGCATCTTGTCGAGACCGTAGTTGACGACGAGCCGCACGCCCTCGACTTGCAGCACCTGGGGCAGCAGCGCAGGCGCCAACGCAATGGTCAAGTAGCCGTGGGCAATTGTCGACCCGAAGGGGGATTCCTTCTCCGCCCGCTCCGTGTCGAGGTGGATCCACTGGTGGTCGCCGGTGGCGTCGGCAAAGGCGGCGATCCGTTCTTGGGTCATTTCGACCCAGTCCGAGGGGCCGAGCTTCTTGCCCACAAAGTCCTTCAGAGCGGAAACGCTCGGCACAACCGTCGGTGAGGCCATCGTGCAAACTCCAAGCGTTACGCCAACCTAACACAGGTCGTGGCGCCGGCGCGCCACGCGATCGCTCCGCGGTCCGTTTCTGACGGGTCCCGCTCGCGGGCTTACGCCTCGCCCCGCGATCTCTGCTCACCGTGGATGGCCTTCATGAAGGCCTCGCCGAGGGCGCGGCGGATGGTGGAGCGGTCCGCCCGCCCGTAGACCCCTCGGAACGCGCGAAGCGGGATGATGCCCTTGGCCATCGTGCGGTGGCCGCCCCCGACCCCAAGACCCTCGACGACAGCGCGCACGACTTCGCCCGCGGCCCGCACATACCCAACGTTGCGCACCGAGAACACCAGGTCGCCCCCGACAATGCCCGCGGCCACGGACCATTCCGCGCCCTCCGCCTGGAGGCCCAGATCGGCGACCTGCGGGATCACGTCTTCCCGGACGCGTCCCATTACGAGCATGTGGATTCCCTCGGACACCCCGGTTTCTGCCAGCGCCCGGCCGAGCGCGCGCAGGCCGTCGACGGGAAGGGCGGGCCGCTCGATGCGGCGCAGCAGCGCGGGGCTGTGGTGCGAGTGAAGAAAGGCAAAGCTCTCGATGTCTTTGGGATGGGTTTCGCGCCCCAGCAGCTGGGTGTCGGTCTTGATCCCGTAGAGGAGCGCCGTCGCGAGTCGGGAGTTGATCTCGCCGCCCCCGGCTCGCAAGTATTCCGTGAGGATCGTGGCGGTCGCTCCGTAGCTCGGCCGGATGTCGGAAAGTGCCGCCTCGTAGCCGCTCCGCACGGGGTGATGATCGATCACCACGTCCACCGACTGGGTCCGGGCCGGGGGCACTTCGCCAAACACGGTTGGCTGCACATCGACCAAGGCGAGGCCGTCGAAGGCGGCGAGTTCCTCCAGCCCGATCGTGCGGACCTCGATGCCCAGAGCCGCAACCATGGCTCGATTCTCCGGGCGCTGTACCTCTCCAAACGAAACCAAGGGCGCGGTCGGACTCTTGCGGCCCAGCAGCGAGCGCAAGGCGTAGCCGCATGCGATGCCGTCGGGGTCCGGATCCGGCTGCAGCAAGATTGCGACCTTCTCGCGTCCGTCCAACAACTCCCGCAGTTGAACCAGGCGGCGGAGGTTGGCGAGGTGGTCGAACTCCTCGTCGAAATCGTCGCGAATCAGGGAGCGGAGTCCGCCGAGGCGGATGCAGCGGTGCTCGGGCAGGGCGCTCACCGCGAGGCGGTCGGAGAGCACCAGGACCGGGCAACGAGGTGCGGCCTCGCGGAGCGCAGTCACCGCGGCGCGGGCGAAGGCGCCTTCTTCGGTCACGATGCCGAAGGCATCAGCCTCCGTCGGTTCGAGTCTCGCGATGGCCTCGACGGATAAACCACCGGCGAGACTGCGGAACCCGGGCGGCCGTGCGCGCGACTCGTCGTCGTTGCGCGGCACCCAGAGCAGCTCCTCTCCATTCCCAGAGCGAATGCGGCTCCAGAGCCGGGCGAGCTCGGCTCCATCGCAGATGATCAGGTGGCGTTCCAAGATCCCCCCGGAATGCCCCGGCTGGAACAGTGCGCGCCGCTTGAGAATGTGGGGCGTGGGGTCGCCTTGTCGATGGACCCCCCGGCGCGCGGAACAGCTTAGCGGACCCGGGGTTGCGAAGAATTCCCCCGGGAATTCGGGACTCGTCGCGAGCTTCACGGCTATCTTGCCGCTGTGCAGCTCATTTTTGTCGGAGACGTTCAGGGTTGTGCGGACGAGTTGGACGAACTGGTGGGCTGGGCGGGGCGGGAGTTCGGATCGCAATATGAGCTCTGGTTCGTCGGTGATCTGATCAACCGCGGGCCGGCGAACCTGCGCGTACTCGACCGGGTTCGAGAACTCAGCGAACAGGGCCGGGCGCGCACCATCCTCGGCAACCACGAGATCGCGCTACTCCGTCTGGCCCTGGGCTGTCGCGAGCCCGCTCCGGATGACACATTTCAAGAGCTTCTGGAGCGGCCCGATACGACCGATTGGATCGCCTGGCTGCGAAGTCGGCCGCTGGTCGCTACCGGTGAGATCGGGTCACGGTGTTTCGCCATGGTGCATGCAGCAGTCGCGCCCGCCTGGACGCGCGAGCACCTGACCAGCCGCGCTCGCCACCTTGAGACTCGGCTCAACGGCGACGAAGCGGACCTCGAGCGCCTGCTCACGGCCCGGCGCGCAGCGGATTCGGATGCGGACGATCTCGAGCGCCTCACCCGCTGCCGGAGCGTTGATCCCGATGATGACGATGATTGGTCGAGCCGCGAGCCCTTTGGCCGCCGGCGCCCCTGGCACCAGGTGTGGGCCCAGCGCGGCCACGGCTATGGAGTCGTCTACGGCCATTGGGCCCTGCAAGGCCTGCACGTGGCTCGTGGGCTCCGGGGACTCGACACCGGTTGCGTGTATCATGGTTTCGATCGCGACGGGTTTCTGACGGCTTGGCTGCCCAATCCACGACGCCACGACCCGTTTGATGTCCCCGACCAGGGCTTCTGGCGGGTCCGGGCGTACCGTCGCTACTGGCGAGGCCCTGACGCGCGGTGAGCGGGCCGCTACCACTCCCCTAGAATCCGCTCGCGAGGAGAAAAGCCGCGATGGCCACGGTTGTGATTCCCCCCCCGTACCAGGGCCCGACCCAAGGCAAAGCGGAGGTCGAGGTTTCAGCCGGTACGGTGCGAGGATGCATCGACGCGGTCGAGGATCGGTTTCCCGGCTTTCGGCCGCTGGTACTCGACCCTGGTGGCGACGTTCATCACTTCGTCAAGCTGTTCCTGAATGGGGATCAGCTCGCGAACGGTGATGCACTCGAGCACAAGATCGAGGCTGCGGATCGCCTCGAGATCCTCTCGGCGATCGCAGGCGGTTGAAGACGTCGGCGCCCCCGAACCGCAGCGCGGACCCCGCGGGGTTTGGGCATGGGGTGTCCTCGTCGGGCGCAGTCTTTGATACGATTGCGACTGCAAACACAGCAATCAGGAGGCACTGCCGATGAGCGCCGCCCAAGGCGATCACTACATCCGCGTCGACATGACCAAGCAGGAGGCGACCGCCGTCCCCTTTCCCGAAAAATGGCGGGTCCTCGGCGGGCGTGCACTTTCTGCTCGCATCCTGCTTGAGGAGTGCAATCCGAAGTGCGATCCGCTCGGCCCGGAAAACATCCTGGTGCTAGCGCCCGGGGTCGTGTCGGGAACTTCGGCCCCGACCTCGGGTCGGCTCTCGGTGGGCTGCAAGAGCCCGCTCACCAACGCGATCAAGGAAGCCAATGTCGGAGGCAATCCCGGGCAGGACCTGATGAAGCTCGGCTACCGCTGCATCGTGGTAACCGGTCGGCCCGCAGACCGCGAAAAGCGCTGGGGGCTCGAGGTCGACGAAAAAGGCGTGCGCCTCGTCTCAGCCGATCAACACAAGGGACTCTGGAACTACGCGCTCTGCGAGAAGCTCTACGAGCGTTACCCGAAGAATGCCTCTTTCATCAGCGTCGGTCCCGCAGGTGAGATGTGCTTGTCTGGTGCCTCGGTCGCCTGTACCGATACCGAGGGACGACCCGCACGCCACGCGGGACGTGGCGGTGTCGGTGCCGTGATGGGCTCCAAGTGCCTCAAGTGGGTGTCGGTGGATTCCGGGAAGCGGCCGGTCCGCGCACCCGCCCACCGGAAAGAATTCACCAGCTACGCCAAGGACTACACCAAGGCGTACCGGGAAGGAGAGTTGTTCTTCAAGTACGGCACCAGCGCCGTCGTGCCGGTGGCGAACATGCTGAACACCTTCCCGTACAGGAACCGCACCGAGGGCCAGTCGCCAGACGTCGGGACGCTAGACGGCAAGAATATCGTGGCGTCGTTCGAGGAGCGGGGCGGCGGCATGCACAACTGCATGACCGGCTGCATCGTGCAGTGCTCGAACATCGTTCACGACAAGGATGGCGAATACAAGACGTCGGCTCTCGAGTTCGAGACGCTCACGCTGCTCGGCTCCAACTGCGGCGTGAAAAGCTGGGAGGATGTGGCCGACTTTGACCGGCTCTGCGACGAACTCGGCCTCGATACCATCGAGACGGGAGCGGCCATTGCCGTCTACATGGATTCCGGTGGACTCGAGTGGGGTGATGTCGAGGGCATGCACCGGCTCTTCCAAGAGATCGCCCAGGGCACTGAGCTCGGCAAGGCAATCGGCAACGGCGCCGCCGCCGTCGGAAGGCTCCGGAATCACGCCCGCGTTCCTGTGGTCAAAGGCCAGGCGCTCCCCGCCTGGGATCCGCGGCCGCTCAAGGCGACTGGCGTTACCTACGCCACGAGCCCGATGGGCGCCGATCACACCGCGGGATTGATCATCAATCCGGGGCTCAAGCCGGACGAGTACGCCCAGGCCTCTCAAGAGATCCAGATCATCAACGCTGCGGTCGACTCTTCGGGTTTCTGCCAGTTTCTCCAGCCGACGCTGACCGACCTGGCCCACTACTACAGCCACTATCTGGGAGACGAGGTCACGCCGCAGAAGATCGCCGACATGGGCTGGCAGTGTTTGCAGGATGAGTGGGCCTTCAACGATGGCGCGGGATGGACCCTCGACGACGACGATCTGCCCGACGTCATGAAGAAAGAAGGCGTGGGACCCGACCACTCGCTGGTCTTCGATGTGCCGAAGGAAGTGATTTTGCAGGCCCGCACGCAGCGCTTCGCCCCGCGCGATTCGCTGTTCAACACCAAGGCGGCGGGTTAGCCCTTCGGGCGAACGCGGACACCGCGCCGGGGGCCGGAAGGCCCCTGGTGTTCCGCAATCCCAAGCATCTGGTCGTCGCGTTAACCTAGGGCGATGAGCCAAGACGTTCGCATGCGGGGGTTCCGCGAGCGGGCCGACGTCGAAGAGGTCGACCGCTTTCTCGCCGAAACCGCGAAGCCCCTTTCCGCCGAGCCAGTGGACCTCTTCGCTTGTTCGGGCCGCGTGTTGGCGGCGGATGTGCGCGCCGAGGTCTCGGTGCCCGCCTTCCCACGCGCCGCCATGGATGGGTTTGCGGTCCGCGGCGAAGACACCTTCGGCGCCAGCGCCTACGAACCGGTCTCGCTGGAAGTGATCGGGACTTCGCTCGCCGGGCGTGGTTTCAGCGGTGAACTCGGGTTCGGGCAGGCGGTTCGCATCATGACCGGGGCGCCCGTGCCGCGCGGCGCCGATGCCGTCGTGATGGCCGAGGTCACTGCCGAGGACGACGGTTGCGTCGAAATCAGCGAAGCCGTAGCGCCGCGCAGAAACGTAGGGGCGATCGGCGAGGATATCCGGGCCGGGGATATCGTGTTGCGCGCGGGCCGGCGTCTGCGACCCCAAGACGCCGGGCTCCTGGCTTCGATCGGGAGCGCGCCCGTGTGTTGCGTCCGACGACCTCGGGTCGCCTTCGTCATCACCGGGGATGAGCTGTTGCCGCCCGGCTCGAAGCCCAGGGGCGACTGTATCGTCGATAGCAACTCCGTCGTGTTGCGCGCGCTGGTCGAACGCGACGGCGGAGAGGTGTTGCCCTATGAGATTCTTCCCGACGAGCCGTCCAGGATCCGCGCCGCACTGGCCAACCCGCTGCCCGACATCGTCCTCGTGTCCGGTGGAAGTTCCGTCGGGCAGGAGGATCACGCACCAGGTCTCCTGAGGGAGCTTGGGTCTCTCGATTTCCACGGCGTTTCGATGCGTCCGTCGAGCCCGGCCGGAGTCGGGCGGATCGGGGACCGCTTCGTTTTCCTGCTACCGGGAAATCCGGTGTCTTGCCTCTGCGCCTACGAATTCTTCGCGGGCCCTACGCTCCGCGCCCTGGGCGGGCGGTCGCGGGCCTGGCCCCACCGGCGGATCCGACTGCCCCTGGCGCGCAAGCTCAGCTCGGCGGTGGGGCGCACCGACTACGTGCGCGTTGCGATCGAAGCGGGACGCGTGGTTCCCCTGGCGACCTCCGGTGCATCGATTCTTTCCTCCACAGTGCGCGCTGCCGGGTGCGTGATCGTTCCCCGAGAACTCGAGGGAATGCCTGACGGGGATGAGGTCGAGGTCTTGCTCTACGACGATCCGCCTCCCGAGGCGATGCGGTGAAACAGCGGCAGTTTCTCGAGGTTCTCGATCGCGACGAAGCCGAACGTCGCTGGCTAGCTGCGATCGACGCCGGCCGCCTCCCCAGCGAGGAGCTCGACCTGCAGGATGCACTCGGTCGCGTCCTCGCCGAAGGCATCCGAGCCGAGTTGGACGTCCCCGGCTTTGATCGCTCCAACATGGACGGCTTCGCAGTGCGCGCCGAAGACACCTACGGTGCCAGCGAAGAGGAGCCGGCGGTCCTGCGGCTCAACGCGGAGAGCCTTGTGCCCGGGTCCGCGCCGACGCTCGAGGTCGAGGCCGGAACGGCGACCCCGATCGCGACCGGCGCCATGCTCCCGCGCGGTGCCGATGCCGTGGTGCCCGTCGAAGTCACCGACGCGGAAGACGATCGGTTGATCGTGCGCAGGGCTACCGTGCCGGGCGGAGCCGTGTCGTTCGCCGGGACGGACATCGGGCGGGGCGAGACGGTGCTCTTCGCCGGGACCCGACTCACCTCGCGCGAGACCGGGGTGCTTGCTGCGATTGGCCGCGACCGCGTTCCCGCGGTGCGGTGCCCGCGCGTTGCCGTACTCTCGACCGGGGACGAGATTCTCCAGCCCGGCGAGGCGATGCGTCCGGGTCACGTCTACGACAGCAACGGACGGATCCTGGCCGACGCGGTCGCAGAGCTCGGCGGCATCCCCATCACTTTCGGTGCCTTCCGCGACGATGAAGCGGCGCTTCGCGAGGCGCTCTCCAAAGCGCTCGCCGGCGCGGATCTGGTTCTGCTCTCGGGCGGTACCTCGAAAGGCGAAGGCGATCTCAACGCGCGGGTGGTGGCCGAACTCGAGCCGGGTGTCGTCGTGCACGGCGTTGCCCTGAACCCGGGTAAACCGATCTGCCTCGCCGCGGCCGGCCGCAAGCCGGTGGTGGTCCTTCCGGGCTTTCCCACCTCCGCGATCTTCACCTTCCACGAGTTTGTCGCGCCGGTGTTGCGCTCCATGGCGGGCTTGCCGCGGGAGCGACGCGAGGCTGTGGGCGCCCGGATGGCGTTGCGCACTCCCTCCGAGCGCGGACGCCTCGAGTATCTTCTGGTGGGACTGGTGCGCGGCCCGGACGGCGGGCTCGCGGCCTACCCGATGGGCAAAGGTAGTGGCAGCGTGACCTCGTTTAGCCGCGCCGACGGCTTCGTACGCATCCCGCGCAACCGTGAGATCGTAGAGGCCGATGAAGCGGTCCAGGTGACCTTGATCGGGCACGATGTCGCGGTCGCGGATCTCGTGATCATTGGCAGTCACTGCGCCGGGCTCGATGTCCTCGCCGCCTCCTTGGGACGCGAGGGCCTACGCGTGAAGGTGCTCGCGGTCGGAAGCATGGGTGGGCTCGCGGCGGCGAGGAGGGGTGAATGTGACATCGCTCCCATCCATTTGCTGGACCCCAAGACCGGTCGCTACAACGAGAGTTTCTTGGCCGACGAGTTGTGTTTGATGCGCGGCTACACGCGCATGCAGGGCGTTGCGACGCGCTCAGATGAAACCCGATCCATCGAGGAACTGATCGCCGATGTGTCGCTGCGAATGGTGAACCGAAACCGCGGCAGTGGCACCCGGATCCTGATCGATGAACTCCTCGGCGAACGGCGCCCACCGGGGTACGCCTACGAACCGCGGTCGCACTACGCGGTCGCCGCCGCGATCGCTCAGAGACGCGCAGACTGGGGAGTCTCGATCGAGAACATCGCGCGCGCCGCAGGGCTCCGCTTCCAACCGCTGCGCGCCGAGCACTACGATTTTGCGATTCCCCGCTCGCGGTGGGAGGCACCCGCGGTGCTCGCGTTTCGAGAGGCGCTGCAGGCGGAGCGAACGCGCGGCGAGCTGGAGGCGCTGGGCTTCACCGTCGACGCGTCATCGTGAAGGCCGACAACTCCATTCCCCGGATCGGCGATGCGATCGAGGTGGCGATCCGCGACCTCGCGGTCGGCGGGGAGGGGGTGGGTCGCGACGCCGCCGGACGGGTGTTCTTTGTCGCGGCTACGGCGCCCGGGGACCGGGTCCGTGCTCGCGTGACCGAGCTCCGAAAGCGCCATGGCCGCGCGGAAGTCGAGGCTTTTCTAGAAGCGAGCCCGGATCGGGTGGAGCCGCGCTGCCCCGTCTTCGGGGAATGCGGGGGCTGCACCTGGCAACATCTGTCCTACTCGACGCAGGTCGCCGCCAAGCTGCAGTTCCTTCGCGACGCCCTCGTTCGGATCGGCCGGGCACGTGAGCTTCCCGAGATCGAGTTCGTGGCCTCCCCGAAACCCTGGGCCTACCGGGCTCGCGCCCGCTTGGGCTGCGCGGGCCATCGGGTCGGGTTTCGGAAGAGACACTCCCACGAGATCTGCGCGATACGCGGTTGCCCGCTCCTCGTCGCTCCACTATCTGAGCGGCTCGCGACCCTTGCAGCGCAGCGGGATGCAGCTCCCGCAGCGTCTTTGGAGCTCGAGCTCACGGCCGGCGCCGACGGCGTGGTGCGCTGCGTGGAGAGGGGCGTCGCGCAGCCCGCACCCTCATCCCTTCACGAACGGCTGGAGATCGCGGTCGCCGGCGACCGGTTTTGGGTATCGCCCGGGGTATTCGTTCAAGCCAACGCCTTACTCCTCCCGCGCCTTGTCGACGAGGTGGCCCGGGCGGCCGGCACCGGCGCTGCCGCCCTCGAGCTCTATGCGGGGGCGGGGTTCTTCAGCCTCCCGCTCGGTCGGCGCTTCGCGAGACTCGTCTGCGTCGAAGCCTCGGCGAGCGCCTGCCGGGATCTGCGCGACAACCTCGCCCGCGCGGGGGTCGGCGGTGTCGACGTCGTTTGTACCTCGGTTACCCCGGCGCGCCTCAGAGGTTGGCTCCGGGAGCACGAGCCCGAAGTCGCTGTGCTCGATCCCCCGCGCGCGGGGCTCGGTCGCGCGGGCGCCGGGGAGCTGGCGGCGGGCGTCGGCAAACGCATCGTTTATCTCGCCTGCGACCCCGCCTCGTGGGGGCGCGACGTGGGGGTGCTGTGCGCCGAAGGCTGGCAGCTCCGGCGCGTCATCGGCTTCGACCTGTTCCCGCAGACGAGTCACGTCGAAGCCCTAGCCGTTCTCGAGCGGGATTCGCCGACCACTTAGCGACCGGGAGCCACAGGGGTCAAATGCGGCAACCGGGTCGGGTAGGGAAGACCGGTACCGCGAGCCAGAGCGGTCGTTGTCACGGCGTCGGCCTGGCGGCCCGCTGGGCCCCGGCTAGGTTTCGGCCGATGCGAGCAGCCGTCCGTTCGGCGGCAGGCCCGTCCTCCGGACGCCGCTTCGTCTTTTATGTGGAAGGGCCGCGAGACCGCGGCCTGGTCGAAACCTGGGCCCGTGCGCTGTCGCGCCCGCTGGCGCGGTGGTTGGCCCAGGAGACGGTCATTCTGGGAGGCTGTCAGCCGGCTCGCGCCGAACGCCACTTCCAGGCGCTGCGCGCACGCGAGCCCGAGCTCGCCGGCCTGTGTCTATTGGATGGCGACCAGGGCCAGGACGCTCCTCGCGCGGCGGATCAAGGGGCGCTCGGTTTCTTCACCTGGAGAAGGCGCCATATCGAGAGCTATCTCCTCGTTCCCGACGCGATTCGCCGAAGCGTCCGACTTCCCCCAGACGACCGCCGCGTCGAGCGCTTTTTTGCCGATCACCTTCCTGCTCTCGAGAATGAACAGGCGCTGCGCGACCTGAACGCCAAGGCACTTTTCACCCGCTACAGCGAGCTGGCCGCGGTGGTCGGCCGCGGGGTCTCACCGTCCCGCGTCGCCCGGGCCATGCGCGCCGAGGAGCTCCACGCCGACGTGCGTCTGCTCCTCGATCAACTGCTCGCGGGAACCGGCTTTGGAGAGCCCGTCCTCACCGTCCGCCGGGGCGCCTCGGAGCGTCTTCGGTGAAGCTCTTGAGCCTCGACTTTGACGGTGTTATCTCCGACTCCGCCCCGGAATCGTTCGAGGTGGCTCTCCGCACGTACCGCGCGCTGGATGAACCCGACGCATTGTCCACCCGGGACCCCGCTGCCCTCTACCACGCCTTCCTCGAGATCATGCCCTTGGGCAACCGCGCCGAGGATTTCGGTGTTGCGCTGAGCGCGATCGATCGGCGTGTTGAACTTCCGGATCAACAAGCCTACGACGCGTTCCGCAGCGGTTTGGACCCCGAGTGGTTGCGCCACTACCACGAGCGTTTTTACCGGGAACGCAGCTCGTTCTCGCGGGAAGAGCCCCAACGCTGGCATGCCATGCTGGGACCCTTCGCCCCGTTTCTCGAGGTGCTTCGGCGGCGAGCCGGGAGCTGCCCCTACGCCATCGCGACCGCGAAAGATCGGCGTTCGGTCGGGTTGCTGCTCGACGCGTACGGAGTTCGGGATTTGTTCCCGGACGAACGCGTTCTCGATAAAGACGTCGGGGTCAGCAAAGTCAGTCACCACCGTCACTTGACCGCAAAGTTCGGCCTGCCTCCCGAAGAGATCACCTTCATCGATGACAAGGTCAATCACCTCGACGCCGTTGCCGAACTCGGCGTCCGCTGCGTACTCGCGGCCTGGGGCTACAATGGCCCGCGGGAGTACGCCTTGGCGCGCGAGCGGGGTTACTACGTCGCTACCCTGGAGGGGATCGAGTTAGAGCTCTTTGGTCCCGAAGCGGACTGATCCTTGCTGCCTGACCGTTGATCCCACCATTGATGTATCGGGAGCTGGCCTTACCCTCTGCTCGCGCCGCCACCCCGCCAGGGCATCGTTGTAGCGCCTCCAAGCGCTCCTAGAAGCTGGGAACCGGATTGGAACGTTGGCGATGAACTCCGAACTCGAACTGCAGCTCCGTGCGGAACGCACGCCGAATCCCCACAGCGTCAAGTGGATGGTCAGCCCGCCGTTCGCCGGGGTACAGGCGGTGGCGAATTTCGAGTCCGCCCCAGGGCGTGAGGCTTCTCCGCTGGCGGAGGCGCTCCTGGCGATCCCGGGCGTAACGAGCGTCTTCCTCACCCCGGATTTCGTCACCGTCACCAAATCCCCCGACGCAGAGTGGCCAGGTCTCGCTCAGCCATTGGTCGAGGCGATCCGTAGCTTTGTGGCTGGCGGCGAGCCGGCTCTCGGCCCCGGATTTTGTCAACGAGCCCCCGAGAGCACCGAATCGACCCTGGAGATGAGAATCCGCGCCATTCTCGATCATGAAATTCGTCCCTTCGTCGCGCGGGATGGGGGCGATGTGCTTTTTGTCGGCTTCCGCGACGGGATCGTCGAACTGGTGCTGCAGGGCGCCTGCAGTGGATGTCCGAGTTCCACGGCAACCCTCAAACTCGGCATCGAACGCCGTCTCAAGGAAGCGGTACCCGAGGTTCTTGAAGTCGTCGCCCTATAAGCGGCGCACCCCACCCCCCGACAATCTGGTCTGGTCGCGCCCGGCTCGACCGGCTGGGTCACGCTCGCCGACGAGGGAGGAATCAGTCGGGTGGGACGGTTGGAGTTCGAACGAGATCTCTTGGCCCCCAGGCGGAGGCACATGACGTGGCGCGGCCGCCTCACCGTCGCCGCTCTGCTCTTTTTCACGGGTTTGCCCTGGCTCTGGCGAGCACACGGCGCCGGCGGTCCGATAGTGCCTGCCCAGCCAGGGGTGTCTCCCCGAGTTTCTGCGGCCCCCGCGCTGGTCCCGGCGGAACTTCTCGCGCGTTTGCCACCGGGTGCGCGGGGCGCAAGCGTGGAAGGTTTCGTAGGTGGGGAAGGGGAACCGGCGCGTGAGCTGGTGACCCTCGCGCCAGAGCCCGGCGCGGAGCCGATCCGGTACGACGTCGAATACACCGTCGACCCCGAGCTGTCGGGCCGCGTCGAAGCCATCCTTCGCCGCGGTCGGGTCGCGCTCGGCCACGTCCTCATCATGGACCTCGAGAGCGGCGGACTGCTCGCCTACGAGTCGACGGATCCAGCCGTGTTTCCCGCTACGCGCTCGTATCCAATGGCGTCGTTGATGAAGGTCGTGACGGCTTCGGCCCTCCTGCGCGAGCGGCCTACGGCTGCAGAGCGCGCTTGCCTCTTTGTGGGGAACCCCTACCGCCTCACCCGAGCGCGTCTCGATCCGCCTCGCGCCGGCCGTCAAGCGAGCCTGGAACGCGCCCTTGCGACCTCCAACAATCAGTGCTTTGCGCAGTTCGCGGTTCACGACCTCGGCTCCGAAGCGGTGAGCCGCGAGATGGAACGCATGCAGCTTCTCGGACAGCCGGCGCCCGCCCACGAGGCGGCGCAGCTTGATCCCGTGGAGAATCGGCTCGATCTAGGGCGATTGGGCTCGGGTCTGGGTGGGTCCCGAATCGCGCCGCTCGGGGCCCTGCGGCTCGCGGCCTGGGTCGCGGAGGGTGCTCCCGTCGAGCCCCGTTGGGTCGGCCGGGTATTCGATCCAACCGGGCACCCGCTTCGGATCCCGACCGCGTCCAAGAGTGCCCCGGTGCTCGCGCCGGGGCTCGCGCGCCGCCTGCGTTCCATGCTGGTCGAGACGACCCGCTCCGGTACCGCGAGACGGGCGTTTCGAGACCGCCGTGGCCGGCCACTCCTCGGACCCGTGCGGGTAGCGGGAAAGACGGGCAGCTTGAGCGGCCATGATCCCGACGGCCGCTACGAATGGTTCATTGGCGTAGCGCCAGCCGACGCGCCCCGCATCGCGATCGCGACCTTGATCGTTAATGGCGACCTCTGGTGGCGAAACGCATCTCAGATCTCGGCTGAAGTCCTGCAGGCCATTTTCTGTGAGAAGGGGACCTGCTCCGCGGAAGCCGTCGAGGTGTGGCTCGCGGCCCGCAAAGCGGTCGAGCGTGGCTAGCGCGGCTGGAGGATTTCGGAGACCACGGTTCCCATCGCCCCCGTTTCGCCGTCGTCCAAACATTCGACTGGAGGGAGCGTTGCGACCAACGCCTCGAGACGCTCGGCCACGATCGGCTCGACTTCCTCGAAGCGGAGCAAGAGTCCGCTCGGCCCGTCATCGCGCTCGACGACCGCCTCGACGACCAGCGGGGTCGCCCGCTTGGCGTCGTAGACGGCTACGCGCAGTTCGTCACCAACGCGCAGATCGGCGTGTGGCTCGATGCGCATGCCGCCCGCGGACAGATCACGGCCGATCAAGATGCGATGCATTGCGTCGCGCACCGAGGCGATCACGCGCCGCTCATATTGGACCCGACGCTGTTGACGTCGCTCCGGGGTACTCTCGACTTCGGCAGTCTCGGGTTCCGCGGGCGCTTTCGGTGCCGATTGGACTTCCCCTTCTTGCGCGTCGAGAAGCGCTGAGGAGAGCGTAGCTTCGAGCCGCTTCAGGGTCGCCGGATGGAGTTCGCCGAACCGGATCGCCATCAGATAGCGACCCTCTTTGCCCCGCGTCAATCGTGTATGCCGCAATACCTTGCCAGTCAACACCAGGTCTTCCGGGCCGGCGTCGAGCTGCGCGGGCAGATGCAGCGACACGGGCGTACCGGAACCCATCGGCCGATCTCCCAAGATCGAGCAGCCCCCCCTGGAGAGGTCGACGAGCCATGCATCGCGGCGGCGCATGCGCGAACGCACCCGAACCTCGTAGCCGATCGCGACACGGGGCTCCGAGCGTCGCTCTTCGCCCTGGTACAGGGCGCGCATCAATAGCAGGCGCAATGCCACGGGATGGGTAGGGCGGCGCACCAAGTACCGAAAGCCCAGCTCCCTCAGCGAAGCTCGCAGCTCGACCGAATCCTCCGGGACCACCGCGATCCGCACCGGATTGTCGCGCGGCCAACTCCTCGCCAAGTGCGCGTTTCGGGCGTTGGTGATGAAGAGTCGGGTCGGCGGTGGAAGGGGACGCGGGACGGCGCTGCCGCGAAGATGGGCAAAGTCGATCCGGGCATTGTTCAGGATGTCGCGGACGTCATCGAGCTCACCATCATCGACGACCAGAACCGGAAAGCTGGACCCCATCGGAATCTCCTGCACGAGTCGACGCCAGAAGCCGT
>CAZTOE010000076.1:0-16979 GCA_964615045.1 uncultured Spirochaetales bacterium
CATTCGCATCCCCGTCCACATGATCGAGACGATCAACAAGCTCGTGCGAAGTACGCGCTTCCTGGTGCAGGTCCTCGGTCGCGAACCCACGCCCGAGGAAATCGCTGAGCGGATGGAGATGCCACTCGAGAAGGTGCGCATGGTGCTCAAGATCGCGAAGGAGCCCATCAGCCTGGAAACGCCGGTGGGCGAAGAGGACGACAGCCACCTCGGCGATTTCATCGAAGACAAGAACTGCGTCGATCCGCAAGACGCGGTGATCTACGAGAACCTCGCCGAGCAGACCCGCAAGGTGCTCTCAACGCTGGCACCGCGCGAAGAGCGGGTGCTGAAGATGCGCTTCGGTATCGGCGAGCGCGCCAACCATACGCTGGAAGAGGTCGGCCAGGATTTTGACGTGACCCGCGAGCGGATCCGTCAGATCGAGGCGAAGGCGCTACGCAAGCTGCGCCATCCGAGCCGCAGCCGGCTGCTCAAGAGCTTCGTCGAAAACTAGGCCACCCGTTACCATCGGGCATCACCGGACGGTTGCGCATGTCCCGACGTCGATGTTTCAAGCCGCGAGAGCTCTGGATCGCCGTGGCTTTCGCCGCGCTCGCAACCCCGGTAGGGGCAGGCGCGGCCGAACCGACCCCGCAAGAGCAGCTCTTCGTCTACGAGGTGAACCGGGCGCGGAGCGATCCGCCGGCGTGGGCTATCGAGATGGGGATCGACGACACGATCGGCGGCGATGGCAACCCGGCCGACCTCGTCGAAGTGGTTCCCCAGCCGCCGTTGGCGATCAATGAACTCCTGGTCGACTCCTCGCGGCTCCACGCCGAGGAGATGGCGGCGAACAACTATTTCGCCCACCAGAGCGTGGTCACCGGCAAGTGGCCGAATTTGTTGGCGCGCGAGGCGGGCTATCCGCTCCCGATGCTGATTCCGGCCATGGGCGGCGGCAACTTCTTGCTGCCGGACGACAGCAACCAGATCGAAGCGATTGCTGCGGGATTTGGCCAGGGGAGCATGGATTTGAGCGACCCGGTCAAGGCGGTAGCCGGATTGATCGTCGACCCGGGTACGCCGAGCCTTGGCCACCGCGTCCAACTACTGGCGATGAACGAGTTCAACCGGAACTTTCGAGAAGCGGCGGCGGGCTACGGCTTCAATCAGGCCGCGATGTTTCGCAACTACTGGGCCTTCCACACCGGGGTCGAGAACACCTCCGATACGTTTCTCACCGGCGTCGTCTTCGACGATGCCAACGACAACTCCCTCTACGACGCTGGCGAGGGGCTCGGGGGAGTCACGGTAGGCGTAGGCGGCGGCAACGTGACAACGAACGGCGCCGGTGGATGGGCGATGCTGGTCAACAGCGGCACCCACCAGGTGAGCTGTAGCGGCGGCGCCTTTTCGGGAACGTCACAAGTGGAAGTTACCGTGATGGGTGCCAACCGCGAAGTGGACTGCGTCTCGGGGATGGCGGGTGCGTATGTGGACTTCGTAGCGGTACCGGAGCCGTCGGCGATGCTCGCGTCGCTCGTCGCGCTGGCGTTGCTCGGTAGCCTGGTGCGTACCCGTTCGCTACACGGCGCCTGAGGACTTCGGAACGCTCCGCAATCCGCTCTGGCTCAGCAGGGCGTCGGGCGTGGCATCGCGGCCGCGAAAGGCCCGGTAGACTGCGCCGGGTTCCAGGCTGCCGCCCCGCGCCAGCACGGTCGCCCGAAAGCGGCGCCCGACGCGCGTGCGCGCGTCGGGGTCGGTGAGGCCCGCCTCTTCAAAGGCGGCGAAGGCGTCCGCCGAGAGCACTTCCGCCCATTTGTAGCTGTAGTAACCCGCGGCGTATCCGCCGCCGAAGATGTGCCCGAAACCGCAAAGGAAGCGGTCTTCCGGGAGCGGCGGGAGCACCGTGGTGCGCTCTGCGATGCGCTGTTGAACGGTGAATGCCGTTTCGCCGGCGCGCCGTCCCGGTCGGTAGCGGTGGTGGAGCTCGAGATCGGTCAGCGCAAAGTAGAGCTGGCGCAGCATGTTGCTTCCGGCGCGGTAGGTGCGGGCGGCGGTGATCTTGTCGAACAACGCCTGGGGCAGCGGCTCCCCACTCTCGATGTGAGCGGAGATCCCGAGCAGGGTCTCGCGGTCGTAGCACCAGTTCTCCATGAATTGGCTCGGAAGCTCGATCGCGTCCCATTCGATATGCGAGAGCCCTGATACGAGCCCGCACTCGACCTCGGTGAGCATGTGCTGAAGCCCGTGTCCGAACTCGTGGAACAGCGTGGTCACCTCGTCGAAGGTCATGAGGGACGGTTGCCCACCGACCGGCGGCGTTTGATTGCAGACCAGGAAGGCGACTGGCAGGCGCAACGAGCCGTCCGCTCGGCGTCGGCGCCCGAGACACTCCGCCATCCATGCGCCGCCACGCTTCTCTCCGGGCCGGGCGTAGGCGTCGAGGTAGAAGGCCGCGAGCGGCCCGCCGGCTCCGTCGGTGACGCGGAAAAAGCGCACGTCGGGGTGGTAGACGGGACCTTCGCCATCGGCGGCCTCGATGGACACACCGAACAGTCGTGCCGCCAGCGCGAAGAGACCCTCGAGCACGCGCGGAAAGGGGAAATAGGGGCGCAGTTCCTCCTCGCTGTACGCGAAGCGCTGCTCCCGCAATCGTTCGGCCCAGAACGCGACGTCCCACGGCTTCATGTCCTCGGCTTCAGGCACTCCCGTGTGCCGGGCGAGTGCCACGAGTTCCTCGAGGTCACGGTGCGCGGCGTCCCAGGACGCTTCGCGGAGTTGTCCGAGTAGCGCCTCGACTGCTGCGACATCCGGGGCCATCTTCGCTGCCAGCGAAAATTCCGCGTAGCTCGCGTAGCCGAGGAGCGCCGCGAGCTCGCCCCGCAGCGCGAGGATCCGCTCGAGGAGCGGCTCATTGTTGAGCTCGCCCTCGCTCGCGCGGGTGACATAGGCGCGATAGAGCCGCTCGCGCAGCTCGCGGCGCCGGCTGTGGGCCAGGAAGGGAATGAAGTTGGGGGCATCGAGGCTCGCTCGCCACGGGCCCGCCTCGGGGGTGGCCTCCGACTCGCCGTGGTCGCGGGCAGCTTGCGCGGCCAGGGCGCGCCAGCTCGCGGGGAGGCCTTCCACGTCGCCGGGTTCGCGGAGCGTCAGCGAGAAATGCTTGGTGGCATCGAGGACATGATTGGCGAACTGCGTCCCGAGCTCGGCGAGCTCGCGCTCGATCGCTGCGAAGCGCGCGCGGGCGTCCGGCGCAAGGCCCACGCCCGAAAGCTGGGCGTCTCGCAGCAGGACTTCGGTCGTGCGCCGCTCCTCGGGCCGGAGCGAGGCGTAAGAGGGCGCGCCGCGCAGCCGCTCGAGCGCTCGATAGAGCGGCTGGCTTTGGCCGAGGCGCGTCCAGAAGGCCACCACCTCGGGTTGCACTTCATCGTGGGCAGCGCGCAGGGCGTCCGAGTTCTTGACGCTCATCAACTGGCTCACAGTGTTCCAGGGGATCTCGAGCCGATCGGTCAGGGCGTCGAGCGGAGCGATCAAGCGCCGGTAGAGCTCGCGCGCGGGGGCCCCGCCGCCCCGGGAGAGCTCGGCTTCGAGCGCTCCGAGCCGCGCCTCGCACTCGGCGAGCGCGGCCCGTACCCCCGGCACCACGTGCTCCACGGTGATGCGGTCGAGCGCCGGAAGCTCGTCGCCCTCGAGCAGCGGGTTGGTGTTGATGTCGGCGGCTTTGTTCATCGCGTTGAATTAGTCGATCGGTGGCGCTCAATCCACGTGCGGTACAAGCCCTCGTAACCGACCCGCTGCTGGCGGTTCTCCACTCGCTTCCGGAGCGCCTCGAAGCGTGCGGGATCGAGTGGGCCTTGCGCCGCCACGTGATCGGCCACCTGCTGGGCCGTCTCGTTCTTGACCGCTTCGGTGACATCGATCAGTGTCGATTCCCGTTCGTGTCCCTCGTCACCGACACCCAGGAACGCTTCGGCGACGGCCTCGGCGATGAGCGCCCCGTGGCGTCTGGAGGCGACGATGTTTCCCCGGCCGGTCGCGACGTTGCCGGCCGCGAACACGTTCGAAAATCCTTTCAGATGACCGCGTTCGCGGTCGGTCAGCGAATAGAGCTCGCCGTTCATGGGAACGCCCTCGAGTGGCTCTGGAATACTCCCGATCGAGCTAATCACGTACGCGCCGCGTCGCTCGAAGGTTTCGTCGAGGGGAATCACGGTTTCGTCGGCCTCTGTGCGCGTGCGCCGCAGCCGCAGCCCCACGAGCTCTCCCCCCTCCGCGATCAAGCCGTCGGGAATGGCACTGGGCTCGATCCGGAAACAGTATTTCTCCATCGCCTTGGCCAGCAGTCGCTGGCGCGCCCCGATGCCCTTCTCGCGCCGCTCGGGGCTCGCATCGCGAGGGATCTCGACAATCGGCATGGTCGCGATCGTGCTCCGGTAGATGAGCGTGCACCCCGCGAGGCCGAGATCCTCGAAGCGCAGCCCATGGCGGTCCAACAGCTTCGGGATCCCCTTGACTTCGAGCTCGAGGAAATCCTCTTCGATGCCGCGCTCGGCGAGCGCGGCGCGGGTCGTCTCGATCATCAGCGCCTTCGAGACATCGATCGAAGCGAGCCCACCCCCCACTACGAGGGCGTCGTCCCGAAACGGAAAACGCGGGCCTTCGTAGTCGTCCTCGTCTGCGTGATTGAAGGCGATCACAAAGGGGTTCTGATAAATGAGCCCGCGGCCTACGTAGTGGTCGGAGCCCTCCACCGGAAAGGGACGGTCGCGCCAGGCACCGTTGGCCAGCACTACAGCCTGGAATCCCCAGTGGTGCGCGAGGTCGTCGAAGCTCAGGTCGCGGCCAATGCGGGTGAGCGGAACGAACGCAACGCTCGCATGGTCGAGCTTGCGGTCGATGGTGTCGTATTCCTTGCGCCGCAAGCCCACGTGCCAGCGCGGCAAGCCGTCCTCGATCTTGCCGTAGGGGCGCGGGTGCTGCTCGAACACGGCAACCCACGCCCCCAGCTCGGCGAGCTCGTGGGCGACCTCGGCGCCGGCGGTCGCGCCGCCGATCACCGCCACGGCGTGGCCGTGTAGAGGCTGGGGGTTGGCCAAGAGTCCGTCCTCTCAGAGAAGCTGCGGGAGCACCTTATCAGTGAAGTGAAGGAAGGTCTCGTGGGAGAGCGGTGCGCACATTAGGTAGTCGAGCGACGCTTCCGATCGCAGCGCCTCGATGCGGTCCAACACCCGCTCGGGCGAGCCGTGGATCACCACCTCGTCCGTATACCGGACGACAGGGTCGTAGCTCCCGGGAATCCGCTGCGGCGTCGGGCTCGCCAGGTTGCCCCGCGCGTCGTTGGCATAGGTCCCCACCATCCAAGCGGCACCACGCCGGGCGATCGCCTCGGCCTCACGATCGGTAGGGGCCACCGCCAGAAGCCGCGCCATGGGGATCTCGCGCCCCGCCAGAGTGTGCCCGTGCTTTTCGAGTTCGAGCCGGTAGTACTCCCGCTTCTGCGCCAACTCTTGGAAGGAGCAGTGCGGATCCATCAGGATTGAGTGACCGTGTTCGGCGGCCCAGTCGATCGCACGCGACGAGGTCACCCCGATCCAGCTCGGCGGGTGCGGTTGCTGCAGTGGTTTGGGGAGCACCTCGACGTCCTCAAAATCGAAGAATTCGCCGTGGAAGGTGAGGCGTTCCTCGCGCCAAGCCCGGTGTACCACTTCGACCGCCTCACGGAAGCGGGAATAGCTCTGCTCGCGCGTAACGCCGAAGGCCTCGAATTCGACCGCGTCAAATCCCCGCCCGGCGCCCCAGTTGACGCGCCCGCCCGAGAGCACGTCCAGGAGCGCCACTTCCTCGGCCAGCCGCAGGGGGTGATAGAAGGCCGCCAACGAGACGGCGGTGCCGATGCGCAGGTTCTCCGTCCGCGCCGCGATGTGGGTTCCCATGATGTGGACGGAGGGGCAGACGCTGAAGTCGTTGAAGTGGTGCTCGGCGAGCCAAACCGCGTCGTAACCGGTCTGATCCATGATCAGGATGCGGTCTAGGGCCCGTTCGTAGACCACGGGCAGCGGTACCCGCCTCCCCGGCCAGCTGAAAAACTGCAGCACCCCGACTTTCATGCGCCATCCCCGCTTTCTATGTGCCCGTCCCGCAACGCGATCCGCCGGGGCGCGCACTCCGCCATCTGCCGGTCGTGAGTCACGAGCAGGACGGTCTGGCCCTCCCGGTGGAGCTCCTCCAGCATACGCATGATCTCCTGTCCCGTCCCACTGTCCAAATTTCCCGTGGGCTCATCGGCCAGGATGAGCGAGGGGCGGTTCACGAGGGCCCGGGCGATGGCCACGCGCTGGCGCTCGCCCCCGGACATCTCGCTGGGCCGGTGTTGCACCCGGTCGCCGAGCCCCACCCGGCCCAGTGCCTCTAGCGCGCGCTCCCGGCGGGTCCGGCGTCGCACGCCAGCGTAGATCAGGGGCGCCTCGACATTGGCCAGCGCACTGGCCCGGGGGAGCAGGTTGAAGGTCTGGAACACGAAACCCACCAGGGCGTTGCGGACCCGCGAGAGCTGGGCATCGCCGAGCTGGGATACGTCCTGTCCGTCCAGGACGAAACGGCCGGCAGTGGGCTGGTCCAGACAGCCCAGGATGTTCATCAAGGTCGATTTCCCCGATCCGGAGGGCCCCGTGATGGCGAGGTATTCGCCGGCCTCGACATCGAGATCGACGTCGCTCAGCGCCGGCACACTGATCGACCCCATCCGGTAGGTCCGGCTCACCCCGCGGAGTTCGATCAACACGGACGCTACTCGTACCGGAGCGCTTCGATGACGTCTTTGCGGGCCGCTTGCACCGCGGGATACATTCCGGCACCTACGCCGATCACCGCGCAGATGACGACGCTGTAGCCCACCCACTCCCAGGCGAGCGCCCCGCCCCCGCCCAGCAGGATGCGCGCCGATGCGAAGCTCGCCGCCAGGCCGAGCGCTCCGCCCGCGAGACCCAGCACCACGGCTTCGGTCAGGAATTGAAGCAGGACGTGGGAGCGGGTGGCGCCGAGCGCGCGGCGAATGCCGATCTCCCGCGTCCGCTCCGTGACCGAGACCAGCATCACGTTGGCGATGCCCAGACTCCCCACGAAAAGTGATACGAGTGCGATTAACACGATGAAGGCAGCGAGCTCGCGATTGGTATCGCGGATCGTCGCCAGGAAGAAGTCCTGGCGGAAGACGCGAAAGTCGTTCTCCTCCTCACCCCGAAGGCGGTGGCTTCGGCGCAGAATGGTTTCGATGTCGAAGAGTGCCTCTTCGAAATCCTCTTCGGCGCGCATCTGCGCGAGGACGCTCGTCAGATGGTCCACGCCAAAGAGCCGCTCCTGCGCGGTGGTGAGGGGAACGAAGAGCTGGTCGTCGGGGTTCGACCAGCCCTCCCCCTTCGCTTCGAGGACACCGATCACGGTGAAGCGCTGCGACTGCACACGAATCTTCGCGCCCACGGGATCGCGGCGGTCGAAGAGTTCCTTCCAGACCGTATCCCCGAGCACGGCCACCCGCGCTCGCCGCGCCACGTCGCGGTCGTCGAACACGCGCCCGACGACCAGTTGCTCATTGTTCACCTCGAAGTAGCGCGCCGTGGTGCCGGTGACGCGAGTCTGCCAGTTGCGATCGCGAAATTCGACGTTCGCGGTACTCGAGTAGGTCGGCGCCACCCGCGCGATCGCGTCGGATTGGCGGGCGATGCTCTGCGCATCGCGGCGGGTCAGGGTCGTGACCGCGTCGTCGGTGTGCACCCCGCGCACCCTGGACACGCCGGGGCGGATCGAGAGCACGTTGGTCCCGAGTGTCTCGAGGCGTTCCTTGATGCGTTGCTGGGTGAGCTGTCCCAGGCTCACTACGTGCAGCACCGCGCCGATCCCCACGGCGATTCCCACCACCGTGAGCAGCGAGCGGAGCGGATTGGCCCAAAGGGTCTGGAGCGCGAGGCGCAGGTTCTCGAGTACGATCACTGGGTCTAGTTCCGACGCTGCTCGGAGCGCTTGTCCTTCTCGTTGTCCCGGCCAAAGCTTTGGCTACTCCGGACACGGGCGTCGAGGATGTCGTGGTCCGCCTTGAGGCGTGAGGTCATGGGGATCCCGAGGACTTCGCCCGGTTCGATGCCCTCGAGCACCTCCACTACGCGGTAGTCGGTCTCGCCGACGCGGATCTCCCGCGGCGTGTACTCGCTTCCATTCTTGACGAGCACGGTGGCCGTCCCGCGGGCCTGCGGTGGGGCGCCCGAAGGCGAGGTCCGCAACGCCGTCAACGGGATCGCTACCACCTCGTCCCGCTCGAGAAGGACGATCTCCGCCTGCGCGTTCATGCCGGATTTGAGGTGTGCGTTCGCGTTCTCGACGCGGATCACGACGTCGAAGACGGTGACATTCTGTTCTTCCCGCGCTTCGGGAGCCACCCGCACGACCTCGCCGCGGTAGACCTCGTCCGGATACGCCTCGGCGCGGACGCTGGCAACCTGGCCGAGCTCGATTTTGCTGATGTCGATCTCATCGACACCGGCTTCGACGTGCACCGTTCGCATGTCGGCGATGTCGGCGATCGGTGTACCGCCTCCCACGTTCGAAACCCCCGAGGCGATGATCTGCCCGCGTTCGACGTACTTCTGCAAGATCGTTCCGCGGACGGGCGCCGCGATCACAGTGTCCTCCATGCGTTCGGCGGCCCGCTCCAACGCCGTCGTGGCTCGCACCAGTTTTCCCCGCGCCACCGCCAGGTTGAGCTCGGCCTGGTCGCGGTCCAACGCCGAAACCGCATTGCGCTCGAACAGCTCCCGCCGCCGCTCGGCGTTCTTCTCGGCGAGCCCGAGTTCGGCGCGCGCGATATCGAGATCGGCGCGCGCCTGGGCCAGCGCGGTACGCTCTTCGACCTGGTCGAGCTTGGCGACCAGGGCGCCCTCCGCGACCTCGTCACCCACTTCGATGGGGAGCTCGATGACTTCTCCGCTTGCCTTGCTCTTGAGTTCGATTCGGTCGATGGGTCGCACGACCCCGTCCGCGCTGACGGCGACGCGGAAGACCCCCCGCTCGGCAACGACCTCCTTGTACTTGACTTCGGGCGCGTCGCGGGTGGGGTCGTCGGCGCGCAGCTGTTGCAGGGCCGCCGCGCTCGTGGCGGCGAGGAGGGCAGCCGCCAAGATCCATTTCACGGTCGAACCGCGGCGGGCGGCCATCGGGTTGGGAGCTTCGGGGTCCAAAGCGAGAGAGTATCTCGGACCGCGCGGCCTTCCAGCGAGGCGCCCGCCGAGCCCGGGTGTTCTCGCGATCCGCTCCGCTGAATCGAAATGCGATGCCGGGCGTCGAAGCGACCACACCAGGGCGGTCCCGGCGATGCGGAGCTTTCGCCTGTTGTCGGTCGTTTCCTTTTGGATCCTCGCGGCCGGCTCGGGGCTCGGTGGCGTGGCGCAAGAGGCCTCCGCGATCCAACCCCCGCAGATTGGAGCTCCCGCGTCGCGCGCGTTCGTTCTCAAGGCATGGGTGGTCGCGATGGACGCCGACCTCGCCACGGAACTCGACGAGCTGCGTCCGCGCGAGCGGTTCCAGCGTCTCGATGAGGCTCGCGCGAGCGGGGCGATCCCAACGCTCGGCACGGTCGAGAAGGTCGTGACCTTCGACGTGACGAGTGAGATTGAGCTGGCCGAAGGACGCACGCTGATTCTCACGCTGCTCGAGGAGGAGCCGAAGGGCCGTCTGCGGCTGTCCCTCGTCGAGCACGGCGCCGACGGCGAGCAGCGCGATATCGTCCGCATCAAGCGCGACCTGAGCTCGCGCCCCACGCGCGCGCGCGGCGCCGTTCCGCTCGCCACGGCCGGGCAGTGGCTCGTCATCGACTGCTATCTGCCGTAGCTTGTCAGGCGGCTCGTTGCGCGCGCTAGAGCGTGTGCGAGTGGATGGGGGGCGTGACTCATCGAATCGCCCGAAGCTCGGGGAACCTCGCTGCGGCTCCGGGGCGTGAGTCGCGTGTTCGCCTCAGCGCGTGCCGGCGCGATTCCCGCGCTCGAGCACATCGATCTCGAGGTCGCGGCGGGGGATTTTCTCGCCGTGCTCGGGCCGTCGGGTTGTGGCAAATCGACGCTGCTGCGGATCGTCGCGGGCCTCGATCGGCCGAGCGCGGGGACTGTCGCGCTGGGCGGCGACGCGGCGGGTACCGACCGCGCAGCGATCGCCTACGTGTTCCAAGACGCCCATCTCCTGCCCTGGCGCGACGTGTTGCGCAACGTGGCGCTGCCGCTCGAACTGGCCGGCGTCGCGCGCGGGGAGCGCTACCGCAGCGCCGAGCGGGCGATCGAGCAAGTCGGACTCGGTGACGCGCGAGCGCGCTACCCCGCCGAGCTGTCGGGCGGCATGCGGATGCGCGTTTCGCTCGCTCGCGCCCTCGTCACGCGGCCTCGACTGCTGCTCCTCGATGAGCCCTTCGCTGCCCTCGACGAGATCACCCGGCAGGAGCTCGACGAGCAGCTCCGCGCGCTCTGGCGCGAGACCGGCGCGACGGTCGTCTTCGTCACGCACTCGATCGCCGAGGCGAGCTTCCTGGCCAAGCGCGCCGTGGTGCTCTCCAAGCGGCCCGGCCGGATCGTGCTCGACCAGGCGGTCGCCCTCCCGCAACAGCGCACTGCCGCGCTGCGAAGCGATGCGCGCTTCGCAGCGCAGTGCGGGGTCCTCTTCGAGGCGCTCCGCAAGGGGAGTCGCTGATGGGAGAAGGCCGCTTCGCTCGCGTCTGGCCTCCGCTGGTGAGTCTGGCCGGCGTGGCGTGCATCGCTGAGCTCGCGACGCGCGCCGCGGGAGTGAGCCCGCTCCTGCTCCCGCCTCCTTCGGCAGTCTGCGCGGCCGCGATCGAGGAGGCGCCCCGGCTGCTCCCGGCCCTCGCCGATACGACCCGCGCCGTTCTGCTGGGCCTCGCGCTCAGCACGCTCGCCGGTGTGGCCATTGCCGTCGCCCTCTCCGCTTCGCGGTGGGTGCAGCGCGCCTTCTATCCATACGCGGTCTTCTTCCAGATCGTCCCGATCGTCGCGATCGCGCCGCTCCTGGTAATTTGGTTCGGCTACGGGCTGCGCGCCGTGGTGGCGGCCGCCTTCATCGTCTCGATCTTTCCCGTGATCGCCAACACCTTGTCCGGTCTGCTTTCCGTCGACCCCGCTTTGCGCGATCTGTTCCGGCTCTACGGTGCGGGTCGCGGCGCTGCGCTCTTCAAACTGGAGCTGCCCGCCGCGTTGCCTTATCTGCTGACGGGTTTGCAGATCGCCGCAGGGCTCGCCGTCATCGGCGCCATCGTCGGTGAGTTCGTCGGGGGCGGAGGGCTTGGGGTCGTAGTGCTCGGCGCGATGCGCCAACAGCGCACCGATCTCGTATTCGCCGCGGTGGGCTATGCCTCGTTCCTCGGTCTGGCGCTCTTCGCGGCGGTGAGCGGTGTGAGTCGTCTCGCGCTGCGCCACTGGCACGCGACCGAGAGGTCCGCTCCGCGATGAGGTCCCAGGGACGTCGAGGTGTGGCGATCGTTGGCGCGCTGGTCCTGTTGATGGCGGCCACCGGGCCCGGGTGCGACGGCGCGCGCGAGGCGGGACTCGGGATCGCGCTCAACTGGAAGCCGGAGCCCGAGTTCGGGGGGATTTTCGAGGCCCTCCGCGCCGGGAGCTTCGCCGCTCACGGCCTCGACGTGGCGACGACCGGAGGCCCGGGCGCGCCGGTCATCCAGATGGTGTCAGCGGGTCAAGTGGCCTACGGAACGGCGAGCGCCGACGAGGTGGTAATGGCGCGCGACCGCGGGACCGATGTGGTCGCGATCTTCGCGACCTATCAGACCTCGCCGCAGGGCCTCATGGCGCACGCCGAGCGGGGCTTCGAGTCGCTCGCCGAACTGCTGCACGCACCGGGACTCCTCGCCGTCGAACCCGGTCTTTCCTACGTGAAGTTCCTCGAGCGAGAGATCGGCTTCGGCGCTCGCAAGGTCGTCCCCTACAGCTACAGCATTGCGCCCTTTCTCGGCGATCCTTCGCTCGCGCAACAGGTGTTCATCACCTCGGAGCCGATCGCGGCGCGGCGCGCCGGCGCCAACCCCCGCGTCTTTCTTGTTGCCGACTCCGGATACAACCCCTACACCGCCGTCGTGATCACCCAGGGCGAACGCCTGCGCCGACATCGAGCCGAGGTCGCAGCAGTGGTCGACGCCCTGCGCGAGGGCTGGCGAAACTATCTAGACGACCCGAGCCCCGCCAATGCCGTCATGGCGCACCAGAACGCCGAGATGGATCTGGAGACCTTCGCGCTCGCAGCCGAGGCCCAAGCGCCCCTGATCGAGACCGACGAAACGCGGCGGCGCGGTCTGGGCGCGATGAGTGCCGAGCGCTGGCGCATCCTGGCGGAGCAGCTCGAGGCGCTCGGGCTGATCGGGCGCGCCGCTGCGCCGGAGGATTACTTCGCGCCCTAGCCGCCCAGCGGCGAGGGGGTGTAGACGAGATCAAGGCCGCTTCGAATGAACACCCCAAGTGAGCTGTATAGTCAGGTGTTCCGGGCCCTTAGCTCAGTGGTTAGAGCAACCGGCTCATAACCGGACGGTCCCAGGTTCGAGTCCTGGAGGGCCCACCGTCAACTTCCTGATTTCGCAGGGCTTCGTCTGGCGAACCCTTGTCGCCAGCTTGTCGCCAAGTCCGGCTGGGCTTGCCCAGCACTTCGAGCATCGCATTGTCGGCGAGCCTCGCGTCGCGGCGCGTTGCCTCGACTGACGCATGGCCCAGGAACTGCTGCAAATGGCGCTCGGGAACGCCGCGCCGGATTGCATCCGTGGCCATCGAGTACTTCGTGCCCTCATAGTCGGCAAGCCTGACGGACCGTTCCTCGGGTTCGACTCACCGGTGAGGCTGTTTGCCGAGGGGCGCCTGCAGGCCCGCTCCCACTCCGGGCGTGCGGTCCGCAACCTGGCGAACCAAAAAATCGCCGGAGCGGATTGCTAGCGCGTGGCTCCGCTCGCGAAGAGGGCACGGGGTCGAAATGGTCGGCTCTTCCTGACCTTCGGCGCCGCCCAAGCGAGACTCGTAACAATGAAGATCTTTACCGGAACCAGCCCAGGCGTATATGCTGTTTCGGAACACGAGAGTTCAATCACATCCTGGATTGCCCGAACGTACGAGATTTCTGTATCGACACCGACGTTGTTTTCGCTGCAACCATCGCACGCGAACAGCGCTCGCGCGACGACGTCCGGGGCCACCGACACACTCATTGAAAGGAGAGTTTCATGTCCACACCCGCGCCGTCGATTCGCGGCATTCACCACAGCGCGTTCCGTTGCCGCGACGCTGAGGAGACCCGCCGCTTCTACGAAGACATCCTCGGCCTACCCCTCCGCGCCGCGTTGACCTTCGACAAGGACCCCATGGGCAACGATCAGCCGTTCATGCATCTCTTCTTCGAGTTCGGCGATCGAAACTTCATCGCCTTCTTCGATGTGCCGCACACCCTCGAGGAGAAGAAGTTCCTCGTCCGGGACGGTCTGGAGGAATATCACGTGGCGATGGAGGTCGGCTCGTGGGACGAGCTGATGGCGTTCCAGAGGAGACTCGAGGAGAATGGCGTCGCCGTCTTCGGCCCGATCGACCACCACTTCTGTCACTCGATCTACTTTTTCGACCCGAACGGATTGAATTTGGAGTTCACGGTGAGGGACCAACGGCACGATGCGATCCTCGCCGAGGAAGCCGCGAATGGACCGAGCGTCATGGGCGAGTGGGTGTCGCGCACGGCGGCGGTCCGCGCCGAGCGACTCGCGGGGACCCAGCGCGAGCGGGGCGAGAAGGAAGCGCTCAAGAAGAAGATTGCCGAGCACGCCAACGCGGGGATCGCCAAGGCCGGGCGGGCAAGCATCGGCTGAAGGCGGGGGAAACCGCGCGACATTGCGACGCCTGCTCGTCGGGCACGCCGCGGCGAGCGGGCCGCATCCGTGGAGCGCAGGGAGGATCGAACATGGGCGAGCGGCAGTATGAGGTCGAGCGCATCCCGTTTCATCTCGTCTGGCAGGAAGAGAGCCCGTTCAAGGAGACCTACGGCGGAGCGGCGGACGTCGTGGTCGTCGAAGGCCAGCATCACCGTCCCAAGGGAAGTGGGGCCAAGACCGCGCTCGTGTTCATGCATCCGACCGGGATCATGAACCTCCTGCCGATGCCGAACGCGCTCGCGGCGGCGGGAATCCCCTGCCTCACCTGCGGATCGAGGTATCCGCACAACGATTCCGGCTTGATCATGGAGAAGGTGCTGCTCGACCTCGGGCAGTACGTTCGCTACGCGAAGGAGACGCTCGGTTACGAGCGAGTCGTGCTGGCCGGCTGGTCGGGCGGAGGCTCGCTTTCGATGTTCTATCAGAGCCAGGCGGAAAAACCTTCGATCGAGGCGACGCCGGCGGGCGATCCCGTCGACGTGAAGGGCGCGAAGCTCGTGGCCGCCGACGCGGTGCTACAGCTCGCGGCGCACGTGAGCCGCGCGATCACGCTCACCGAATGGCTCGATGCCTCGATCCGGAACGAGCTTGACCCCGAAGACCGCGATCCCGACCTCGATCTTTACGATCCCCGGAACTCGAACCAGCCGCCCTACTCGAAAACGTTCCTCGAACGCTACGCCGCCGCGCAGATCGCGCGCTCGGAGAAGATCGACGCCTGGGTGCTCGAAACCCTCGATTCGCTCCGTCGTTCGGGCCGCTCTCGCGAGGAACGCGCGTTCGTCGTGCACGGTACGATGGCGGCTCCCTGCTGGCTCGACCCCGCCGTCGAGCCAAACGACCGCAAGCCCGGCGTCTGTTACATGGGAGATCCGCGGCTCGTCAACATGATGCCCGCCGGCCTCGCTCGCTACTCGAGCCTCCGCGCTTGGCTCTCGCAGTGGTCGTTTCGGCGCTCGCGGGCCGACGGCCCGGCGTGCGCCGCCGACGTGTCGGTGCCGGTGCTCGTCGTTGAGAATTCGGCCGACAACGCCTGCGTGCCGTCCCACGCGAGGCGAATCTTCGCCGGCGTGAAACATGCCGAGAAGGAGCTCCACCGAATCCAGGGTGCGACGCACTACTACCTCGGTCAGTCCGACAAGCTCGCCGAGGCGGTCGGCGTGACGAAAACCTGGCTCGAGAAGAAGGGCTTCGTCGTCAGCTGAGTACCGCCTCGGTGGACGAGCACCTGAAGATCGTGGCGATTGCAGGGGAAGCCCCGAAGAGTCGACCAGCGCGCGGCTCCCAGGTTGACACCGCGGCGCGCTCAGCTCCGCTGTTTCAGGCCCACGATGGTCCACACGGCATCCCCCCCGACGCCCAGGAGCGAATCGAATGAAGTGGCGTCGCTGCGGCTGGATCGCCGTGTGGCTCGTGTGGCCGGGCTGCACCGGCTGGGCTTTCGTACCGCACTGGGTCGACGTCCGCGGGTTGGTCCCCAGCATCGAGACCGAGATCCGCTACGCGGGGGCGTCGAACTTCGTGGGCGAGGTGATCGACGGCTACCACGCGCCGCGCTGTTTGTTGACCGAGCCCGCGGCGGACGCGCTCGCCTGCGCGCAGCGTCGGCTCGAGCCATGGGGGAGAGGGCTGCGCGTCTACGACTGCTACCGGCCCCAGCGCGCCGTCGACCACTTCGCGCGCTGGGCGGCGGACCTCTCCGACCAGCGCACCAAGCAGACCTATTACCCGTACGTCGACAAGGCGGAGCTGTTCGACGCCGGCTACATTGCGCGGCGCTCTGGCCACAGCCGGGGCAGTACCGTCGACCTCACACTCGTGGCGGGGGATGCGCCGCTGGACATGGGAACGCCCTTCGACTTCTTCGATCCCGCCTCGCACACGGACTCGCCGTCCGTCAGTGACACCGCCCGCAACAATCGATCACTGCTGCGAGCTGTGATGGAGGAATGCGGGTTCGAGAACCTCGCGGAGGAGTGGTGGCACTACACGCTCCGCGACGAACCGTTCCCGGATCGCTACTTCGACGTCCCGGTGGAGTAGCATTCAGCTCTTCCCTTGCACTCGCCCCGCACGCATCCGTGGCCATCGAGTGCTTCGTGCCCTCACAAAGCGAGACGAGAGGCAGGTCGACTCGCTCACACAATGCCCTCCAGACGTGTGCAGCGCCCTATGCAGGAGCAGCGTTCGGGATCGGGCCTAGTTTCCCGAGAAGCCCACCTTGATCGTGATGGGATACTCCTTGAGCACCTTCTGGTAGCGCTGACCCTCCTGGCCCAGCATCACCGCCATCGGCAAATGGCGCACGCCGACGCTGGTGTCCTCCTGCGGGTTCGTGTAGAGGTTCGTGATGATCGCGCCGCCAGTCTCGGTCACGATCGCTCCGCTGAAGCCGCCCGTGTTCCCACGCTGGAAGACCGCATGCTCCAGCTCCAGCGTGCCGCTCCCCTTGAACTCGTCGATGCGAACGCCGGCGAAGTACTGGTTGAGGGTGTAGATGCGGCTGCGGCGGTTCGAGAGATGCCGGTCGCCGAGCAGGAACGAGAGCTGGTCGATGCCGTCGACGTAGCGTCCTCCGGCGGCCTTGCCGATCTCGGCTCCTCGCCTTTCCGCCAGCGAGAGCGCGGTGTTGAAGAGGTCTGCGAGGTCGAAGAGACCGTCGCTGCGCCCCCGCACGATCATCCCCTTCCAGTAGGCGAAGGTCGGCACGCGCACGCCTCCCTCCCAGCTCGAGCCCTTGCAGCCCCGGAAGGGCGTGCGCCCGTGGGGCGGGATCTCGCACTCCGGGCCGTTGTCGGAGGTCACGAAGATGAGGGTGTTCTCGAGCTGGCCCGTCTCGGCGAGCGTGTCCACCAGGGCGCCGAGGACGGCGTCCATCTGCACCACGCAGTCGCTGTACGGGGTGCGGGCCCGCGACTTCCCCGCGTACTCGTCGGTCGGATAGTTGTCGAAGTGGCAACCGCGGGTCGCGTGGTAGAGGAACCAAGGGGAGCTGCTCCGGGAGCGGCTGCGTAGGAACGCCTGGCTGTACTTCAGCCAA
>CAZTOE010000077.1:0-16938 GCA_964615045.1 uncultured Spirochaetales bacterium
GGCGTTCTTCGAGATGAGCTTCCTGCTCCCGCACTTCCTGGCCGAGGGCCGCGGGACCGTCGACGTCTACTTCACTCGCGTCTACAACCCGATGTGGATCAACCCCGACGGCTTCATGTGGCTCGAGGCCTTGCGAGACGAGGAGAAGATCAAGCTCCACGTCGCGCTCACCCCCACCTGGAACGAAAGCGCCTGGTTTGCGGATTATGTCCTTCCGATGGGACACGGCGCGGAACGCCACGACCTGATGAGCCAAGAGACCCACCACGCCTCGTGGATCGGCTTTCGGCAACCGGTCCGTCGAGTGGCGATGGAGCGCATGGGTCTGAGCGTGGAGCGCACCTGGCAGGCAAACCCCGGCGAGGTGTGGGAGGAGGCCGAGTTCTGGATCGATCTCAGCTGGAAGATGGATCCCGATGGCTCCCTGGGTGTGCGCCAGTACTTTGAGAGCCCCAAGCGTTCCGGGGAGCCGATGAGTCTCGATGAGTACTTTGGGTGGATCTTCGAGCACAGCGTGCCCGGCCTGCCCGAAGCCGCGGCCGCCGAGGGCGCGACGCCTCTCGAGTACATGCGAAAGTACGGCGCCTTCGAGGTCTCCCGCGATCAATTCGCGCCGTACGAGAGCGAAGTGGCGATGCCCGAAGGGGCCCGGATCGCGGAAGACGGCCGCGTCCTGGCGAGCGACGGCGCGGCGCTCGGGGTACAGGTCGACGGCGTGTGCCGCAAGGGATTCCCAACGCCCAGCGGGCGCCTCGAGCTCTACAGCTCGACGCTGTCGGGTTGGGGTTGGCCCGAACAGCGACACGTCGTTCCTTGGGCGCTGCGGAGTCACGTACACCCCGACGAGGTCGATCGGTCACGGGGCGAGATGCTGCTCCTGCCGACGTTCCGGCTGCCGACACTGATTCACACGCGCAGCGCAAACGCCAAGTGGCTGTACGAGATCAGCCACAAGAACCCGATCTGGATGCACCCGGAGGACGCGGAGCGAATCGCCGTGGAAACCGGCGACCTGGTGCGAGTGGAGACCGAGATCGGGTGGTTCGTCGACAAGGTCTGGGTCACCCAAGGCATCAAGCCGGGCATCGTCGCGATGAGCCATCACCTGGGCCGCTGGCGCCTCACCGAAGGAGACGGAATCGGCGCGGGGATGTCAAACCTCGTCACCCTGGAGAGCTCGCGTGAGGGTCCGCACGAGCTCCACATCGTGCACGGCGCGCGTGCCTGGTCCTCGAGTGATCCGGACACCAGCCGCATTTGGTGGGAAGATGTGGGGGTTCATCAGAATCTCACTCACGCCGTCCACCCCGACCCGATCTCGGGCGCCCATTGCTGGCACCAGAAAGCGCTCTCGGTGCGCAAGGCCGCGCCGGGCGAGCGACACGGTGATGTGTTCGTCGACACGCGGAAGTCGATGCAGATCTACCGCGAGTGGCTGGCGCTGACGCGTTCCGCCGTCGACCACAGCCCCGACGGAATGCGCCGACCCTATTGGCTGGGGCGGCCCCTCAAACCGACGCGTGAAACCTATCGACTTCCCGAGCATCCCTGGGGTCGCACACCGTGAGCTCGGGCTCACCCGCTGCACTCGACGGTACTGCGGAGGAAGAGGCGCTCGCGCGCGCGGGGGCTTACGCCTTGCTGGCCGAACTCTTCGAGCGGGCGCCGCGCCGGGAGCTACGCACCGCGGCGGCGGCGAGTCCGCTGCTGGCGGAGGGCCTCGCTCATTACACACAACCCGACGAGCTCGAAGCGGACCACGAAGAAGCATTTGGCTTCCAGGTCTTCCCCCTCGCCGGGACCTTTCTCGAGGCGACTCCAGGCACGGCCGCCAGTGCGTTGCTGGACGCCTATCGCGCTCTCGGCTTCGACGCCATCCGGGAGCCGTGCGGCATCGACCACCTGGCGACGCTCTTGGGTGCCCTCGCGCACGCGAGTGGCCGCGAGGCCAGGGCGGAGCGTGCGGGTGCCCTTCGCGCGGCGGCCGCCGTGCGCGAAGCGACCCGCGATCTCCTCGATCGACACATCCTCGCGTGGTTGCCGGCCTGGGCATCGGCGACTCGGCGGCTCGCGTTGCCGTGGCCCTCCGCACTCGCCGACCAGGTGCTGGAGCTCGTGGCGTTCCACCGCGCCGACCTGGACCTACCCGCGGCGACGAGCCCGGCGCTCCCCGGGCTCCCCGATCTCGACGATGCCGCGACCGATCTCGGTGCGATCGCCGATGCGCTTTCCTGCGCCGCGCGCGCGGGGGTCTTTCTCAGTCGGCGCGACATGCTCTGCGCGGCGCGCCGCTCCCGCACGCCCATCGGCTTCGGACCGCGCTCGTCGGTGTTGTTGACGGCGCTGCGCGAGGGTGCCCACCTCGGGACACTCCCGGCGTTCTTGGACGACCTCGCGGGGGTGTATCGCGCTTGGCGGGAGGAACTGGCGGCACTCGGGCAAGGGCCGATGCAGCCGTGCCGCGCGCTCCTCGCACCGTGGGACGAGAGGAGCGAAGCGGCGCTCAACTGGCTCGGACAGCTGGAGCGCGCCGCGCGAAACGAGGTCGAGTGAGACCGGTAGCGCGCCATTACGCGTGGCAGAGCGAGATCTGGCCGGACGTGCTGGCGGGCGCGACGGTGTTGTTGATCCTGATCCCGCAGTCGATGGCCTACGCCGAACTCGCCGGGATCCCGCCGCACCGCGGGCTCTACGCGGCGGCCATCCCCCCGATCTTCGCGGCCTTCTTCGCCTCCTCGCCTTGGCTGCAGACCGGGCCGGTCGCGCTCACGAGCCTCCTGACCTTTGGTGCGCTGTCCCATCGCGCTCCGCCCGGCTCCGATGAGTACATCTCGCTGGCTGCGCTACTGGCCCTCGTGGTGGGAGCCAGTCGGGTCGCGATCGGACTTCTCCGGGCCGGATCCGTGACCTACTTGATGTCGCATGCCGTACTGCGCGGCTTCACGTTGGGAGCCGCGATCTTGATTTGTTCATCGCAGGTGCCCTCGCTGGTCGGCGTCGTCCCGGAGGTTTCGGGCGTCCTGCCGGGCGCCCTCTGGACCGCGGGCCACCCCGACCAGTGGAATGAAACGGCGATCGGCTTCGCGGTGATGACGGCGGGCTTCGTGTTCGGGGGGCGCCGCATCCATCGGCTGTTCCCGGGTTTGCTGATCGCGGTCGGGCTCGCCGTTGTGTTCTCGCAGCGCCTCTCCTACAGCGGCCCGACCGTCGGCGACATTCCCTCCGATTTCCCCGCCTTTTCGTTGCAACTTCCCTGGAGCGCCCTGCCCGAATTGATCCTCCCCGGCCTGGTGATCGCACTGGTCGGCTTCGCCGACACCGCCTCCATCTCGCAGACGTTCGCAGAACGGGAGCGCCGGCGTTGGGACCCCGATCGCGAGTTCGTGAGCCAGGGCGTGGCCAACCTGAGCTCGGGATTGGTGGGAGGCTTTCCGGTCGGTGGATCCTTCGCGCGTAGCGCCCTCAACCATCTGGCCGGGGCCCGCTCGCGCTGGGCGGGTGGCTTCACAGGCCTGGGCGTGCTGGCGGTCCTGCCCGTGACCTACCTGCTGGCGCCGCTTCCCAAGGCCGTCCTGGGCGCCGCGATCGTCGCGGCGATCTGGCGGCTGCTCGCGCCGGGACCCTTGTTCGAGCTGTGGCGGCTGAGTTTTCCCCAGGCCGCGATCGGTACCGTGACCTTCCTCCTCACGCTGGCCCTGGCGCCGCGCATCGAACTCGCCGTTGTGGCTGGGATCGGCCTTTCCGTCGCGGTCCACCTGTGGCGCGAACGCGAACAGAGCGTCGAGAGTTGGTCCGAGGGCGAGCGACTCACCCTGCGACCGATGGGCGTCATGTGGTTCGGCTCTGCACCGGGTTTTCGGCGGGCGATCGCGGACGAACTCGATCTTCATCCCGAGGCCCGGGAACTCGTGATTGATCTGTCGGGTCTCGGGCGCCTGGATCTGTCGGGCGCGCTCGTGTTGAAGGCCGCCCTCGCCGCGGCGCGCTCGCGCGGGATCACCATGCGTGTCGAACGAGTCCCGCCTCAGATCCGACGAATCATGTGTGCAGTCTATCCTGATTTGCCCGGCGCCGAAGCGTGCCAGGACCCGGCGCCCCCCGACCGGTCCGGCGTGACGTCCCCGCCCACCGAAAGCACCGAAAGCACCGAAAGGAAGGAGAAGCCCCCGTGCCGATCAGTGTGAAAGAACTTGTCGCCGCCGCCAAGGCGAGTATCCCGGTTTGCTCGATTGAAGCGGCGGTGGAACGCCTGCGGGCACAACCCGATCTTCTGCTGCTGGATGTCCGCGAACCACCGGAGCACGCCACCGGGTTGGTCCCGGGTGCCGAACCTGTCCCCCGCGGCCTTCTGGAAGCCAAAATCGGAGAGCTCTGTGATGATCCAAACCGAGAGATTCTAGTCTATTGCGCAGCGGGCAATCGCGCCGCCCTCGCCGTCAAGACGCTCTGCGACATGGGCTATCCAAATGTCACGTGTATCGACGGTCCGGTCGCCGAGCTGATTGAGGCGGCGGCCAAAGGGGCGCCGTAGCGCCGTCCACCGCAGGCGGGATTTAGGACGAAAGCCTGCCCGTCTGGAAATCGAGGACGGCCTGCTGGAGTTCGGCGCGCGTATTCATCACGAACGGTCCGTAGCGGGCGATGGGCTCCCGGAGCGGTCGCGCGGAAAGGAACAACGCGCCCGCCCCTTCCTCGCCACCCCGGAGCCGAACCCGCTCACCCGCACCCAAGATCGCCGCGCAGCCGGTTTCGACTCGGACCGGGGCGGCGCCACTCGCGCCCAACGCGTTCAGCGAACCGCGATAGACGTACACAAGCGCCGCGTCTTCGGTATGAGTGTGTTGGAGAAACTCGGCATCGTCCGCGAACTCGACGTCCAGGTAGCGAGGCTCGGTCGAGATGCCCAGAACCGGCCCCAGCGTACCCGCATCGGTCTGCCCCGCGATCACGCGTGCGGTAGTCCCCGGCCCCTGCTCTTTCGGGATCGATGCGGCGTCAAACTCCTGGTAGCGGGCGGCGGTCATCTTGAGGGCCGCCGGCAAGTTCACCCAGAGCTGAAAGCCCCAAAGCGCACCGGAATCGGTTTCGGGCATCTCGGAGTGAACGATGCCGCGCCCAGCGGTCATCCACTGCACGCCGCCGGCCGAGATGATGCCGGCGTTGCCCCGGCTGTCCTCATGGCGCATGCGCCCCGCGAGCATGTAGGTCACCGTCTCGAAACCGCGGTGGGGGTGATCCGGAAAACCAGCGCTCGCTTCAGCGGCATCGCCAGCGCGGATCTCATCTAGCAATAAGAAGGGGTCGAGCTGCGAGAGGCCCGGGCCCCCGATAATGCGCGAGAGCCGCACCCCCGCGCCGTCCAGCGCGGGCACCCCTCGAACGATCTGGATCACGGGCCGATCAGACACGGGGACTCCGACAACCTGCAACGTCCAAAAGATCGCCGATCGCTCGGGCTTCGCCACCCGGCCGGCCGCTCTCGCGAGCACGTCGACGCTGGTGGCCCGGGGCTGCGAGATTCTCCTCCGCGCGGGATACTTTCGAAAAAGGAGATGCCTTGACGGTCGACAGCTTGTTCGATTCGGTGGCTACCGTGCAGGAACGCTTCGCAGAGGCGGGCTACATCGCGGACCGCCCCCTCGCCCTGACTGCCAAACTGGCCGCCGATCTCGGCAAGCCGATGCTCCTCGAAGGTGAGGCCGGCGTCGGCAAGACCGAAGTGGCAAAGGTGCTCGCGGCGACGCTGGAGACACCATTGCTTCGGCTGCAATGCTACGAGGGTCTCGACGCCCACACGACCCTTTACGAGTGGAACCACGCCCGGCAGCTCTTGCACATCCGCATCGCCGAAAGCCGGGTGGGGGAACCCGAGACGCTCGAGAAGACCGTCTTCACCGAAGAGTTTCTCCTTGAGCGCCCGCTGCTCCGCGCGATCCGCCACGCGGGGCCGCGGCCCGCGGTCCTGCTGATTGATGAGATCGATCGCGCCGACGAGGAGTTCGAGGCCTTTCTGCTCGAGATTCTCTCCGATTTTCAGATCACCGTTCCCGAGCTGGGAACCTTTCGGGCCCTGCAAGCTCCGTTCGTTGTACTGACATCCAATCGCACGCGCGAGCTCGGCGACGCCTTGAAGCGCCGCTGCCTCTATCTCTGGATCGACTATCCCTCCCCCGAGAAGGAGCGCGCGATCGTATTGCGGCTCCTACCCGAGCTTCCCGCGTCGCTCGCCGACGCGATCGTCATCACCATCGCCAACCTGCGCGAGCTCGATTTCTACAAGCGCCCGGGCATCGCCGAGACGTTGGATTGGGGCCGCGCCTTGCTGGGCCTGGGTATCGAGGAGCTCCGCCCCGAGGTCGTGGAAGAAACCGCAGGCGTAATCCTCAAACACCGCGAAGACATCCAGTTGCTGCGCGAAGTGGGGATCGAAGAGGTCCTGCGGCGGTGAACCCCGAAGCGCTCGCGCGAAGCGGAGACGAGCTGCTCACGCGCGCGCTCGCCTTTTGTCGCGCGCTTCGCGACGAGCGCCTTCCCGTCACCCCGGCGCGCGTAATCGACGCGTTACGCTCCCTCGAGCGCGTGCGTTTGGAACGCAGCGACGAGTTCCGTCTCGCCCTGCGCGTCAACCTCGTGAGCAGCCGTGAGCAGGAAGAGGCCTTCGAACGCGCCTTCGACCGTTTCTGGCACAGCGTCGGGGGTCCCAATGCGTATGTGTCGCTGAACGCCCGCTCCGAGCTGATCCGGGGCTCACTGAGAGAGGGAGTCCGGGAGGCACATCCGGAATGGACGCACACTTCGACCCAATGGAGTCCGGAAGAAGGAGCGCGCGACCCGGAACTCTGGCTGCGCTTCGACGAGTCGGCGCCGCCGATCGACGACTTGGCCCGCGAACTCGCGCGACGCCTGGCCACGCGACCGAGCCGACGCGAGCGGACAGCGCCGCAAGGCAACCGCATCGATTTGCGCCATTCTCTGCGCCGCAATGCCCGACACGGCTTGGAGATGCTCGACCTCTCGTTCCGGGAGCGCCGCCTTCGCAAGACGCGACTGGTGATGCTCTCAGACGTCAGCGGATCGATGGACGCATACAACCCTTTTCTCTTGCAACTGATGCTCGGGCTCTCCAAAGCGCTCCCCAACTCGCGGACGCTGGTCTTCAGCACCCGCGTGACCGAGATCAGCCCGCTCCTCCGCCAGCGCTCCGTTGCACAGACCCTGCGGGCGATCGGCGAGCGGGTTCGCCACTGGTCGGGGGGGACCGATATCGGGAGCGCCCTGGCTGAGCTCAATCGGGGCGTGTTGAGGGAGGGATCCGCGCGCTCCACCGTCGCCGTGGTGATCAGCGACGGCTACGACCAAGGCGAAGCCGGGGCAATCGAGGGCGAAATGCGTGCGCTGCGCCGCCGGGTGCGAAGCGTGGCCTGGATCAATCCGATGCTCGGGAGCTCCACCTATCAGCCGACCGCGCAGGGCATGCGCGCGGCGCTTCCCCACGTCGACTACTTCCTTCCGGCCTGGGACGTCCCTTCGTTGCGGGTGCTCGTGCGCAATCTCGCGCGGGCCTGATGGCGGGTTAACGCTCTTTCTCGTCGGTTTCGATGACGACGCCGAGCGCCTCGAGGTCTTCACGCGTCGCTACCTGGCTCGTCGACTCCTCGACGGGCTCCCGCTGCGAACGCAATTCTCGCTTGAGCGCTGCCTTCTCGGCCTTTTTGCGCTCGCGCTGGCGTTTGAGCACCGACATTTTGTTCGCGCGCGCCATAGCTACCCCCCGGGAGGACGGTTGTCAGATTAGCGGATCTCGATTTAGTGGACGGCGAGGTCGCGAAGCGAACGATCGACCCAGAACGAGGCTTCGCGGTGATGAGCCCGGGCGGGGCAGGCCCGCCCACGCCCGGGCAAAGCGATCCGCCTAGTAGCGGTTCCCGCGACGGAAGTTTCCGCCGCCGCCCCCACCACTACCGCCGCCGCCGCCGCCGCCGCGGCGATCGTGTGCCTCGTTCACGCGGAGGCTTCGACCGCCCAGTTCGCTGCCGTCGAGGGCCTGAATAGCCGCGTCCGCCGCGCCCGCATCCTCCATCTCGACGAAGGCGAAACCGCGCGGGCGGCCCGTTTCGCGATCAGTAATCACGCTGACCGATCCGACGGAGCCGTGTTGCCCGAAGATCGAGCGCAACTCGTCTTCGGTGGTGGTGAAGGGGATATTTCCGACATAAAGCTTCTTCGCCAAAGCACATTCCTTGTCGAGACCCGCTCGCGGGCTCGACCGACGCCGGGGGTTCGGATCGGACTGTCCAACGCCGACTCCCGCGGTAATGGACTCCGCCCGGGCGTCGCGCGCGCGGGCGTGAAAGGCGAACTCGATGGGAATGGCGACGGGGAATAGATCCGAAATCCAGGCCGCGATGCCGGCCGATCGAAGGGCCTCTCGCCTTGGGGGTGTAGCAGATGGACGACGCGATGCCAGCGGCGGTGGCCGGCGAGAATCAGGCGTTATCGAGGTCGAGCATCCGCGAGACGATGATCCCTTCCGTAAGCCCTTCATCGTCAAAGGGCGTCTCGAGAACGGGAAGGTCTTCCGTGATTTTGAGCAGCTGTTCCTTCACGGGAACGCTCAGGTCAGCAAACCGCAACGCAACCCCATGGCCGCGGTCGTTGCGCACGACGCGGGCCCGCACGACCAACGGAACCTCTCCCTCGCGCGCGTACAACGCGAGACGCAACTCGGCGCCGGGCCGTAGTTTCGCATCGGGCGCAACACGCATGCCACCAACCGAGAGGTCGCGGCCGATCAACACCCTCGCCGCCTCGGAACTGAGCGCGACGACGTGGCGCTCGAAGGCTCGGCGCGGTTCGTGGCGGCGTTCTGCATCGGGAAGCAATCGCCGTTCCGCTTCGCGCCTCGGCTCCGCCTCAGTGTCGACACCGCCGGGCCCCACCCCCACTTCCGTCGATTCCTCCCGAGGCACCCCAAGGACCCCCACTACTTCGCGATCCGTCGAGGCAGGGTCACCAGCGGATACGACCGAAGCGCGCCACGCCACCGTGGCGGCGGCTTGCGAGGGGATGGCGGTTGCGAGCGCGGCAGATGCCTCGCCCTCAGGCGAGCGACCTGGATCTCGACCCGCCGCCTCGACCTGCGCGATCCCCGGCGTCCCGCCGGCGCTTTGAACGGGGAGCACCGCGGGCCCCGACTGGTGCTGCCCGACCAAGGCGGTCACGCGTGCCCGCGTCGGTCGCGTCATCCAGTAGAAACGCAACGCGACGGCCCGGTTTCCGTCCGCGCCCACTTTCCCGGCGCGGACCACCCGCCCGCGCACGAAGAAGGTGCGTCGCGGGTCTCCCGCCCGGGGCAGAAACACGAGGAGCCGCTGACCCACTGCGAGCGGCGCGTCGGTCAGGAGGCGGCAGCCCTCGGCGGAGAGATCGGCCACCAGCCCCGTCCCGCGCCGAAGGCCGGCGCGGAAGCGCGCCGGCGCGCCGAGCGCGACCCGAAGCTGGCGCCGTTCCGGACCGCGATACAGACAGTGGGCGAGGAGGAGGCGGAACGCTTCGGGGTGGAAAGGACGGCGAACGACCCACTGCGCCCTGGCGCGGCGAATGCGCGCGCGCAGCGTACGGGAGTCCTGATCGACCACCACGATGCGGCGATCCGCAACGGCAACCGACAGCTCCGTCAGCGTGTCGAGCTGCCTCAAGCTCGCGATCACCAGATCCCAAAGCGTGGCTTCGTCGGGATCCTCATGGCACACGAGGCCGGCCGCCTCCGCGATCGCGCGGACGTCGTCCAGCTCGCCCCCGTGGAGCAAGAGAATGCGGCGCTCGGAGCTCAAGATCGGATCACCCCAGTCAAGCGATCGGCAAGCTACAACCCGAGCTGTATCGCGATCCAACGAGGGGCCCATCAAAGATTCGGGCTCGCGTTTGAAACGCGGCGAAAAAACCCCAAAAACTCCCCTTCTCAGCGGATCGATGTAAACCCGCCATCTACCGCGAGGACCTGACCCGTCACCATGGCCGCGGCTGACGAGGCGAAGTAGATCACCGCCGCCGCGATCTCTTCGGGCTCGGCGATCCGTCCCAGCGGGACCTTGGCCAGGTTGGCCGCGAAGGCCGGATTCTCCATCGCTCGTTCGAGCAGGGGCGTCCGCGTGAAGGTGGGCGCGATGGCGTTCACAGTAATCTGGTGGGGCGCCCATTCCGATGCCAGCGAACGCGTCATCTGGATCGCAGCACCCTTGGCGGCGGCGTAGGGCGTGCGGAGCGCGGCGCCCACCAACCCCGCCTGCGAGACGATCGTGATGACGCGTCCGGGGATCGCCGCCTCAATCATGCGGCGACCGATCGCCGTGGCCAGGAAGAAGGCGCCTTTGAAATTGATGTCCTGGATGACGTCGAACTCCTGTTCGCTGTAATCGAGGGCGGGTTTGGGGTCGTTGTAGCCGGCGTTGTTTACCAGGCAATCGACGCGGCCGAAGCGATCCCAGGCCCAGTCGGCGAAGGCGTCCACGCTCCGCTTCGACGCCACGTCCAGCACGTGGGCATCTGCCCGCCGACCCTTGGCCCGGCATTCGGCGGCGACCTCCTCGCATTCCGCGAGCGTCCGACTGCCGAGCAGCAGATCGGCACCGAAGTCGGCCGCCACTTCGGCGATAGCGCGGCCAATCCCCTTGCCCGCGCCAGTGACCACCATGACCTGGCCAACCAAATCGAACGACACTGCGGGTTTCGCCACGAGCTGCTCCTTTCTCTTCTGCACCTCCGCGGCGGGCCGGAGCGCGGAGCTCAGGATAGGCGCAGGCCCGCTCGGCTTCACGGACGGGGTGCGAAGGCCAGGCGCGGCGTCGACGATCCCGAGTCCGCACCGGCCGCGGGGAGCTCAGCGTCGCTTGACCCTGACCCGCCGGTCCTCCAGGCTGTCGCTGCAAGCCGCGCCCGAGGAGCTCAAGATGACCAGCCCGCTGCTGCGCGTCGAGGACGGGATTCCGATCGTCGACATCACCCAGCTCGAGTACTGGCAAGACCCCTACCCGGTTTTGGCCCAGGCCCGCAGCATGAGTCGCGTCTACCGGGCCACGCCCATGCTCAATCCGGGCATCCTGCGCTTCGCGGACGTCGAGGCGTTGCTCCTCGACGACCGGCTCGGCTCGCCGCTCACCATGAGTCTCGAAGCCCAGGGCATCGTCGACGGGCCGCTCCACGAGTGGTGGAAGAACAGCATGCTGTTCAACGACCCTCCGGTTCACACGCGATTGCGCAGCCTGGTGTCGCGGGCCTTCACCCCGCGCCAGGTGCAGAGGATGCGACCGGTCACGCGCTCGATCTGCGACGAACTCCTCGACGAACTGGTGCCACGCGGCGGGTTCGAGTTCGTCGACGAGTTCGCCCACCACGTTCCGATTCGCGTCATCGCGACGATGCTCGGTGTTCCACAAGAGGATTATCAGACCTTCGCCCGCGAGACCGCCGCGCTGAGCGTGGCGTTCAGCGCCTTGATCCCCCCGGAGGCGCGCGCACGAATCGAAGCGGCCATCGTCTGGCTCTACGACTACGCCGAAGGGTTAATCGAGCTGAAGCGCCGCCAACCGGCGGAAGACTTGCTGACGGCCCTGATCGAAGCAGAGGAAGCGGGCGACCGCCTGAGCGTCGGCGAACTCAAGGCGCTGATCGTGGGGCTTCTGTTCGCGGGCCACGACACCACGAAAAGCCTACTCACGATCGGCTTCAAGACACTGATCGATCACCCCGACGCATATCGCGCCCTGCGCGACGACCCGAACCTCGCGGAACCCGTCGTCGAGGAGATCATCCGCTACGAATCCCCGGTGAGCGGGACGATCCGCAGAGCCCTCGAGACCTTCCAATACGCCGACTTTGAGATCCGCGAAGGAGAGATCGTGTTCCTCTCCTTCCTATCGGCGCACCGCGACGATGACCACTATCCCCAAGCCGACCGCTTCGACATCTACCGCGCCGACAAGCGTCATCTGGGTTTTGGTCTCGGGCGCCATTTCTGCGTCGGAAACTCCCTCGGTCGCCTCGAAGGCCAGGAAGGGCTGCGCGCGCTCGCCGAGCGCATCGAGGCGCCAGCGTTGGTCGACGCCGAGCCGCGCTGGGTCCCCTTCGCCGGGATCCGACGCTTTGAGAAGCTCCCGATCGAGTTCAAAGCGCCGGAGCGAAAGAAGCGCTGAGGCCGAGCTGGTCGAGCCATTCTTCGACCCGCGTCCGGTCGACGGAGCGGAGTTGATGTCGGATCCGATCGAGAACCATCGCCCGTGACCGCTGCGGGTAAGCTCGGCAGCGGTAGCTGACGCCTTCTCCGTAGGTCTCGGCCACGAAGGCCTTGAGACTGCTGGCGAGGGCCTTGGCGTTCCCGAGCAAGAAAGGCTGATACGCGTCACGTGCGAGACCGAGAACGTGGCGGGCAAAGGCCGTGCTTTCGGGAAACGGCGCAAGGGCTCCCGCGCCGTCCCAAGAATCGGCGGTGCCCGCCCAGGCCAACACCCTGGGGAACGCGCTCAGATCGGGGACTGGGTCGTGGTGCGTGTGGGCGCGCAGCCCCCCCAGTAGAATCGTGTCGACGGCACAGGGCCGGTCGCCGAGGGCGTAGCGGGTTTCTCCCAGTTGCGCTTCGAGGTGAGCCAGCAGCGAGAGATACTCGCGCTCGGCGGCGCGCTGTTGCGAGGGCATCTCGGTGCCGGTCGCTCGGCACGCGCGGAGCCCCCAGCCGGCCAACGGGAAGGAGCGAGCAGCCTCGAGCGGAACGTCGCGCTCGAGGATCTCGCTTACCACGAAGCGCGTGTTCTCCGCGTAGTGCCAGCGATAGTGGACCATCACCCGAGCTACCCACTCGTCGAGCACTTCCTCGACGACGTGAACCAACACGCCCAAGGCACCTTCGGGAAATAGGCGGCGGGTCGGAAAGCGCGCATCGAGCAGTCCCAGAATCGGAGTCGTATCAGCGATCAGCCAATTCTCGGGAGTTTGGAGCACGGGGATCTGATGGGTTCCCGCGCCGGTCTCGAGTTGGGCGCGATTGGCATCCGTCTTCCGGGCGCGTTGAAACGGCACTGCGTAGTAGCGCAGCGCCGTCTCGAGCTTTTGCGTGAAGAGACTGAATTCCTCACCGTAGACGGTGTAGGCGCTGGGCTCGGCCTGCCGCACGCTCTACGCGGCTGTCGCGAGTGACGGCCGGCGCCGGTGCCAATCAGTGTCCTGTTGATAGGCGTGACCGATCTGACACAGAGTCTCTTCGCCGAGATGCCGCCCGATCACCTGGAAACCGTACGGAAGACCGTGATCGTCAAAACCGGCCGGCAGGCAAAGCGCCGGACTTCCCGACATGTCAAAGGGGGCCGTGAAGGAGATCAAGGCGTCCACCTCGCCGCTCGCCAGGAGCTCCTCCACTTGCTGGTGCGTGGGCGTGGGTCGATGCCAGGTGGGTGACAACATTGCGTCGACGCCCTCGAAGACGCGAGCCAGGGCGCCGGCGAAGTAGAGCCGGGCCCGGTGAGCGGCGGCGTAGTCCAGGGCGCTGGCACTTCTGCCGTGCTCAAGAAGGGCGCGGAGCAGCGGTCCATATTGGTCGGCCCGGCTCGGGAAGGTTTCCGCATGGGCCAAAGCGGCCTCGGCGGCGCACATCACTGTCCAGCGCGCCACCGTCTCGGCGCGCGGCGGCACGCTCACGGCAACAATCTCGGCGCCCCGATCGCGCAGCCGCTCCGCAGCGTCGCGGAGGGCGGCGCTGATTTCCGGCGCGACTCCTGCACTGCAGTAGTCCTCGTCGTAGCCGATGCGGAGCCCGCGCACGCCCGTCTCGACACTCGCGAGGTAATCCGGCACCGGCGCGCCAAGCGCGGTGGGGTCGTCGGGGTCGGCACCTGCGATCACACCCAGCATGGCGGCGGCGTCGGCCACGGTTCGCGCCATGGGTCCGACGTGATCAAGGGATTCTGCTAGCGGGAACACTCCGTGACGCGAAACGCGTCCCCAGGTCGGTTTGATCCCGCTGAGGCTGCAGCAGTAGGTCGGGAAGCGGATCGATCCGCCCGTGTCGGTGCCCAGTGCGCCAAAGCACAGGCCGGCGGCCGGAGCGACTCCCGATCCACTCGACGAAACCCCCGGCCAGGCGTCGGCCCGCCATGGGTTGACGGGTACTGCGATCTCGGGATGGTGGGCGCCGTACGCGCCTTCGGTCATCTGGAGCTTGCCGAGCAGCACTGCGCCGGCCTCGCGCAAGCGCGCGGCCACCGTGGCCTCGCCGTTCGGATTCCAAGCGCCGAGGGCCAGCGCGCCGACGCGCGTGGGCGCTTCGGGGGTCGCGCACAGATCCTTGAGCGCGATCGGGACGCCGTGCAACGGACCGCGGACCTTGCCCTTTCCGATCTCGGCTTCGGCTTCCTTGGCCTGGCGCAGCGCCAGCTCGGGAGTGACGATCGCATAGCTGTGAAGCTGGGGGTCGAGGGCGTGGATGCGCTCGAGCATGGCGTTCACCAGTTCGACGGGAGACACCTCGCGCCGTTTGAGCCGTTGAGACACCTCGACAAGGGAGAGATCGTGAAGCTCTGTCATGTGGCGTACCCTTCGGTCTGGTTGGGGCCCCATTCCACATCGTCGCGGCGCGCAAGTCAACCGGCGCGGGAGCTAGAGTGGCCGTGATTACCGACCTCGACCGCGTCACCGTGCAGGTTCGCGATCTCGCGGCCGCACGCCACGACTGGGAGCGTTTGCTGGGAGTGGCTTCGGTCGCGGGCGAGGGGCACGCCCGCCGGTTCCAGTTCTGGAACGCCGCCCTCGAGCTCCGCGAAGAGACGGAACCGACCGGAGGCGGGCCGCTCACGCGCCTCGTCTTCGCGACCCGCGATCCGCGGCCGGTGAGCCCGGTACCGGCTTTGGGCGTGCGCGTGGAGCTGGAGACGGCGCCCTCTCGCCCCGCCCTCTCCCAGGCGTTCGGCGAAGCGCGCGCGGCCGTCGTCGCGCTGGACCACGTCGTGCTTCGCTGCGCGGACCTCGACGCGTCGCTGGTGGTCTATCGCGATGGGCTCGGCCTCCGCCTGGCGCTCGACCGGAGCTTTCCGAGCCGGGGAGTGCGGCTGGTCTTCTTCCGCGTCGGCGGCGTCACCGTGGAACTCTCGGGCGACCTCGAGCGCTCGCCGGAGAGGCTCGCCGCTAACCCCCCCGATGCGATCTGGGGGCTCGCCTGGCGCGTGCTTTCGATCGAGGCGGCTCACCGCCGACTTTCCGATGCCGGGGTTCCCGTGTCCCCGATTCGCCCGGGGCACAAGGACGGGACGCGCGTTGCGAGCGTCGAGGACGCGCCTTCGGCGGTACCCACCTTGATGCTCGAAGATCCGCATCGCAGCGATCGGGCGCGGGCCGACGGCGCCCGCGAACGCACCGCGAGCTGCTAGGCTTGCGCGGTCCGTCCCGACCGAGGCGAGGAGCCGCGACGTGCACGAAGCGAAGCCCATCGAGGCGCAACTCAACTACCTGGCACCGGTGACCGGCAAACCCGCCTACTACCTCTACAAGCCGGGGCCGGACGTCGAGAAGCGCGTCCCCGAGAACGAGCCGCGGACGGTGCCGATCTACGACGCCCGGGAGCGGGACGAAGCGCTCTCCCTCGACAGCGAAGGTGTGGTGTCGGTTCCCCACCAGAGCGCGGTCGAAGATTTCTACGACGAGGAAAAGGTTCACTCGGTCTACTACGCCGAGGTCGAACAGCTCGTGCGGTCGGTGACCGGGGCGTCGAAGGTGCTCGTTTTCGATCACAACGTTCGCAGCGGGCCGGCGGCGAAGCTCAAGCAACAGGGCGTTTCCATGCCGGTGCGCTTCGTCCACAATGACTACACCGAGAAGTCCGGACCCCAGCGGGTGCGCGATCTCGTGGGGGACGAAGAAGCGGAGCGTCGGCTCAAGCAGCGCTTCGCGGTCATCAACGTGTGGCGCTCCATCGGGGCGCCGATCGAAGACACCCCGCTCGGCGTCTGCGATGCGGGGACGATCTCCGGCGAGGACTGCGTCGCGACCGACCTCGTGTACCAAGATCGCACCGGGGAGATCCTCTCCTTCCGGTACAACCCGAAGCACCGTTGGTACTACTTTCCCCGGATGCATCGCGACGAAGCGATGCTGCTGAAGTGCTTCGACTCCGAGCGCGGCATCGCGGGTCGCTTCACGGCGCACTCGGCCTTCGACAACCCGTCGGCGCCTCCCGACAGCCCCGCGCGCGAGAGCATCGAAGTCCGCACCCTCGTTTTTTACTGAGCCTGCGCCGCTGCTCGCGGAGCAACGGATGCCCGCTGTCTCCGCCTGGTCGCCTCAGGAGCCCGCGATCTCATTGAGGATCGGGATCAAATAGCGTTTAAAGGCCTCCGGATTCTCGGACATCGGGAAGTGCCCCATCGCCTCCATGCGCTGGAACTTCGCACCCGGCACTTCGCGGACCAGCTCTTCGGTCCGCTCGGGCCACACCGACCAATCGTATTCGCCGGTCAGCAGGTACAGGGGCGTCCGATCGGTATCGATGCTACGGGCCTTCCCGGCGAGGTCGTATTCGAACGAATAGTAGTTGAGATCGCCGTTGAAGACCGGCGGTGCGCCCTGGCTGTAGCACCACGTCGTCTCGCGCTTGTAGTGCTCGGGACTATTCGGCGCCATGATCGTGTACATGAGCCCCGCCTTGCACTCGTTGCTCACCCGCGGATGATCGAACTGGGTGATCTCGTTGTGGTGGCTATTCAAGGCCGACTCGAGTCCGATGAAGGCGCGAAAGGCCTCGGGGTGTTCTAGGGCCAGGTCGATGGCTACCTGGCCGCCCATCGAACAGCCCATGAATACCGGAGCGTCCAGCTCGAGGGTCCGGGCGAATTGCAGGATAAACCCCATGAACCAGTCGCGCGTCAGGCGGTAGCGATGGGACCACCAGTCGATCGTGGT
>CAZTOE010000078.1:0-16820 GCA_964615045.1 uncultured Spirochaetales bacterium
TCGATGCGCGGTTCGCGATCGCGTTCGGTCATCCCGGCCTCCTCGGTCCGTTCTAGCGATTCGGAGCTCCCCTTCACCGGCTTGAGCTCATCGAAACAACGCCCGGCCGAGCGCGGCGCGAAAACGTTGCGTGAGAGGATGATCGGCTCCGATCATCGCAAAGACGTCCAGCATGGCCTTGCGAGCCGAGGCGTCGGCATAGCCGGAATCGCGCTCGACGCTCGCCAGCAGGACCGCGAGCGCCTCCTCGAGTTCCCCGCGCGCCACCAGCAGGCGTCCGAGCGCGATCCGTGCCTCGTGATCGTCGGAATCTGCTGCAATCCGCGCCCGCAGAGCCTCGGGGTCCCCACCCGCCTCCTCCGCACTCAGTTCGAAACGCAGCTCTGCGGCCACTCGCTCCGCCTCCGAGCTCTCGGGAGTCCCGGGGCCGATGCGCTCCAACAGCTCGAGCGCCTGGCGGGGATCGCCAGCATCGGCGCGATGGCGCGCAAGGCTGAGCAGCGCGGCCGGGTGGTGGGGATCAAGTTCCAGGGCCTCGACCACAGCTGCTTCCGCCGCCTCGACGCGCCCCGCCGCCGCCTCGCGTCGGGCGTCCTCGAGACGGCGATCCGCCGGGCTGGGCAGTACCGCGCTCAGGAAGCGGCGCAGGTCCGACTCCGGCTGGGCGCCCACGAACTCCGCCACCACCTGTCCGTCCCGGAAGGCCTTGACGGCGGGGATGCTCGTCACGCCATAGGAACGCGCCGGGCCCGCCGCTTCGTCGACGTTCACCCGAACGAGATCAAACTCGTCCGCATGTTCCTCGGCTAGCCGCTCCAGCAAGGGGGCCAGGGCACGACAGGGGGCACACCAGGGTGCCCAGAAGTCGACTACCACCGGCCGCAACTTGGAACGGTCGAGGACCTCACTCTCGAAGCTCTCGGCGGTCGCGTCGCGGATCACGGCGCTGCAGCTTAACCGAGCGATGTGGGTAGGCGTAGGGCGAAAGGGCTTCGCCTCTCGTCAGAATGAACGTTCATTCTAGACTCCGTTGAACCAGGACCCCCGTGTAAACGATGGCGTTTCGGTATGATGCATTGCCCTACCCGCTTTGGGCAGCACTCAATCAGTGCCGACGGATTCGGCAAACGGAGCGCAGTGAATGGGAGCCAAAACCAACGGATCGGCTGCGATCCAAACCCGGTATCGATCCCTGGTGGACGAGAGCGCGGATGCCAACGACTGGGCCTACGCCTGGCGGTCCGAGCTCAATCGAGGCGGGTTCAAGGCCGTCGATTTTCTGATGCGCGAGATCGTCGAAACCGGCAAGTGCGTCGGGTGTGCCGCCTGCGTCACGATCTGCCCCACCGACGTCTTCGACTACGTCGACGAAAAGCCCGTGGATGCGCGCGATGAAGCCTGTGTCCACTGTGTGCTGTGCGCCGACGTCTGCCCGTCGCTGCGACCGCCGGATCCGCAGCAGGATCAGGACATCGGGCTGCGCGAGCCGGCCCAAGACGACGGCTACGGTCCCTTCAGCTACGAGTTCCTGGCGCGGAGCTGCGAGACGGAAATGGTGGAGAGCACCCAGGACGGGGGCTTCACCAGCGAACTCCTCGTCCACTTGCTGAAACGCGGAGAAATTCGCGGCGCCGTGCTCGGCGATACCTACAAGGACAATCCGCAAGTCGGATACCAGCGCCTCGCCCAAACGCCCGAAGAAGTTCTCGCTTGCGCGGGTTCCCGCTACACCTACTCACCCAATACGCTCGCTCTCCACGAGGCGATGGAAAAGGACGTGAAGCCGATCGCCGTGGTCGGCGTTCCGTGCCAGGTGAACGGGGTCCGCCAGCAGCAATACAGCTCGATCAAGATGCAGATCAACCGCTGGTATCAGAAGAACATCTCGCTGGTGATCGGACTGTTCTGTTCGGAGGCCTTCACGCACGAATCGGTACAATCGATCGCGGACGAGTTCAACGTCCCGCTGACCGCGATCGAGAACATCAACATCAAGGGCAAGGTGATCATTCGCCTCCAGGGCGGCGACGAAAAGGTCCTCTCGCTGCAGGAATTCCAGCGCTTCGCCCGCCCGGCCTGCCTCTACTGCACCGACTATGCGTGCGATCTGGCCGACATCGGGGTCGGAGGAATCGGGGTCGGCGACTGGACGTACGTGGTGGTGCGGACCGAAGCTGGCCACAGGGCGGTGCAGTCCCTGCTCGCCGAGGGTCGCATCGAGACCGTGGATGTGCCGGAGCGCGCCAAGAAACTGCTCGGCCGGTTGTCGCGGCGCAAGGCGAACAAGCCGTTGCCGGCACTCCTGCCGACGCTTCAGCAACGCATCGAGACCGGCGATCTCGACCCGAAGAACTTCCAGGCGGTCCCCAGGGCCGCCCAGGGGAAAGGATAGTCACCTTGACCACGCCGATTCGAATCGACGACGTCAACGTGGTGGTGTCCGGTCAGGGTGGCGACGGCTCGCTCACCGTGACCAACATGCTGGGCGGGTTGCTGCGTGACCGCGGCATGGCCGTGTACACCGAACGCGACGTGCTCTCCCGCATCAAGGGCGGTAAGGCCGCGGCCGGGCTGCGGGCCAGCAACCGCGAGCAGCTGGTCGTCCGCGATCATCTACAGCTCGCGGTGATTTTTGACTTGGAGGGGCTGCGCGCCGTGGCGGATCGCCTCGGCGCCGACTCGGTGCTCCTCTACGACGACTCCGACGGAGCGCTCCCGGAGGGGATCGTCCCGGAGCAGGTCCACGTCCTGACGGCGCCCTTCGGCCGACTGGCGGTGCGGCGCTTGGGTCGCTTCCTGTACAAGAACAGCATCGCGGTCGGTGTCGTGAGCCGCGTGCTCAGCATCCCCGACGACGACGTACGGGCCGCGTTCCGAAGCCGCTTCAAGCGCCTCGGCCAGGCGATCATCGACCAAAACCTGAAAGCGCTCGACCTCGGTTTCGAAGTTGCGGACGGACTGGACTTTACCGGTGCGGGCGGCTTCTTCGAGCTCGAGCGGGGCGACGTCGGCGAGCGGCTGCTGATTACCGGGAACGAGGCGATCGGCCTCGGCTTTCTGGTCGCCGGGGGGCGTTTCTTTGCCGGCTATCCGATCACCCCGGCCACCGACGTCCTCGAATTCGTCCAACGGCACGGAGCGCCCTTCGGCGCGGTCGGCTGGCAAGCCGAAGACGAACTCGCATCGGTGAACATGGCGATCGGGGCCTCGCTGACCGGGGTTCGCGCGATGACCGGGTCGTCGGGTCCCGGCATCGCGTTGATGCAGGAAGGCATCAGCCAGTCGGGGGGCGGCGAGATCCCGCTGGTCATCGTCGACACCCAGCGCTCGGGGCCGAGCACCGGGATGCCGACGAAGCCCGAGCAGAGCGACCTCAACATGTTGGCGTTCGGTGGCAATGGCGACTTCGAGCGCATCGTGCTGACGGCCGGGGATCCCACGGATTGCTTCTGGCTCACGGTCGATGCCCTGAACTTCGCCCAGCGCTACCAGATGCCGGTCTTCGTGGTCACCGATCAGGCGGTGTCCCAGAACATGGCGACGGTGGCTCCCTTCGACCTGGATGGAGTCGAGATCGATGTGGGCAAACGGCTGAGCGCCGCAGATCTCGCGAAGCTCGAAAGCTACGGTCGCTACGAGATCACCGAGGACGGGATCTCCCCCTACTCGGTTCCGGGCACGCCTGGCGGGCAGTCGCTGGTCACCGGCAACGAGCGCAACGAGTTCGGCCAGGTCACCACCGACCCGAGCATCCGGGTTCAGATGGTGGACAAGCGCGCCCGCAAGCTCAAAACCGCGATTCCTCATCTGCCGCGCGCCCACCGCTACGGCGAGGAGGGCGCCCCGTTGGGTCTGATCGCGATCGGCGGGGGCTACGGCGCCTGCCTCGACGCCGTGGACATCCTGCGGAACGAAGGCCTCGCGACCCGGCTCTTTGGCCCGCGCACGATCTGGCCCGTGCTCGAGGAAACGCTGGAGTTCATCGAGGGCTGCGAGCGGGTCTACGTGGTCGAACACAACTCCACCGGGCAGCTGGCGGGGATCCTCCGGAGGGAGGGCGCCGACCGCGACAAGCTGCGCTCGGTGCTGCGCTACGACGGTCGCCCAATTCGCCCCTTCAGCGTGGCCCACGAAATCCAAAGCCGGGAGGCCCAGTCTTGACCCAAACCTTCTCGATCCAAAAACCGATCTGGTGCGCGGGCTGCGGCCACTTTGGCGTCTTGGCGGCCGTGGACGCCGCGTTCGAGCGGCTCGGCATCCCGCGTCACGAGGGCCTGGTGCTGGCGGGGATCGGGTGCTCGGGGACGATCCAGAACCACCTGCCCTCCTACGGATATCACGCCCTCCACGGCCGCGTGGTCCCCTCGGCGATCGGAGCCAAACTCGCGAATCCAAAGCTTTGCGTGGTGGCAGCCGGCGGCGATGGCGACGGCTTCGCGATCGGGGGTGGGCACTTGATGCACGCCCTCCGCTCCAACGTCAGCGTCGCCTACATCGTGATGAACAACCAGACCTACGGCCTTACCAAGGGTCAACCTTCACCGACCAACCCGGGTGGATTCCAGGGCCAACGCGACCTCGACTCGATCATGCTCGGGTTGAGCCTCCCCGGCTCGACCTTCCTCGCGCGCGGCTACAGCGGCTGGCCCGAACAGCTCGCGCGGCTGATGGACGCGGCGTTGAACCACACCCGGGCCGGTCAGGGCTTCGCCTTCCTCGAGGTGATTTCTCCGTGCGTCACCTATGAGGACAACTACCAGCAGTGGTCCTCCAAGCTGTACGACGTAGACGAGGACTCGGACTACGATGCGACGGACCGCGTGGGAGCGTTCGAATTTCACCACCGCCTCAGCAGCGAGAACCGGCTGCCGGCGGGGCTTATCTTCCGCGGGCGCCCGAAGCTGCGCGAGGCACGTGAGCCCACCCCGCCGCCGCTCGACGGGTTGAACATCTCCCATCACATGGGGGGATATCGCAAAGTGATGAATAGCTTCGTGGGCTGAGGGCCGCGTCCTTGACCAACGGTTTCCGATGCTGAGCAAAACGATGCCCAACCTCGCGGCGGGTGCTCTCGCCGCCGTGCTGGCGAGCCTGCTGGCTCCCTCGGTGGGGCAGGCCCAGTGCAGCCCGGTCGACATCGGAACCGATGTCGCGGTCGGGGGAACCCTCGCACCCGGAGACTGCACGATCGCCCAGCTGGGCATCGATCTGGACGACACGAGCTTCGTCGACGTCTACCGGGTCGTGCTTCCCACCGATGGCTCGCTCACCGTGGAGCTCGAAGCGGCCAGCTTCGACGCCTACCTCTCCTTGTATGACGCAGCGATCGTCAACGAGCTCGCCTACGACGACGACGGCGGCGTGGGCTTGAACTCGGTGATCCTGGACGTGTCCCTCGAGGCGGGGACCTATATCATCCTGGCTAACAGCCGCTTCGTAGGCGAGATCGGCCCGTACACCCTGACGACGAGCTCCGCGGAGAGCAACCCCGCCTGCGACGTCATCGTGAGTGTGCCGGCGAACGGGGTGACCCAGGGCATGCTCTCGGTGGGCGATTGTACGTTGGCGAGCATCGTCCGCGGAGACGATACTAGCTACGTCGACCAGTACCGGGTCACGCTGCCAAACGGGGGACCCCTCACGGTCCGCCTCGAGTCGAGCGTGCTCGACTCCTATTTGTTTCTCCTGGACGGGACGCGCACCACCGTGATCGACACCGACGACGACGGCGGGGGAGGCTCGGACTCGCTGCTTTCGGACGTCCCTCTGGACCCCGGCACCTATGTGATCCTGGCCAACGCCTTCGACCCGGGTGCGACGGGACCGTATACCCTGACGCTGACGCCCGAGCCCGCGGCCCCGCTTCTGGGCGCAATCGCTCTCGCGGTCCTCATCGCGCTCTCGAACCGCCGGCTCGCGCGTCGGGGTCGCTGATCAGGCTTCCTTGGTCGCAGCAATCAGGTCGAGCAACACCGACTTCGCATCGCCGAAGATCATCATGGTGTTGTCGTTGTAGAAGAGCGGATTGTCGATCCCGGCGAAGCCGGGATTCATGCTGCGCTTGATGACAAAAACGTGGGCCGCATAGTCCACGTCGAGGATCGGCATGCCGTAGATCGGGCTGTCCTTCTGGGTGCGGGCTGCCGGGTTCACCACGTCATTCGCACCGATCACGAGGACGACGTCGGTCTCCGGAAACTGCGGGTTGATCTCCTCCATCTCGACGAGCTGCTCGTAGGGAACACTCGCTTCGGCGAGGAGCACGTTCATGTGTCCGGGCATGCGACCCGCCACCGGATGGATCGCGTAGCTCACCTCCACGCCGCGCTTCTCGAGGGTCTCCGCCAGTTCCTGAGCCGCGTGCTGCGCCTGGGCTACGGCCAGACCGTAGCCCGGCACCATCACGCAGCGCTTGGCGTTGCTGAAGATGATCGCCGCGTCTTCGACCGTCGCCGCGCGGGCGGTGCGTTGTTCCACCGCGCCGACTGCTGCGGGCTGATGTTTCCCAAAGGCGCTGAAGAGCACGTTGGGAAGCGACCGGTTCATCCCCTCGCACATCTGCCTGGTGAGGATGATGCCGGAGGCCCCCACCAGGGAACCGCTGATGACGAGCCCGCCGTTGCCCAACACGAACCCCGTCGCACAGGCGGCCAGACCGGAATACGAGTTCAGCAGTGAGATTACGACCGGCATATCGCCGCCCCCGATCGGAAGCACCGCGAGCACACCGAGGACGAGCGCCACGGCGACCAGGCCGCCCAAGAGGGGAATCGAACCCGGGGAGGCCGCCAGGGCCACTCCGCAGCCGAGCGCTCCCAGCAGGATCAGCGCGTTCCCGATCTGCTGACCGGGGTAGGTCACGGGTTGGGAGCGCAAGAGGCCATTGAGCTTCGAGAAGGCGACCAGGCTCCCGGTGAGCGTCAGGGATCCGATCAAAAGCGAGAGCACGATCGCCACCGAGACGATGCCCACGTCCCCCTGCCCGTGCCCGACGCGGAAGAGCGACTCCGAAGCGCCCACCAGCGCCGACGCGCCCCCGCCGAAGCCGTTGAGCAACGCGACCATTTCGGGCATCTCGGTCATCTGAACGCGCGTCGCGAAAAACACGCCCAACACCGCACCGAGCACGAGCCCGCCGGCGATGAGCTCGTAGCTCAAAACGCGGCTGAGACTCAGCGTGGCCACCACGGCGATCAACATGCCGAGCGCCGCCAAGCCGTTGCCGAGCCGAGCGGTGCGGGCCGAGCTCAACATCTTGAGGCCGAAGATGAAGAGAACCGCCGCGGCCAGGTATGCGAAGGGGACCAGCGCCTCGCTCATCAGCCTCTCCGACCCTTGAACATGGCGAGCATGCGCTGGGTCACCATAAAGCCACCTACGACGTTGATGGTCGCCAGTACGATGGCCCCAAAACCGAGCCACGCAGCGAGGTCGCGCTCGCCGTGCCCGGCGGCCAGGAGCGCGCCCACCACCGTAATTCCCGAGATGGCATTGGAGCCGCTCATCAGCGGCGTGTGAAGCAAGCTCGGGACCTTGGAGATCACCTCAACGCCCACGAAGAGCGCCAGCACCAAGACCGTGAGCGCGACTGCCGGATCGTCAATCACTTTTCCATGCCCTCCCAACGCCCGCGAATCATCGGGTTGGTCATCTCCCCACCGTGGCTCAGCAGAACGCCACGCACGATCTCGTTCTCGAGGTCGAGCTGCAGATCGCTCCCGCCGCCGCACAGTTCGCGCATCAGCGCCAGGAGATTGCGCGAATACATGCGGCTGGCCCCCCGCGCGGATTCCGCCGCCAGCCTGGTGGGGCCGAAGATGCGCACCCCCTGATGCCCTACTTCTTCGTCGGCGCGGGTCAGCTCGCAGTTGCCGCCGGTCTGCGCCGCGAGGTCCATGATCACGCTGCCCGGCTGCATATGCTCGACTCCCTTGCGATCGATCAAGAGAGGCGCGGGCTGCCCTTGCACCAATGCCGTGGTCACCACGATGTCAAAGCCGGCAAGGGCTTCGCCCAGGAGCTTGCGTTGCCGGCTGAGGAACTCGTCGCTCTGGGCCCGCGCGTAGCCGCCGGCGGTTTCCGCATCGCCGGCTTCGAGATCGAGCTCCAGGAAACGCGCCCCCAGGCTTTCGACCTGTTCCTTCACCACCGGTCGCGTGTCGTAGGCTTCGACGCGGGCGCCCAGGCGGTGGGCCGTCGCAATTGCCTGCAGCCCGGCGACGCCAGCACCGATCACCAGCACGCGCGCCGGCGGAATGGTGCCCGCGGGCGTCGTCATCATCGGCAGGATCTTGGTCTGGTAGGCCGCCGCCAGGATCACCGCGCGATAGCCGGCGATCGATGCCTGGGACGAGAGCGCGTCCATCACCTGCGCCCGCGTCGTGCGGGGCAAGAGCTCGATGGCAAAGGTCGTGATCTTGCGAGCCGTCAGCTCTCGGACGCGGTCGGGCGGGTCGAAGGGACGCAGGAAGCCGACGAGTGCGGCGCCGTCGCGAAGTTGCGCCAGCTCATCGGGGCCCGGGCGATCGACCACCAACCACGCGTCCGCCGAGCCGATCAACGCCGCGCGATCGCTTTCGACCCGCGCACCCTGTTCCCGGTACTCGTCGTCGCGGAACCCAGCGCGGATTCCCGCGTCCGTTTCCATCGCCACGTCAAAACCGGCCCCGACCAGGCCTTTGGCGGTTTCGGGAGTGATCGCAACCCGAAACTCCCCGGGTTCGCGCTCCCGAACGGCGATCACGCGCATCGAATTCTCCTCACCCTTTCCCGAACCGCAGTGAAACCCCGCGCCACCCGAGGGGATTCGCGGTCCGACACGGTAGCACTGGTGAGGCGGCCGAGATCCGCTTTCTCCAGTCTGGAGGCCTAGACTGTGCGCCGTGACCGAGTCGTCCTCCTCACTGCGAGCATTGCGAGCTACGCCTGGGTCGCCGACCGCTCCGACCCGGCTTCGAAAGGAGCTGGGCCTGATCGACGTCTACGCCGTGGCGCTCGGAACCACGCTCTCCGCGGGCCTCTTCCTACTACCCGGGCTGGCGGCCAGCCAGGCCGGGCCCGCGATCGTGCTGTCCTACCTGCTGGCCGCCCTGCCGCTCATTCCGGCGATGTTCAGCGTTGTGGAGCTGGCCACCGCGATGCCGCGCGCCGGGGGCGCCTACTACTTCCTCGATCGCAGCCTCGGCCCCCTGGTCGGAGCCATCGGTGGCCTGGGCACCTGGCTCGCCCTCGTACTCAAGACCGCGTTCGCTCTGATCGGGATGGGTGCCTATCTCTCGCTCTGGTTCCCAGACCTTCCCCTCCTCTCCGTCGCGGGGTCAACCGCCGTATTACTCGCCGGCGTGAACGTGTGGGGCGCCAAGAAAACCGGGCGACTGCAGCTGGCGCTGGTCTTGGTCACCGTGGCGACCCTCACGGGATTCGCGCTGGGTGGGCTCCCGGCCATCGAGCCGAGCCACTTCACCGACTTCTTCGAGGCGGGAGCGGGCGCGATCTTCGCCACTGCCGGGCTCGTCTACGTGAGCTACGTGGGGGTTACGAAAGTGGCGAGTCTGGCCGAGGAGATCCGTGACCCGGAGCGTAATTTTCCCCGAGGTGTCTTTCTGGCGCTGGGAACCGCCGTCATCCTCTACGGTGCATGTACTTTGGTGATGGTCGGCGTGGTGCCATTGGAGCGCCTCGCCGGCGACCTCACCCCCGCCGGCACCGCGGCGGCAGCGGTGTTCGGCCCGCTGGGAGCTCAGATCGTGACGGGGGCAGCGCTGCTCGCGTCGGCCTCTGTCGCGAGTGCTGGAATCCTGAGCGCCTCTCGTTACCCGCTGGCCATGAGCCGCGATCATCTTCTGCCGACCTGGTTCCGCAGCCTGGGCCGCTTCGGCACCCCCGTGCGCGGCATCGCGGTCACCCTCGCAGGTGTCCTGGGAGCCCTCTTCTTCCTCGACCCGACCCACATCGCCAAACTCGCGGGAGCTTTTCAGTTGCTGATCTTTGCACTGCTCAACGTGAGTGTGCTCGTGATGCGCGAGAGTGGCATTGCATCGTATGACCCGGGGTATCGGGCTCCCTGGTACCCCTGGCTGCAGCTGGCAGGAATCGCCGGAGCGCTTGGCCTGATCGCGATGATGGGCTGGGGGCCGGGCCTCTTTGCGCTCGGCCTCATCGCGGTGAGCGTCCTCTGGTACTACGGCTATGCGCGGCCGCGGGTCGTGCGGGCGGGCGCGATCTACCACGTGTTCGAGCGACTCGGACGCCGTCGGTTTGCGGCCCTCGATGTTGAGCTCCGCGGCATTCTGAAGGAAAAGGGCCTGCGGGAGCAGGATCCCTTCGAGGTCATCGTGGGGCGTGCCACGGCGCTCGAGCTGGACGCGGCCGACCGCTTCGAAGACGCCGTGAGGAAGGCGGCGAAAGCGTTTGCCGAGCGCTTGCCGGTTCCGGCCGAGGTACTCGAGCGAGGCTTTCTCGAGGGCACACGGATTGGCGCCACGCCGGTCGAACACGGGATCGCGATTCCCCACGTGCGCCTCACCGAAATTGAGAGCCCGCAGCTGGTGCTGGCGCGGACCCGCTCGGGGATCTCCATCGAGCCCAGCGATGTACTCGACCGCCCGCGAAACGCCGAACGCATCCACGCGTTCTTTTTCTTGGCCAGCCCCGATCGCGACGCGAGCCAGCATCTGCGTCTTCTCGCCCACCTTGCGGTGCAGGTCGATGATGCGGCCTTCATGCCCGCCTGGCTGGCGACCCGCGAGACCGATGCGCTCCGCGACATTCTGCTGCGGGGTGAGCGCTCCGCGTCGCTCACCGTGGACGCTGCCGGCCCCGCAGCTGACTGGATCGATCGACCGCTGCGCGAGCTCCGCGTTCCGGGCGACTGCCTGGTCGCGCTGGTGCGTCGCCACGGCGAAAGCCTCGTGCCGCACGGCTCGACGGTGCTGCGGGCCGGCGACCACTTGACCGTGATCGGTGCTCCCGAAGAAGTGCGGCGTTTCCGCGAGTGGGCCCAAGGCTCGCAATGAACACCACGGCGTGGGCGCGCACCCTCGCGCGCTCGGGCGACCCGCAATCCCCGAGAATTGTGCCAGAATTTCGCCGTGAGTAAGCCGCCCGGCCGCATCTCGCCCACCACGGTGTGGATCCTGCCCGCCCTGGCGCTCGCTGCCTCGGCGATCGGACTCTTTGCTCTGGGCGCCTGGTTCGAGCACCTCGGGGCCGGCAAAGACCAGCCGCTCGCGGCGTGGTTGACCCACTTCGACGCGCAGACGGCGCTGGGCGCGGTTTCGAACACCGCCGAAGTCGTCGCGGCGGTCCTCGCCATCGCCATTACCGTCGTCGCGATCGTCGTCGAGTTGGCCGCGAACCGATACACCCACCACATTACGCGCGTCTTCGTGCGCGAACCAGTGAACGCCCTCGTGATGGGATTTTTCGTTCTCACCACCGTGTACTGCGTATGGACGGCGGCCACGGTGGGCGGCGAGACGGAGGGGACGTCGGCGACCCGAGCCCTGTTCGCGATGAGTCTCGTCACCCTCTCGCTCCTCGCGCTATTGCCCTACTTTGCGTTTGTCTTCGCGTTCTTGCAGCCGCTCCACGTCGTCGATCGGATTCGCGCGCACTCCTTTCGGGTGCTGCGGCGCTCGGCTCCTGGTTTTCGCAAAGGAACCCGCCAGGATGTGATCGCGGGGCTCGAGCAACTCGTGGACGTCGCGCTCAACTCGCTCGAGCACAAGGATCGCACCATCGCCATGGCGAGCGTGAACGCGCTCTTTCGCTTCCTACAGGACTACGAGGAGCTTCAGGGCCGGTTTCACGATACGTGGTTCCGGCTGGACGGCGGTCTTCCCGACGATCCCGACTTCGTCGCGATGGAACCGATGGTGCGAGACGACATCGAGCGGCGGCGCATCTGGCTCGAGATGAAGATCTATCGCCAATACCACACGATCTACGCCCTCGCGCTCAACCACATGCGCAGTGTCGCCTACCTCGTGACCATGAACACCCATCGCATCGCCGCGAGAGCGATCCAGGCGGGCCAAGAAAACCTGCTCGAGCTTTCCCTGCGCTCGTTCAACACGTACCTGCGCGCCGTCATCAATCAGAAGGATGTCCGGACGGCCTACTACACCTTCCATCACTATCGGCTACTCGCCGAGGAGGCGCTCGAGCTCGGCCGAGAAGACGTGGCGCTTCAGATCGCGCGCTATCTGCGCTTCTACGGTCAGCTCTCGTTTTCGCAGGGGCTCCCCTTCCTCCTCGAGGTGGTGGCCTACGACGTCGGGATCCTCTGCGAGACGGTCTACAGCCGCCAGAGCGAGGGCGCACCTCAGTTCCTGGAGGTCATGCTCGCTCTCGACAAGGAAACCGAGCACGTCTCGCAAGAGCGCAGCCTTCACGGGGTTCGGCGCGCCCAGGTTCAACTCGCCACCTTTTTCCTGGTCTCGGGCGACGTCGACAGCGCGCGCCGGATCTGGGACGACATGAAGCACGAGGAGCCCACTCGCCTGGCGGCCATCCGCGATGAACTGTTGCTCGAAGAATCGCCGGATTACTGGGAAGTCACCGATCGGGGGGTCAACTTCGCCTACCTGCCCCCCGAGCGCCGGCGCTTTGTGCTGGATTTCTTCGACTGGTTCGGGCCGGGTCTACCGCCGCCGCGAAGGGGCGCGGGGCTCGGCGCGGTCGACCTGCGCCCCGACCACGCCGGCGGGCTCGATCGCGGCTAGGTCGTTCGCGAGCGCAGCAACCAGCTGCGCACGCGAGAGCGAAGCAGCGTCGGCTTGATCGGTTCGCTCAGATAATCGGTCGCACCCGCCTGGAAGGCCTCGGCGATGCTTTCGGCCTTGAGTCGCAGGTCGGTCATCAACACGACCGGGATGTCGGCGACGCGGGGGTCGGGGTCGCGGCGCAGGCGCCGGCAGAACGCCACACCCGAAGTGGCCTTGTGACCGAGACGCAAGAAGATCAGCGAGGGGCGGACCTCGCGCGCCAGCACGAGGGCCTCGTTTTCGTCGTCGGCCCCTAGCAGGTGGATCTGCTCGGGCTCGAGGGCATCGCGCAGCGTTTGCGCGGCCGCGGGGTCGGCCTCCACGATCAGCACCGAAGCCGCGCGAACCGGCTCCGCCGAGATCAACGCCGAAGCCCGTGGAGAAATCGGCGGGCGGACAGCGGCCGGTCGGTGCGGGAGCTCAATCGTACTGCCCTCGGCCGCCGCGAAGACGTCGGGCACATGGTGACCGTACCCGGCGAGCTTGCGGGCGCGTTGACAGAGGTCGTCGACGTCGCCGTCGGCGCGCCAGGGGTCGTGGTGGTAGAGGGCCAGGCGTACCGCGCGCGCCGCGATGGCATAGTCCACTGCGCATTCAAAGGGGGTGTGTCCCCAACCCGACTTTTGGGCGTATTCGTCGAGCGTGTATTGCGCGTCGTGGATCACCAAGTCGGCCCCGGCGAGAAAGCGCACGTGGCGCTGATCTTCCTGGTGGACCGGCTCGGCCCCCGGCCGGGATTCGGCGGGCCGCACCGAGTGGGGCTCGTGATCGCTGGCGTAGATCACAGTTGCGCCATCGGCCTCGAGTCGGTAACCGAGGGTCAGCGCCGGATGATTCAAATACTGGGCGGTGACGCGGATGCCCCCGGCATCGAACTGGCCCTCGGTGAGATCGTGAAAGCGATAGCTGGCTTCGAGGTCACTCAGGCTCACCGGGTGATAGTCGTACGACATCTGTCCCGCCAGGCATGCTTCGAGGTGCTGGGCGCGACCGCCGGGCGCGTAGATCTCCCAGCGCTGGCCGCTCACGAAGAGCGGATCGAAAAACGGGAAGCCCTGGATGTGGTCCCAGTGGGTGTGACTGACCAGCAGGTGTCCATCGGCCGAGGTTGGATCGGCCATCAGGGCGTGCGCGAGCTCATGCGCCCCCGTGCCGCAATCAATCACCACGCGCGTGCCGTCGTCGGCACAGACCTCGACGCAAGACGTATTCCCTCCGTAGCGCAAGGTGGCGGGCCCCGGCTTGGCGATCGATCCGCGCGTTCCCCAGAACCGGACGTGCATGAAGCCTCACCCCCTCGAACGGATTCTGTCACACTCGCGACATCGGCCGCCCCTCGTTCGCACAATCACCAAGGGCCTTCTCGAAAGCAGCGAGCGAAACACCGCTCCTAGCGGTATTAAACCATGAGTGAATTGAACTTCACGCTGCATCCCCGAGGGAAGATGCCGTTGAGCTTCCGGGCTGTGTCAAGAATCACACAAGTTGCGCTCGCCGTGCTTGGCGGTGTCGTCGCACTCGTCCCGCACTCCGCGCACTCCCAGTCGTGCGCCGATCCCGTCGCCCGGGTGGTGTCCGTGCAGGGCAGCGTCGAGGCGCAAGCGACAGGAACCACCTCATGGACGCCCGCGGCGCTCGGCGACACCTACTGCGCCGGCGACGCCATTCGTGCCGGGGAGAACAGCCGCGCCGCGCTGTCGCTGAACGATCAGTCGGTGCTCCGCGTGCGTGAGAACACCCAGCTCACCCTCGAGGGTCCCGTCAACGACAGCAGCTATTTGATCGATCTGTTCAAGGGCGCTGCGCACTTTCTGAGCCGTCAGGGTCCGCGCCGCCTCGAGGTCAACACGCCCTTCACGGTGGCCGGCGTGCGCGGCACCGAGTTCTACGTCGGCGTCGACGCAGACCACACGCAAGTCACCGTGTTCGAGGGCCAGGTGGTGGCCGCCAACGCGGCGGGAAGTGTCACCTTGACGAGGGGCCAATCGGCCATCGCGCAGGCGGGTTCTGCCCCGGTGTTGCGCATCGAAGCGCGCCCGCGCGATGCGGTGCGCTGGACACTCTACTACCCGCCCATGCTGGCGCTGCGCGCCGAGGACTTTGCCGGGCCCGCGCCGTGGCAGGCTCGCCTCCGCGATTCGATCGACGCCTATCGCCGGGGCGACCTCGCCCAGGCCCTCAAGCGGATCGAGGGAATCGGGGAGCCGGCGGAGAGTGATCCGCGGGTCCTGGCGTACCGCGCTTCGCTGTTCCTCGCGGTCGGCAATGTGGATGCGGCCGCGGCCGATCTGGCCCGGGCGCGGAGTCGCGGCGGCAGCGCAGACACCATCGCCCTCGAGTCGGTGGTCGCCATCGCACAGAACGACCGCGAGCGGGCCTTGGAGCTCGCGCAGGAAGCCGTCGCTGCGGACCCCCAAGCTGCGGCGGGCCAGCTCGCCCTCTCCTACGCCTACCAGGCCCGATTCGATCTGGAGCAGGCCCGGGCGAGCGCTCAAACCGCCACGGAAGTCGCGCCCGAGAACGCCCTCGCGTGGGCTCGGCTGGCGGAGCTCTACTCGGCCTTGGGCGACCGCCGCGCGTCGCGCGAGGCGGCCGAGCGCGCCGTCGCGCTCGACCCGGATGTGTCGCTCACCCAGACCGTGCGCGGCTTCGCCGCTTTGACCGAGGTGGATATCGGAGCGGCCATCACCGCCTTCCAACGCGCCATCGAGCTCGACCAGGCCGCCCCGCTAGCGCGCCTAGGCCTGGGTCTCGCCCGTATCCGTCGCGGAAACCTCGACGCCGGGGCCCGCGAGATCGAGATCGCCGCCAGCCTCGACCCTAACAACTCGCTGATCCGCAGCTACCTGGGCAAAACGTACTTCGAGGAAAAGCGCGAAGGACTCGACGAGCGCGAGTACGCGCTGGCGAAGGAGCTCGACCCTCAGGACCCTACCCCGTGGTTCTACGACGCCATCGCCAAACAGACCACCAATCGTCCCGTCGAGGCGCTTCGCAACATCGAGGGCGCGATCGAGCGCAACGACAATCGCGCCGTCTACCGCTCGCGGCTGCTTCTCGACTCGGACCTCGCCGCGCGCAGCGCGAGCCTGGGGCGCATCTATTCCGACCTTGGCTTCCAGAATCTCGCTCTCGTCGAAGGCTGGAAATCGGTCAACATCGACCCCAGCAACTTTTCCGCCCACCGACTGCTCGCCGATTCTTATGCCGCGCTTCCGCGACACGAGATCGCCCGCGTGAGCGAGCTGCTCCAGTCGCTTCTGCTCGGGCCGCTCAACACGACCTCGATTCAGCCGCTCCTGGGAGAGAGCAACCTCTTTCTGATTAGTGCGCAGGGTCCCGCAACGCTCTCGTTCAACGAGTTCAACCCGCTCTTCAACCGCAACCAGGCGAACCTCTTGACGAGCGGTGTGGCGGGCGAAGATGACACCTGGGCGGGCGAGGGCATCGCGTCGGGGATCTACGACAAGCTCTCCTTCAGCGGCGGTTTCACGAGCTTCTGGACGGACGGCTTCCGCGACAACAACGATCAGAAGGACAAAATCGGGAACGCCTTCGCGCAAGTGGAGCTCACCCCGCAGACCAGTATCCAGGCGGAGTTCCGCTATCGCGACGAAGACAACGGCGATCTCGAGCTACGCTTCTTCGAGGATGACTTCAGCCGCTTCGAAAAGGAGAACGCTACCACCTACACGGCGCGCGCGGGGTTGCGCCATGAGTTCAGCCCCCATTCGATCGCTCTCCTCTCCTACATCTTCTCGGACTCGGACGCCGACTTCCGCGATTTCGACCCGGGCGCGCCGCCGGTCGTCCCCGAGTTTTCGTTCGACATCGACCTGGACGAAACCTCGAATGCGGTGGAAGGACAGCATCTCTTCCGGTCTGGGGAGATCGACTGGCTCGGCGGCTGGATCCGCAACATCAACCTGACCACGGGCGCCGGCTTTTTTACGGTGGACGTAAACGAAAAGACCGGCAGCGTCATCGACTTCGGGACGCCCTTTCCGCCGCCCATCGTCGACGTCGTCAAGCGCGGACCCGATGTCGATCACA
>CAZTOE010000079.1:0-16752 GCA_964615045.1 uncultured Spirochaetales bacterium
AGTGAGGGCCGCTTCCGCGAGGATCTCTACTACCGCCTCAACGTCATCCAGCTCGATCTGCCTCCGCTGCGGGAGCGCCTCGAAGACCTTCCGCTGCTCGTTCACCACTTCGTCGAGAAGTACTCGCGCGAGCTCGACAAGCCGCTACGCGGCTTGGAGCCCGACGCGATGCGGGCGATCCAGGGCTACCACTTTCCGGGCAATGTGCGTGAACTCGAGAACGCGATCGAGCGCTCGGTCGCCCTGGCGCACGGCGAGTGGATCACCCGCGACGCGTTGCCTCAAACGCTGCTGGCGTCCCCTTCGGCGCCGGCGCAGATTCCCCAGGAGGGCGTCCAGCTCGACACGCTCGTGGCCGACTACGAGCGAGATCTCCTGCGCGAGGCGATGCAGCGGGCGGGCGGAGTCAAGAAGAAGGCGGCCCAGCTGCTCGGGATCACGTTTCGCTCCTTTCGCTATCGGCTCGAGAAGCTGGGGCTCGACGACGGTCCGTCTGATTCCGCTTGAGCGTGCGGCGCGCCAATCTCCAAACCGAGTTCGTAGCGAGCCTCGGCCTCATCATGCTCGCGGCCACGGCGATTCTCGGGGCGCTCTTGCTGCAAGCCAACGAGACCCGATTGCGCGCGGTCCTGGGTCCGGCGCTGCGGGCCGAGGCCGAACGGTTCTCGACGATTAGCCGCTCGGTTGTGCCGGGAACGCAATGGTGGCGCGTGCTTCCGGACGACTCGTCGCGGCACGCGCGCGGTAGCCGCGATCTTCCGGACACCGCGACGATTGCGCTGGCGCGCCGCGCTCGGGAGCTCGATCGATCGCTGCTGCTCTTCGGGTCGCCCTGGGATCCGATCCGATTTGCAGCTTCACTGGGCAGCGGTGGTGATGTCGCCGTGGCCCTGTTGCCGCGCGAGGCGTCGCTGCGACTGCGGGCGACCCCACTCGGATTGACCGCTCTCTTCGTGGTCCTGGACGCGGCGATCTTCACTGCCTTCGGCGCCTTGCAGGTCCGACGCCGGATCGGACTCCCGATCGCGGGCCTGGCGGACGCGAGCCGTCGGGTCGCAGACGGGGATTTCGATCTCGAGTTGTCTCTCGAAGGGCCACGGGAGGTCGGCGATGTCGCGCTGGCCTTCAACGAGATGAGTCGAGCGCTCGCGCAACGGACCGAGGCCCTCGAGAAGGCGATCGTCGATCTGCGCAGCTCCAATCGCGCGCTTCGCGAAGCGCGCGAGGGCCTCGATCGGGCCGAACGGCTGGCGGCAGTGGGCCGCCTGGCATCGGGGGTAGCCCACGAGGTGGGCAATCCGCTGGGAGCCCTGTTGGCATTCCTGAACCTGGCGGAGCGCGACCCCGGCCTGAGCGACGAAAGTCGGCGCCACCTCGCGCAGGCCACGGAGCAGGGCGCGCGGGTGCGTCGCATCCTGGGGCAGCTCCTGCAGTACTCGAAACCGCCGCGGGCCGAGCGCGTCGCCCTCGATCTGGCCGCTGCGGCGGCGGAGAGCGTGGAGTTGGTCGCCGCTCAGCGGCGCTACGCGAAGGTCACCTTCCGAGTGGAGCCCGGCGCCTGCCCGCTCGCGATCGGAGATCCGGGTATGGTCGCCCAGATCCTGCTCAACCTGGTGATCAATGCCGCCGACGCCACCGGCGACGCGGGGGGGGAGGTGCTCCTCCTGGTGCGACCCGCGGCGTGGCGAACCCGCGCGGCCGACGCCAGGCCCACCCTGGCACAGCGCGCTGAATTGGACGCCGTCGAGTGCGTTGTGTGCGACCAGGGCAGTGGGATCGCTCCCGAAGACCGCGAACGCATCTTCGATCCCTTCTTTACCACCAAGGCACCCGGCGAGGGGACTGGTCTCGGGCTCGCCAACTCTTCGCGGCTCGCCGAGCAACTCGGCGGCCAGCTCGAGCTCGTGGAACCCGAGTCGGGCTACCGGACCGCCCTCGCGTTGCGGCTGCCGGTGTGGGATGCGGACCCGAAAGACCCCGCAAGTTCTTGCGAGGTGCGCACCGCGCTTCGGCGCAAGTCCTCCTCCGAATCGGTCGATACATGATGAAACGCCCCTTTTTCGGGGACTTGGCGCGGAGGCGTCGCATGGCACAGGGATTGCTCAGAACCCCTCACATGACTTTCGGGAACCCCATCCGACGCGTCCCCGCGATGCGCGCCGCGGTGCATCGGCATCGCTCCGGCTTCTCGCTCCTCGAGCTGATGGTCGCCGTCGCGATGATCGGGATCCTGGCCGCGATGGCGGCCCCCGCGTTCGATGAGTGGATGGACGACGCCAATCTGAAAGGTCAGGCCCGCAGCCTGGCCGACGCCTTTATGCTCGCCCGGTCCGAAGCGATTCGCACCGGCAACGCCCACATCGTTTTCATGAGCGGCCCGCTGCCCGGCACCGATACGGTCGGCAACGCGCTACCCGCCGATCCCAGCACGAACGGAATCGTGCCGGCGATTGTCGTGAACGACGGCCTGCTCGCCGCGACGAACTGCAATTTTAACCTCGCGGCGGTGCCTCCGGAAGTCCGCCATCAGGTCCACGGCGAGCTCGGGGTGGGCTGGGGCTTCGGGCCCTCCGGAGGCGTGCGCGCTCCCAACGACAACGCGGTCGGTGGACCGGGCTTCATTGCCGACGGCGCGAGCTTCGTCGACCAGACCGGGGCCCAGGTGAGCTGGGTCATGTTCCGCCCCGACGGCATCCCGGTGACCTTCACGCCGGCCTGCGGACTAGGCCCGGTCGGATCGGGCGCCGGCGCGGTCTACCTCTCGAACGGCCGCCGCGACTACGCGGTCGTGCTCTCTCCCCTCGGCGGGATCCGAATCCACGCGTGGGACGGTGCGCAGGGCGCTTGGAGGAATTGATGAAACGGCTGCGAACGACGCGACCGAACTCCGGTTTCACGCTTCTCGAAGTAGTCGTCGCGATGGGGATCCTCGCGACTGGTCTGCTCTCGATCGCGGCGATGCAGGTGCAGGCGATGCGAGGCGGGCGACTGGGTCGCCACCATAGCGCCGCGGCTGCGATCGCCTTTACCCAGCTCGAGCAGTTCAACCGCGTGGCCTTCACGGACCCGCTCCTCGCGCCCAACTGGCCCGGCTTCACCGCGCCGGTTCCGGTCCTGCGCAACGTCACGCTGGGCGGCGTGCAGCAGATCGAGCAGCAGTACAACGTCCAGTTCCGCGTGCGAGACATGCCGCCGATCCCGCCGGCGCCGCCGCTTCCGGTGACCTGGAAGGCAATCGATGTCCGGGTCACCTGGACTGAGAATCAGCAGCCCGGAGCGCCGGGACGGACGCTCACCATCTCCACCATTCGCCACGACGACCCAGCGTCGCCACTCTAGGGGGATCCGGTGCGAATTCAACGCCGAAACGGTGGCTTCACCCTGATCGAGCTGGTGGTCGCCTTCGCGATCGCCTCGATCGTGGCGGCAGCCGCCCTGCAGACCTTTACCGCTCAGCAAGCGGCCTACACGGTCGTCGATCAGGTGACCGAGGCGCAGCAGAACATGCGCGCCATCGCCCATCTGATCGAACGCGACGTACGCTCCTCGGGCTTCATGGTGCCCGAGGTGGCGGCGGCCTGCGCGGTCGATCACAACGCCAATGGCGTGACGGATCCGGCGGCGGACGTCCTGGTCCTCACCGATGCAGACGCGATCAACCCGGCCGGCCAGATAAAATCGGTGTCCGCGGAAGTCAACGGCGCGCCGATTCTCTCGGGCAACAATCGGGTGATCGACCTCGATGACGTCGTGCTGGAAGGTCAGCCGTTCTACGACACGAACGGCGACGCGATTCCGGACGCCGACTTCCAGGTGAACGGCGGCGTCATCATCGCGAACCTGAGCAACCCCGCGAGCGGCACGGCCTGTGGGTCGGTGACCGCCATCAACCTCGGGAGCAACGACATCACCGTCGACTTCGTGACCCCGAATCCACTGGCGTTCAACCCGGGCGACGATCTGATCGCCGTCCCCGCCCACATCTACCAGATTGCAGCCGGCACCATGGTGCTGCAACGCGATGGCCTCCCCCTCGCCGACGACGTCGAGGACCTCCAGATCGCCTTCTTCCTGGACGTCGACGGCGATGGCCTGGTCGACAACGGCGAGGACTTCGGGTCCGGCGACACCGCCCCCGCCCCCGCCGATCCCGCCTACGCGGCCAACGCTCTCGACCACCGGCTGCTGCGCGAAATTCGCCTCAACCTCGTGGTGCGAAGCCGCGACCAGGGGCTCGGTTCGAACGCCGGCGTGGTGCTCCGGAGCCAGCCGCAGGCGACCGAGAATCGGACGCCCAACAACGCGATCGACGGCTTCCGAAGACGCGTGCACACCACCACGGTCCGTCTCCGGAACGTGGGCTTCCGAGGAGTCGTATCGTGAGCGATCGACCCGCGCACAGAGCGGAACGCGGAACTGCGCTCATCGTCACCATGCTGCTGCTGGTCATGATGGGTGTGATCGGACTGGCGGGGATGGAGACCGTCATGCGCGACCAGCAGGTCGCGGGTTTCCAGAACCAGTCGCGCCTGGCCCTCTACGCAGCGGAGGCGGGCCTGGCCGACGCGAAGAACCGCTTGCGATTGGTCTTCGACATCAACGACAACACTCCGTTTCTCGGGTTTCCGGCGTGCGGCGCGCCCAACCTAGTCGCGCCCGATCTGAGCTTCACGAATGACTACCTGGCCGGATCCCCTTCCTATTGCGGCGACCCCTCGGTTGCGGTGCCGATTCAGTACCAGCAATCGGGCCAGCTCGACCTGAAGGGCGGCAACAACTTTGGCGAAGGTCAGCAGCAGTGGTTCAACACGCTGTGGCGCGTCCAAGTCCAGGGGCAAGCCGCGGGCAACTCCGCATCGCGCCTTGACGTCATGGCGTCGCGGCAGCTCACCGGCGGGACTTCCTACAACTAGATGCCGGCCGGGCACGCATCGAGGGTCTTCGGAGGGGTTCGGAGAGAAGCTACATGAGACGCGTCAGACACAATCGGCTGGGAGCGGGGTTGTTTGCAATCCTCCTCGTCCTCGGTGCCACCGGAGCCAAAGCGCAGGACGATACGGCACTTTTTTCGGCCTCGGCGCCCCCCAACGTAGTCCTGCTGGTCGATAACTCCGGGTCGATGCGGAACATCGTGTGGCATCCGAGCTACACGCCCGGGACCAACTACGGGTGCGGCGGCACCGTCTATGTCCACTCGAGCTCGGCGTTCGTGGACGTAAATCGCTGTGGCAAAACGCGGCGCTTTTTTGCCGATCCCCGCTACAGCGGCTGGACAGAGTACGCCTCCAACTACGCCGACTGGATCTTCTCGCTGCCCAACGGTGATCCCATTCTGGCGGAGCTGGCCGACATGAGCAACGGAAGCTACTCGCCCTGCGTGCAGGCGGAGTTCGGCTCAACCACCTACTCGAAATACGCGCGCACCCGGACCACCGCTGCCAAGGACACCCTCGCCGAGGTGGTGTGCAACGTCAATGCCGCGGGTGAGGTGCGTTTCGGCATCGCGCAGTTCCGACGCGATCACGATGGGGAGCAGCACGGGGGCTATCTGCGCGTTCCGATCGAGGACATGGACGCTTCCGACTACAGCTTGAACGGGTCACCTCTGCAAAGCCACCTCGACCATCTCAATGACGCGATTGAGAATCTGGGCGCCGACACCTGGACACCGCTCGGCGAAACGCTCTTCCAGGTCTACACCTATTTCATGTCGCGCAACCTGGGAGATCTTCCGGTCGGGAAAGACGGCATCACGAAATTTCCCAAGTACGACTACAAGACCAACTTCGGTCCGCTCCCCGACGGCGCCGAGACGGGCAACAGCGCTGAAATTCCCAAGGATCCGGTCCAGAACAGCTGCCAGAAACACTTCGTCGTCGTGATCACCGATGGGGAACCGACCCGTGACAACTTCACGACCGCAGGCAGCAACAACCAGGCCGGGGGCTTCAGTGATTTCACGGCACGTCTGATCGGCGATTACGCGCCCGACTATCTCGGCGAAGGGGGTGAGAACGGGCAGCGCTATCTCGACGATATCGCGAAGTACATGCAGGAGAACGATTTCCGCCCGGATATTCCCGACGCTCAGGTGATCGATACCTACACGATCGGCTTCACCACGAGTCCCGCGGCCAACGCGTTGCTCCAGGCGACGGCCAACAATGGCAACGGGCTCTTTTTCTTCAGCAACAACGCCGATGAGCTCACGACGGCCATCACGGACGCCATCACGGACATTTTGATCAAGTCCCAGTCCTTCACGGCGGCCACGGTCCCGGCGACCCGGACCGCGGCGGGCGGCAATCTCTATACGAGTTTCTTCATTCCCTCCGACGACAGCCCGTACTGGGAGGGTCACCTGAAGCTCTGGAATCTGACGGCTTCTGGCGAGATACTCGACCGGAACGACAACTGCGCGCTGGCTGGAAATCCCGTCCCCTGCCGGGAAGGGCAGCTCGCGGCGACGGCACGGCCGTACTGGGACGCGGGCGAGGAGATCCCGAATCCCGACGTCCGGACGCTCCTCACGGCAATTCCGAGCGGGCCCAGTCCGGCTCCGAATCAGATCGTGGAGTTCCGCCATCAGTCGGACGGAGGTCCCCTGAGAGCGGTTCACCTGGGCGATCCGGACCCGGCGGTGCCGGGCGACGATCTCTCGGTCGCCGACATCCCGTTCTACTCGGGCTCGAACGCGGCGACCGCGGAAGACCTCGCCGAAGAGGTGATTGAGAACGTACGCGGCTGTGTGTTTGGAACCGGGGCGGGGGGAGTGCCCTGTCTCCAGCGGCCGTGGCTGCTCGGCGATATCTTCCACTCCAACCCGGTCGTGGTGGGCGAGCCCCGCGGTTTCGTCAACGACCCCTCGTATCAGGAGTTCCGCACCAAGTACGCGAAGCGCACCCGCTACGTGTACGCGGGCTCCAACGCCGGATTTTTGCACGCCTTCCACAGCGGAGATTTCGATCCTGCCCCGCCGGCGCCGGCAATCCCGGGCTACGACCGCGGCACGGGTCGCGAGGTGTGGGGCTTCATGCCGTGGCCGGCGCGCCAGAAGATCAAGCTTCTGCCCCGGCAGACCGGGAACCGCCAGAACTACTACGTGGACGGTTCGCCGTCGGCATCGGACGTCTGGTTCTACGGGAACATCCCGACCAATCCGGCGAGCGCGAAGGCCGATACGAGCGCCACCAAGTGGCAGAAGTGGCACACCGTAATCGTCGGTGGCCTCCGACAAGGCGGCCCCGGCTACTATGCGCTGGACGTCACGAACCCCGACAACGTGCCGGGAGGCCCGGGAAACTTCCCCGAATATCTGTGGGAGTTTCCGAAGGAGACCGATCCGGGTGGGCCGGGCACGATCAAGGACAAGATCGGAGACAGCTGGGGCCGGCCGATCATCACCAAGGTGAAAGTGCTGCTCTCGGGAAAGGTCGTGGAACGCTGGGTGGCGGTGATCACCGCCGGCTACGACCCGACCGGAGATCCCAACGATCCGCTCAACTACAACCCCAACGCACTGACGGGGCGGGGCATCTACCTGATCGACATCAAGACGGGCAAGATCCTGGGTCAGAAGCATTTCGATCCGGGACTGCCCAGCACCGACCCGCGGAGCGAGATGAAGTACGCCTTCGCGGCGACGCCGGCGGTCTTCGACATCGATGGTGATGGCGCCTCTGACATCATTCTCGCTGGGGATCTCGGGGGCAACATGTGGAAGTGGGTGGTCCGCTATCGAACGCCGAGCTTCCCCGATCCCGGAAACTATCTCGAGGACGCGGTGAACTCCGGAGTGGACTCGTCGCAGCCCAACACCACCTTCCGCAAGTTCTTTGCGGCGAAGAAGACGCCCTTCAGCTCTCTCGGTGTCACCCTGGGTGGCGTCGACTACTACAAGAGCTTCTTCCATCCTCCGGCGGCCACCTTCAAGAGCGGCAAGCTGTGGGTCACCTTCGGAAGCGGGGAGCGGGCCAACCTGAAGCGGCCGGGCAACTCGAGCAGCATTGACGAGAACAACCGGTTCTATGCCGTGACGGATCTCGACCCGCTGGAGACCCGGAGTCCTCCCTACCCGGTACTCACGGAAGCGGACCTCTACAACGCTGCCGCGGACGGAAGCTGCGCCGACCTCACGGGATACCGCGGCTACTTCTTCCTCGGCGACGACGGCGAGAAGTTCATGACGGAGATCGCGCTCTTTTCGTACTGGGTGATCGCCGGATCCTACACGCCGGATCCGGCCCCGGATCCCTGTACGGCGGGAGGAAAGGCGACGCTCTATATCTTCCGGATTTACTGTGGGGATGGGTTCTTCGCCGACACCGGTGCACATGCCGACCGCAAGTACGGGCTCGACGTCGGTGTCCCGACCGATCCGAAGATTTCTGTGAGCCCGGACGGCGTGCGAGTAATCGTGACCGAAGGCGACAAGATCAAAGATCCGCCGCCGCCGCCGCCGCCGCCCGAGCCGGTCGGCCAGCTCTACTGGATGGAGCGGCAATAGGCCCCGCATCGAGATGGGGGCGGCCGAGCGCCGCCCCCATCAGATCGAGGAGATGATTCTTATGCTCTTTCGCACCACGTTGTTGACTGCTCTGGTTTCAGGGCTCGCCCTGGTCGCCCATCCCCGCATCGGAAACGCCGGGGAGGAGATCGGTTATATCCACGCCGCGGACGCCGCCGCACAGACGGTGACGGTGGGGCCTGCGAGCGGAAGCGGAGGAGTCGTCTACCAAGTAAGGGAACAGACCGTACTCTCGGGCTTCGAAGACGAGCCCGTGACGGTGGCGGATCTGCCCTCTTTCGCGAAGGGATCGAAGCCCTCGCATACCTACGTGTCGTTCGAAGCGACGGGCGCGGTGCTGCACTGGCTTCGCCTCGCGGGTCCCCTCGACGAGGATTAGTAGGCGCTCCATCGCGAAGGAGGGTGCGATGCGAAGGGTTTGGCGAGTCATGGCGGCCGGGGTCCTCCTGGCCTTCGGTTCGGGTTGCGGTGAAGAGGCGCCGCCCGCCCCTTCGGGTGGGTTGATCGGAGCGCCGAGCACGCCGAGGGCGCTTCCGGGCGCCGAGAATCGGCCGCCCGTCATCTCGCGGGTGACGTTCGAGCCCCGCAAGCCGCGCACCGGCTCGACGGTGCGGGCTCGGGTGGGGGCGAGCGACCCCGACGGCGACGTCGCTCATCTCCGTTACGAGTGGAGCGTCGACGGTCAACGTGTGCCGGTCCGCGGGGACATGTTCGCGCTCGGCCCGGTAAGAAAGGACGCGCAGATCGAAGTCACCGTGTTCGCCAGCGACGGACGTTCGCAGAGCCAGCCCCGAACGGCCAAGACGACTGTCGCCAACACTCCGCCCACGGTGACCGACGTGCGCCTCGACGCCCCCAATCCGCTCCAGCGCGGAGACCGCGTGCGCGCCGAGGCCCGCGCCGAAGATGTGGACGGGGACGCCGTCGAGCTCCGCTACGAGTGGCTCGTTAACGATCGGCCCGTCGCCGAGTCCGGCAACGGGTATGACACCTCCGGCCTGCGGCGTGGCGATCGGGTCCGGGTCCGCGTCTCGGCGCTCGACGGCGAAGAGGCGAGCCGCACCGAGGAAAGCGAGGCGTTGGCCGTCGGCAATGTCCCCCCCGAGATCGTGTCTTCGCCCGAAGGGCTCGGCGAGGACGGGATCTTCGAGTACCGCATCGTGGCGCGCGACCCAGATGGCGATCGCAATCTCCGCTACGAGCTCGTCAAAGGACCGGACGGGATGACGATCGACGCCGTGCTCGGGATCGTCCGCTGGAATCCGGGAGAGGCGCAGGCCGGGGCGAATCCGGTCGAGCTCCGGGTGGTCGATTCGGAAGGGAGTGAGGCGGGGCAGGCCTTCGAGATCGTGGTTCGCGAGCTCGAAGCTGAGAGGCAGGACCAAGTCCCCGCGGCCCCGCAGCGCTACTGAAGCTCGTACTCCTTGAGTTTGTAGAGGAGCGCCCGGTGGCTGATCTCGAGGAGCCGTGCCGCGTGGGTTCGGTTTCCGTCGGTGGCGCGCAGCGCCCGCCGGATGGTTTCGATCTCGGCCCGTCGCTTGGCTCCCCTCAGCGAGAGGCTCTCAGTCTCGCGCGGCACGGGGCCGGCCCCGTCGACGATACTCGCAGGCAATTCCTGGGTGGTGAGAGACTCTCCGCGGGCAAGGATGAGAGCGCGTTCCATCACGTTCTCGAGCTCGCGGACGTTTCCCGGCCAGGAGTACTCGACCAGCCTCTTCAACGCGTCGTCGGCGATCCCCTGGACTGGTTTGCCGAGGGTATCCCGGAAGTGCGCGAGGAAGTGGTCCACCAACAATGGGATGTCCTGTTGGCGCTCGCGCAGCGGCGGGACTTCGACCCGCAAGACGTTGAGCCGGTAGAAGAGGTCCTCGCGGAAGCGCCCGCCCTGCACCTCGTCCTCGAGATCGCGAGCGGTGGCGGCGAGCACGCGCACGTCGACCTTGCGCGCCTTCGACTCCCCGAGCGGGCGCACTTCCTCTTCCTGTAGCACGCGCAGGAGCTTGACCTGAAGGGGCAGGGGCATCTCACCGATCTCGTCGAGGAAGAGAGTGCCGCCGTTGGCTTCCACGAACAGGCCGCGACGAACGCGGTCGGCGCCGGTGAAGGCCCCCTTGGTGTGGCCAAAGAGTTCGCTCTCGAGCAGGTTCTCGGGGATAGCGCCGCAGTTGACCGCCACAAAGGCTTCGCCCCGACGCGGAGATTGGGCGTGGATCGCGCGCGCCAACACTTCTTTTCCGGTTCCGCTCTCGCCGGTGAGCAATACGGTGGCCTTGAATTCCGCGGCGCGTTCGACCATCTCGAGGACGCCGATCATCACGGGCGAGGCCGCCACGATTGGGCGTTCGCCGACCGCCCGCTCGACCTCGCGCTGCAACAGCTCATTGCTGCGCCGCAACCGCTCGCGCTCCTGAGCCTTGCGGATCACCAACAGCGCCTCGGAAGGCGGGAAGGGCTTGGCGAGGTAGTCGTAGGCGCCCCGCCGCATCGCTTCGAGGGCGAGCTCTTCGGTACCGTAGGCCGACATCAAGATCAGGGTGGCTTCTGGGCAGCACCGCGCGAGCTCGGGCAGCAGCTCGAGGCCGTCACGCCCGGGCATGCGCAGATCGCACAGCACGACGTCGGCCGCCACCGCTTCGAGGCGCTCGAGCGCCGCGTCTCCGCTGCTCGCGCGACTCACCTCGTAGCCTTCCGCGCCCAGCACCAAGGCCAGACTGTCCCGCAGCGATTCGTCGTCGTCGACGACCAGGATTCGTTCGGTCAAGCAGGCCTCCGCTTCCCCCTATCGGAGCTCGGAGGGCACACCTTCAACCTTTTGAGCGCAGCGACTCGCAAGGTCGCCTCGCCGGCCTCAGGCGCAAGAAAAACTCGCTCCCGGACCCGCAAGCCCGCCGCATCTCGCCCTCAAGTCGCTTCCTCCCGGGACCGATGAAACCTTCGGGCGCGCCGCGTCGGGACCGCGACGAGCGGCTCCGGGCGGCCGGGGGAGGACGGCGTGCCGCATAACAACGTTCAGCGCTGTCGCGAGGCGCTCATGATGAGCAAGGCGGAGTTGGCCCGCAAAGCGGGTCTTTCCACGCTGACCATCGACCGGGTGGAGTCGGGCCGACCGTGCCGGCTCGACACGAAGCGCAAGATCTTGTTGGCGCTCGGCAAGAAGATCTCGGACAAAGACGAGGTCTTCGGATTCCGGCGCGAGGGTTCGATGGTGCGGGAAGTGAAGGGCCTGCGCGAGCCCTCCTAGGCCGCAACGCGAGGAGACAATTGTGCAGCTTCCGTTCTTAGGTCTTGGCAGCAAAGCCGTCGTCGGTCTCGACATCGGCTCTTCCTCCGTGAAGGCGGTCGAGCTTCGCTTGCGCGCCGACGGATTCGAGCTCACGGGCCTCGGGATCGCCCCGCTTCCCGCGGAAGCGATCGTCGACGGTGCCTTTCTCAACTCGGGGGCGATCGTCGACGCGATCCGCGAGTCGCTCCAGAGCGGCGGGATTCGGGCCAAGAACGCCGCGGCCGCCGTTTCAGGGCACTCGGTCATCGTGAAGAAAATCTCGGTCCCCGCGATGGGCATGAAGGAACTCGAAGAGTCGATCCGCTGGGAAGCCGAACAGTACATCCCCTTCGACGTCAACGAAGTCAACCTCGATTTCCAGATCCTCCAACCCGGCGATGCCAACAGCCCGATGGAGGTCTTGCTGGTCGCGGCCAAGCGTGATCTCGTCGACGACTACGTCAACGTGATGACCGAATCGGGCCTGTACCCGGCGGTGATCGACGTCGCCGGTTTTGCCATCGAGAACGCCTTCGAGACGAACTACCACGTCGATCCGGAAGAGGTGGTCGCATTGGTGAACATCGGGGCGCAGATCGTCAATATTTGTGTCGTCTCGGGCGGCGTCCCGGTTTTTACTCGCGACGTGGCCGCGGGCGGCAATCAGTACACCGCGGAGATCCAGCGGGCCCTCTCGGTGAGCTTCGAGGAGGCCGAGCGGATCAAGGTCGGTGAGCCCACCGGCGTCGAGAGCAAGGAGGTCGTGCCCCAGGAGGTCGAGGATGCCATGCGATCGGTCACCGACACGGTGGTCGGAGAGATCGCTCGCTCGCTCGATTTCTTCGCGGCCACCGCCACCGACACCCGGATCAACCGCGTGATGCTCACGGGCGGGAGCTCCCAGGTCGCCGGCATCGACACCGTGTTTCGCGACCGGACCGGCCTCGAGGTGGAGCGCATGAATCCCCTCTCGAAGATGTTGCCGTCGACCCGCTTTGATCCCGAGTTTCTCAATCAGATCGGCCCGTCGCTGGGAGTGAGCGTCGGGCTGGCGCTTCGGAAGGTGGACGAGTCGTGATCCAAGTCAACCTGCTTCCGATTCGCGAGGCGCGTCGCAAGGCCGACCTCCGGCAGCATCTCCTGATCCTCGGCGGGGCCGCGGCCATCAGCCTGGTGACGGTCACGCTCTTCCATCAGGTGCTGCTCTTTGACGTCCGCGACGCGCGTGAGCGGGTCTCGAGCCTGCAAGCGCAGCTCGAACAGTTCAAGCCGCAGCAGGCCCAGGTCGAGGCCTTCAAAAAACAGAAGGCGGAGATCGAGCAGAAGCTCGGGGTGATCGAGGACCTCGAAACTTCGCGCTCCGGGCCCGTCCATATCCTGGCCGAGCTCGCATCGCGGACGCCGCAGCGCCTGTGGCTCACCCGGCTCAGCGCTGTCGACGGCCAGATCGACCTCGAGGGTCTGAGCCTCGACAACGAACTGGTGGCGGCTTTCCTCACCGGGCTCGGCAACTCGCCTTATTTCGGAGCCGTCGAGTTAATGGAGACCGAGCTCCAAACGATCCAAGAACTGAAGCTCAACACCTTCAGCATCCACGCCCGGTTGCGCAACCCCGAGTCCGAAGAAACGCCGGCGTCCCCGGCGAACACTTCGGCGCTCCCGGGCGTTCCGGGGCAGGGGTAGGAGGCGACCATGGCGCTGGATCTGGGTCTGGACAAGTTTCAAGGGCACATCGAAAAGATCGGTCGGCTCCCGCGGGCCTACCGCCTGGCGATGATTCCGCTCTCCGTCGTACTGATCGTGGCGGTCTACGGCTACCTCTTCTACATGCCGGCTCGCGACACGCGTCGCAATCTGCTGGCGCAGGAAGCGCAGCTTCAAAAGAAGGTGGGCGAGGTGCGCGCGATCGTGGCGAACCTCGCGGGTTTCGAGGAGGAGATCAACGCACTCGAGCGGCAGTTCAAGCAGGCGTTGCGTCAACTCCCGGACAGCAAAGAGCTGCCCGTCCTGCTCACCGACATCTCGAGCATTGGCAAGGACTCGGGTCTCGAGATCAAGGCGTTCCGGCCCAGGGAAGAGGTTGAGCGGGCATTCTATGCCGAGGTCCCCATCGAGATTGAATTTACCGGCGGCTACCACGACATCGCGAGCTTCTTCGCCCGCATCGCGAAGCTTCCCCGCATCGTGAATGTCAGCCAGCTGGAGATGGTGATCGAGGAGCAGGGTGCGGAGCGCACCGTGCTCCGGGTAGAGGGCGAAGCCACGACTTTCCGATTCCTCGATCGCGGGGCGGCGGGTGCCGCACCGAGCGGGGTCCCGGTTCAGCAGGGGGGGCGCACGTGAGATGGCTCACTGTCGCTAGCGCTCTGGCGCTCGTGCTGACAGCGCTGGGCTGTGAACGCCACGGGGAGCAGGCTCCGACCGTGGCGCAGTACGAACAACAACGCCAGGCGATGATGCGGCGCTCGCAAGCGGCGCAGTCGGGAGCGGGCCGAGAGGCCGCGCGTCCTGGCACCACTCTGTCACAAGCGGAGCAAAACGCCGGCCTGATGAGCTCCGCGGGCCGAGAGGGATACCGAGGCGGAGACCTTCGCGACCCGTTCCGCTCCTTCGTGCTCGAGCGCACCAAGGAGCTCGCGGAAGAGGAGCGCGGGCCGCTCGAGCAGTTCGACCTGGCTCAGCTTACCGTCGTCGCTGTCGTGTGGGGCACGGATCGGGCGCGCGCCATGATCGAAGACCCCTCAGGTCGTGGCTACGTGATCCAGGAGGGGACCGCCATCGGGAAGAACGAAGGCTACGTGACCCGGATCACCGACAACAGCGTCACGGTACTTGAGACCTACGTGGATTATCTAGGCGACTCGACCCAGAAAGAGATTGAGATGCGGGTTCGGGCGACCCAGGGAGGGTGAGGTTCGATGATCGCAACCCATAGTGTACGGTTCGGAAGCTCAATCGCGGTCGCCGCGGCTCTCACTGGGCTCTTGCTCAGCTGCTCGAGTCCGCCGCCCGCACCGCCCCCGCCGTCGGCCGGCCCGGTGTCGGATGTTCGCGTCGAAAGCGCGGACACCGGTACGGTGATCGCGCTGGTCGGAGCCGGCGGTTCGCCTTATCAATCGAGTCGCTCGGACAATCCGACCCGCATCGTGGTCGAGCTCCCGGGCACCGAGGTGAACGGGGCTCCCGGTTCCACAGCGGTGTTCGATGGCTGGGTCCAAGAGGTGGTCGTTACGGGCACCTCCGCTGCAGACGGCGAACCGATGACGAAAGTCGAGGTCACCCTGAGCAAGGACGCGGGTTTCGACGTGTTCCCGATGGGCGAGAGCCTCGAGATCCACGTCGGTGATCCCTCGGGCGAAAGCTATGGCGCCGCCGACTGGAGTGGCGACGACTACGCCGCGATCGAGGGCGAAGAACTCCCGGCTGCCGAGGGTCAGGATGACTGGGTGGAGCTCGGCGACGAGGCCCCCGCTTCGGGCGACGACGCTTGGTTCGAGGGGACCGGAGCGCCGAGCTCGATCGCGGACGATCTCGGAGGCGAAGCATCCGACGGTTTTCTACTGTCGCAGCCCGCCGAGCTGAAGCCGGCCACCCGCCTGCTCTCCATCGACCCGGAAGGTGCGGCCGAAGGTACTGTGATCCGGATCGTCGCCGACGGCATCCCGGGCGGCTTCAAGAGCTTCACCCTCTCAGATCCGGCCCGACTCGTGATCGACATGCCGGGTCTGCAGAGCGAGGTCGGCAAGAGCGAGATGCTGATTGGGAGTCCCCACGCGGATAAAATTCGAGTCGGTCAACACGATGACAAGGTCCGCGTGGTGATCGATGGCGGCTCGCAGGCGAATCCCTTCGACAAGCGCCAGATCAGTCCGGCTCCCGACGGGATGGTGATCGGCCTGGGCGGTGGCGCGGCGGTCGATGCGGCGCTCGCGGACGCGCGGGCGGCACTCTCCGACCCGGCGCGAGCCGCGAGTCGGGTTGCCGCGGCGGAGCCGCCGCCGGCCGCATCCGCATGGCCCGAAGATACTTCCGATCTGAGTGGAACGGGCGTCGAGTCTGCGCAGGAGATGGATGCGGTGCCTAGCGCCGCCACAGCCGTGAGCTCGTATCCCACGATTGAAGCGGTGGAGTTCCTGCCGAGCGCCGACGCCGATCGCATCGTTGTGCAGAGCGACGATCCGATCGAGTATTCGGTCTTCCAGCCCGACGCAGAGACGTACGTGCTGCTCTTCTCCGGCGTGACCTTGTCACCGGGTGCCGCACAGCAGCTGCTCCCGGATCCGGGTGGACCGGTCTCGCTGGTGAGCGCCTTCGCGCAACCCGAGCTCGACACGCCGCAGGTGCGGCTCGTGGTGAAACGCGCCGCGGGCCTCGAACCCTCGGTCGGCCAGTTCGGCAATGAGATCATCCTCGGCTTCGATCGCGGCGCAGTGGCCGACACGCTTCCGGTGATGGTCGACGAGCCGGTCGTCGCGGAGAGTCGCGCAGCCTCGAAAGCGATGGCGCAGGCCCAAGGCGAGGTGGCTCCGCCCGCCGCGCCCGGGAACTTTGCGTCCGCGCAGCAGTTCGAGGTCCCGGCGGCCTTGGACGCCGACACTGCCGTCGATTATCTGCAGGAAGGCGGCCTGCTCGACGGCAAGGAGTACGTCGGGCGGCGCATTTCGTTGGACTTCAAGGATGTCGACATCCGCGACGTATTGCGTCTGATCGCGGACGTCTCCGATCTCAACGTGATCGCGGGAGACGAGGTGCAAGGCAACGTCACCATTCGTCTGGTGGACGTGCCCTGGGATCAGGCCCTAGACGTGATCCTGCTCACCAAGGGTCTCGGGTTCGTGCGCGTGGGTAACGTGCTGCGTATCGCCCCGGGCGACATGTTGAAGCAAGAGGAAGAAGCGCGCCTCCAGGAGCGTCGCGCAAAGGAGAAGCTCGAAGATCTCGTGGTGAAGCTGCAGCCGGTCAA
>CAZTOE010000080.1:0-1663 GCA_964615045.1 uncultured Spirochaetales bacterium
CGCTCTGCTCCACCGACGACCGCTACGCCGACGACGCGCACTACATGGGCGGCTGTCTCCTGAACGAGAACCTCCAATGGGGAGCCGTACTCCTCAACTATCAGGCGTTACCACCGGACCCGGAGGTCGTGGGAGAGCGTTGGCGCGCGCTCTGGCAGCGGCGACTCGAGGAGATCGTGCCCTTTCCCGAACACTGGCTGCGCCACCAGCGACGCGACGATTTCTGGAAGCACGGCTCCGTGTGCGAAGACTACGCGCGCATCGCCTGCCCCGTCTACGCCATTGGCGGATGGGCCGACGGCTACTCGAACGCCGTGCCGCGGCTGCTCGCCGGGCTGCGCTGTCCGAAGAAAGGGCTCATCGGCCCGTGGGCGCACGCCTTTCCGCACGAAGGCGTGCCGGGCCCGGCGATCGGCTTCCTCCAGGAAGCGCTGCGCTGGTGGCGACAATGGCTCGCCGGCGAGGACACCGGGATCCTCGACGAGCCGGTCTTTCGGGTGTGGATGCAGGAAAGTGTGGTCCCGCAGCCGACGCGCGACGAGTGGCCGGGTCGCTGGGTCTGTGAGGAGAGCTGGCCCTCGCCGAAGATCGAGCGAGGGGTCTGGGCGTTGAACATCACCGGGCTTGCCGAACGGGCCGATCCGGAAGAGAGCGAGGCCGTCGTCGCGTCGCCGCAGACGACGGGGCTCGCCGGAGGGGAGTGGTGCGCCTTCGGTGCCGAGGGCGAGATGCCGGGCGACCAGCGCCCGGATGACGGCCGCTCGCTCTGCTTCGACTCCGAGCCCCTGGCCGAGCGACTCGAGATCCTCGGCGCGCCCGTGGTCACGCTCGAGCTGGCTGCCGACCGGCCGGTCGCGCTGGCCGCCGTGCGACTGTGCGAGGTGGCTCCCGACGGCACGAGCCTGCGGGTGAGCTACGGCCCGCTGAACCTTACCCACCGCGAGAGCCACGAGCACCCCGAACCGCTCGAGCCGGGCCGCCGCTACGCCGTGCGCGTCCAGCTGAACGACGCTGCGCACGCGTTTCCGGCGGGCAGCCGCCTACGGGTCGCCGTGTCGACCGCGTATTGGCCGATCGCCTGGCCTGCACCCGAGCCCGCGACGCTCCGCGTCTTCACCGGCGCGAGCACGCTCGAGCTGCCGGTGCGACCGCCGCGTGCACAGGATGGACGGCTGCCCAAGTTCGAGCGGCCCGAGCGTGGGCCGACCAGCGAAGTTCGGCGCCTGCGGGCGGCACCGTTCCGCCGCACCATCGAACGCGACCTCGCCGCCAACGAAACGCTCTACACACTGATCTCCGACGCCGCCGACCTCGGCGGTGCGGCGCTCTCGCGCGTCGAAGCCATCGATCTCGACGTCGGTCACACCATCGCGCGCCGCTACTCCATAGGCGAGTTCGACCCGCTCTCGGCCCGCGCCGAGATCGATCAGCGCACCGACCTCCGCCGCGGCGAATGGGTCATCCGCGTCGAGACCCGAACTTGCCTGAGCGCGACTCGCACTCACTTTCACTTCGAGGCCGCGCTCGAGGCCTTCGAGAGCGATGGGCGCATATTCTACAAGAGCTGGAACGAGTGGATCCCGCGCGACCTCGTCTAGCCCGGAGCCTGCGCGGCCTACGGCCGCTTGGTGAACTTCGTTCGCCTCCGGCTCACTGCGCGCGG
>CAZTOE010000080.1:1763-16634 GCA_964615045.1 uncultured Spirochaetales bacterium
GCGCGGCCTACGGCCGCTTGGTGAACTTCGTTCGCCTCCGGCTCACTGCGCGCGGCCTCCGGCCGCTTGGTGAACTTCGTTCGCCTCCAGCTCACTGCGCGCGGCCTCCGGCCGCTTGGTGAACTTCGTTCGCCTCCAGCTCACTGCGCGCGGCCTCCGGCCGCTTGCCTCCGGACCCGTTGGTGGGCGGCGGTGAGGATCAGTCCCAGCATGCCGCTGTAGTCGATGCCGGCGAAGCTGGCCATGAAGGCGAACTTGCCGTCGTGTGCCCAGGCCGGGTTCGGGTTCACCTCCATCAGCTTGATCGTGGCGCTGGCGTCCGCCCGGAAGTCGAAGCGAGCGTAGTCTCGCAACCCGAGGCGCTCGAAGAGCAGCCGCGTGTGGCCGGAGAGACGGCGCAGCGTTTCGTCGTCGAGCTCGGCTTTCTTGAAGCGGATGTCGGTCCAATACGGTGAATCGGGGAATGCCTTCGACTCGAAGGAGAGCAGCGGCGGTAGGTCGGGCGCGAGACCGCTGAAGTCCACCTCGAGGGCCGGCAGCAGCTGCAGTCCGTCCTCGGGATTGCCGATCGCCCCGATGCCGTACTCCGGACCTGGCAAGTACTCCTGAATCAGCACGTCGCGGCCCGGCAGCGACTCCGCCAGCCCGTCGAGATAGGCGCGCGCTTCGTCGCGGTTCTCCACCAGTGCGTCCTGGGTCAACCCGACGCTCCCGTCGGCCTGGTTCGGCTTGATCAATGCCGGATAACGGAGTGGCAGCACCTCACGAACTTGCCCGGCCGGGACGAACTGCTCCTCCGGGACAGGCACCCCGAGCCCCAGCGCGATGGCGCGCACGATCGCCTTGTCGTAACAAAGCGGGATGCAGGCCGGCGGCGCGCCGCTGTACGGGATCCCCAGCAGCTCGAGCAGCGCCGGCACGTGTAGCTCGAGCCTCGCCTCGTTGCGAAACCCCGTATCGCACAGGTTCAGCACGAACGTCGGCGGGCTGGCGATCAGGTCCTGGATCAACGTCTCGTGCCGGTCCCAGTACGCGAAGCGATACCCGGAGAGCTTCGCGAGGGCCTGCTTGAGGCGCTCGACGCACTCCAGATCCTCCTCGTGAAACCGCCCCTCCCGTTTGGTGGCATCGGGAAGTGTCGGATCCCCAAGGAGGACGGTGACTTCGGAGAGCGAAGCGGGCGACACTGTACGAGAGGCGTTGGGCACGGCGCACGCAGCATACCGCCACGAGCCGGGAGATACCCGGTCATCGGGAATGGGGAATTTCGACTCGAGATTTCCGCTCGAGGGTCGACGCCGCCTGCAGCCCAGCCGGAAGGAGTAGCAGTGACAGCCGAAAATCGCTTCGAGAGCCGCGTCGCCGTTGTGACGGGGGGTGCTTCGGGAATTGGTCTGGCGGTCACGCGACGACTTGTTGCGGAAGGCGCCTGCGTCGTCGTTGGAGATGTCAATCCAACCGCCCTCCAGGCGGCGGCCGCCGAGCTCGGTGGGGCAGTCCACCCTGTCGAAGCCGACGTCCGCCTCGAGTCGCACGTCGACGCCATGGTGCGGGCAGCGGTCAATCGCTTCGGCGGTCTCCATGTCGCGGTGAACGCCGCAGGCGTAGGCGGCTTTGGTCCGATCACCGAGCTCCGCGAAGAGGACTGGGATCTGACCGTCGACGTCTGCCTCAAAGGGGTTTTCCTGGCACTGAAACACGAGGCAAAGCAAATGGTTACGCAGGGGCGCGGCGGGGCAATCGTCAACATCGCGTCGCTGAACGCGCACGTCCCGCTCTACGGCGGCGCGGCCTACGCGTGCGCCAAAGCGGGTGTCGAGATGCTGAGCCGCAATGCGGCGCTCGAACTCACCGACCAGGGGATCCGCGTGAATACGGTATCCCCCGGTCTAACCGAAACTCCGATGACGGCCCCGCTGCGAGCGGTCGAGGGCGCCTATGAGGCCTATTTCGACCGGATCCCGATGCGGCGCGCGGGTACGCCGGAGGAGATGGCGGCCGCCACGATCTTCTTGTTGAGCGACGAGGCGACCTACATCTCCGGTTCGAATCTGGTCGTCGATGGCGCCTGGGAGACCACCGGCTACCCGAACCTGCGCCCGTTTCTCGCAGAGCTCCTGGCAAAAGGCTAGCTATTGAACCGGCACGATGTCGACGCGGCGGTTCTTCGCCCGGCCCTCGGCGGTCGCATTGCTGGCGATGGGCCGGGTCTCCCCGTAGCCCGCCACGTTCAGACGATTCGCGGGCACGCCTCGACTCACCAGGAAATCGCGCACCGAGTTGGCACGACGCTCCGAGAGCACCTGGTTGTACGCCTCCGGCCCGACCGAATCGGTATTGCCTTCGATCATGAGGTTGACGTTGCCGCACTGGGTCAGCCGCTCGCCCCACTGACGGAGCACCGGCCGCGCGTCGTCGCGAACCGTGGCCTTGTCGAAGTCGAAGTTGACGCCTCCGAAGCTCACGCGCTCCTGGCATGGGTCGGGTCCCCTCGGCGCGGGGGTCGGCGCGGCACGCTGACGCGGCGCACTGGCGAGTAGGACGCCGCGCGCCAGTCCCTGGATCGCGGCGGCATCGCTCAATTGGGCGGCGGGCGTGAAACTTCCGCAAGGTGTGAGAGCCGCGAGCATTTCCAAGAACGCCCGGCCCTCGGGATCGTCGCCCGTTTGCACCGTGTGGAAACAGAGCTCGCCCTGCTGCTCTTCCACGAGCGCGGCGCCGACCACCAGGGCGGCGTCTGGAGCATCGGGGAGCCCGTCCGAGAACACCACCACGGCCGATCGGCCGCCGGGCTCGAGCGAAGCGCCCACTTCCTCGAGGACCCGATGCAGCGGCGTTTCGCCACCGCGGCCGTCCACCGCTCCCATGATCTGGAGCGCGCCGGCGGCGCGCGCGAGCTCGGCGCGATCGAAATCTCCCAAAGGCGCGACCGTGCGATCCCTGCCCCCGAAACCGATCAAGCCAGCGCGGTAACGCCCAGGAGTCTTGGCGCGCGCCGAGGCGTCGGGCAGCGAAGCGACAAAACTCTCCGTCAACGCCTTGGCCTGCGGGAAGGTTTTCTCGGCGTACATCGTGCCGGATGCATCCGTCACCACCACAAGCTGGTCCGTGACGCGCCATTCGTCGGAACCGACGCGGACCGGCGACACCGCGACGGGCTCCTGTCTCGGCATCGGCGGGGCGGTGCAGGCAAGCGCAAAGGCGAAGGGGATGAGAAGAATTCGCAGCAGCATGAGGCTCCTCTCAGTGTGGCCACGGGCGGGCTGACGGCTGGTTGTTTTAATGCACGCGCCAGCGCTTGTCGATTCTGCGCCAAATCGCGCACACTCTGCGAAAGCGCAGCCTCGAGGACACCCAGCGAGCGAGGTGAGAACGACACCCCTATGGCATCATCGGAACACGCGGTCGATTCGTTTCTCAACGGGCTGGTGGTGGTGGCCACGTTCATCGCAACGACCACGATCTTCGGGGTCACCCCGCCAGCGAGACCGCGGAGCCCGGGAGACCATGATCGCCTGCGCAGCCGTGGGTATTGAACTTCATCCTCAGCTGCGCGCGGACTGCGAGGTCCTCGGGCGATTTGAAGTGTGCGAGGTCCTCCTGCACCGCAACGCGATCTTGCCGTGGTTCATCCTGGTGCCGCACACCGACGCGACCGACTTCCTGAGCCTCGCCGACGGCCTTCGCCGCGATGTCCTCGAGGAATGCGCGCGCGTCGCGGCGTTCATTCGCGAGCACATGGCGTATCCCAAGATCAACTTTGCCAGCATTGGCAACGTCGTCCCCCAGCTTCACCTGCACGTGATCGGCCGCCAACGTGGCGATGCTTGCTGGCCAGCACCGGTCTGGGGGCATCTGGGGGCGCGTGCGCACTACCGCGAAGCCGAGATCGCTCGGATTCGGGGCGAGCTCGCAGCGGGCTACCGGCTGCAGACTGTTTGACCGGCCCACGGCGATCCGGTCCCCGCCGCTTCGAGGCTCTCGAGCGCGCGCCGCAACGCCTCGAGGTCGTCCGTCGCAGGCACGGGGGTGAAGGGTGCGCGCGCGATCGCCTGTCTCAGGGGAATCGAGGGCAGGTAGCGATCGCGCACTGCGTGGAGAAACCGCAGCGTCTTCAGGGCATCGAAACGCTCGTGGAGATGCCGAGCGCCGCGCCCGCGACCCGCTTCCGCTGCGGCCACCGCGCCGCTCTCCGCAAGGATGTTCCAAAGCGGTGCGGCGTCGACATCGGGGTCTGCCGCCGAGTTGCGCGCGAACACGGCTTCGATCGGATCGGGTACGTCGCCTCGACCCGCGCCGATTTCCGACAGGGTGCGGAGCCAGGCGCCAAGCCACGCAAAGGCACGCGGGTCGGGCGCGGGGTAGCAGCGACCCTCCTGCATGCGACGAAGTTCCCGGGCCACGCCGGCGCCCGTCCCGAAGGGGACCCGTTCGGACAAGCGCCCGCTCAAGCGGAGCGGCGATCCTCGCAGCGCACGCAGCGGGCCCAGCTTGGCGAGCTTCGCGAGCACATGAAAGTCCTCGCCCGCGGACCTACGCGGAAAGCCGCGCACTGCTGCGTACGCCTCGGGGGAGACGGCGAGGGTGCTGCCCAGGCTCTGGTAGGCATAGGGAGAGCCCGCTGCTTGCAGACCGAGCACGTAGTAACGCAAGAAGATCTCGTAGCGGAGTGCGGCATCCGCGTGCTCCGCTCCACGTGAGGACACGTGGACGAAGTCGTAGAGCAGCGCGACCGGTTCGACACTCGTCCTCGCGCAGGCCGAGCGAACGGGCGGGCGTGTGAAATAATCGTCGGGCAGGAGCGCATCGGCATCCGTGCAGTGGATCCAGGGCGATCGGATCGCCCCCGACGCCCAGAGCCGCAGCGCCACGTCGGCGGCAATCTTGCGCGCGAGCCCGACCCCCCGATCGCTGGGCAAGGTCCGGCCGGGTCGAGTCCGGTCGATCAGCAAAAGCGCGCCGCGCGGATGATCAAAGCGCTCGATGGCTTCCGCGGCGCCACGCGAAGGCCCGAACTGCGCGCGCAACGCGGCGAGGGTCTCGCGATTGGCACGCCGCGCCCAGGCGGGGGCAGCGGCGGGTTCATTCACCACCAGGATGATCAACACATCGCCGCGCGACCCGCTGGGCACGCTCGCGAGAGCCTCGAAGAGGCATTCGCGCTCACCGTAGGCGGGGATGCAGAGGACATGACCCCAGCCCTCGCCGGCTCGAACGAACCCCGCCGCCCGTTCGGCATCAGGCTCCAGATGCTGCGCGAGATATTTTCGAAGGGCTTTGGCAGCGATGCGCGTCGTCCTCCCGGGTCAGTGCAGCGCGGCGCGAATTGGGAGCGTCGCAACGATCTCTGCCTCGATGCCGATCCAATCTCGGAGCCGCGCCGCCACCGCGGTCTCGGGAAAATAGGCACGGGCGAGATCCGCAAACGTCGACTGGTGGCGCGCCTCTGATGCTGCGATGGCGCGGTAGAAGGACCGGAGTTCCGGGTCTCGGAGTCCTTCGGCCAAGAGCCCAAAGCGCTCGCAGCCCCGGGCCTCGACGACCGCCCCCACGAGCAAGCGATCGAGGAAATACGCCTCGCGGCCGCGCCGCAGCGCGGCTCGCAGCGCACCCACATAGGCATCCCTGGTGTCGGGCCCGAGCGAGAGGCCCCGCGCGTGGATCCGGCGATAGACCTGGTAGAAATGCTCGAGCTCTTCACGCGCCAGGTCCATCATCGCGGCCACCAGCTCGTTGCGATCCGGGTAGTGGGTGACGAGCGAGATCGCCACCGCAGAGGCCTTTCGCTCCGCCGCAGCGTGGTCGAGTAGAAATGCATCGAAGTCATCCAGGACCGCCTCGAGCCACTCCGGCGGGGTCGGCAGGGCGAGCGGGAGTACCGGCGCCGCGGTTCCCGGGCTCAAGTGCGATCGGCCGGATTGTACATCCGGATCGGGCGATTCTCGGTCATCTGCGGCGGTTGCTTGCGCCACGGTTTCCCGAGGGTGAGGCCGCCGTCGATCACCTGCGACGATCCGGTCATCCAGCTCGATTCCTCGCTCGCGAGAAACACCGCCACGGCCGCCACGTCATCGGGCTCACCCATCCGCGCGAGCGGTTGAGCGTCGGCCACGACTTGTCGTGCGCGGTCGAGGCGTTGCGCGGCCTCATCGGCCGAAACGTCGCTCAGCGCGCGGCCCGCCGCGAGCTGTGTCGCGATGTAGCCGGGACAGATGGCGTTCACGCGGACGTTGAACTCCGCGAGTTCGAGCGCCGCCGACTCGGTCATCGAGATGACCCCGGCCTTGGCGACACTGTACACGTGGGTTCCGATCCCCGCTTGAATCCCACACACGCTGGCGGTGCTGAGAATGCTGCCCGACCGCTGCGCCTTCATCACGGGCGCCGCATGTTTGATGCCGTAGAAGACGCTGCGAAGGAGCACGTTCATCGTGACGTCGTAGTCATCCGATGCAATCGACTCGAACGGGCCCGAGACCCCGACGAAGCCGGCGTTGTTGAAGAGGACATCCAAGCGGCCCCAGCGGCCCACCACCTCGTCGATCGCGCCGCGGACCTGGTCCTCGCGGAGGACGTCGCAGTGCCGATAGACGGCGCCCGCGCCCAGCGACACAGCGAGCCTGGCGCCGACGTCGTCCTGGATGTCGGCGATCAGTACGCGGGCGCCCTCCGCGACGAAACGCCGTGCGGTAGCGGCTCCGATGCCGCTCGCCGCACCCGTGATGACCGCGCTCTTCGCCTCGAGCCGCCCCATGGATCTCCCGCTTCGCCTCGGCGGCTTCCGCAGCGCCGGATTCCGCGTAGTATTGGGGAGATCGAGGGTCACAGCCAACCGCCCGCGAGTTGCGCTCGCCGGGTGTGCTCGCGGGGTGTCGTGGACGAGCAGAGACGAGACCAGCGGATTCTCGACGAGGAGGAAGCCGCCTCATGGCTTCGCGATGGCATGACGCTTGCGCTCGGCGAGCCCGCTCCCATGGCAATGCTGCGCCATGTCGTCCGGCGCGGGATCAAGAATCTCACCGTCATCGCCAGCGGCCTGTCGCTGGATCTCCTGGTCGCCGCCGGGTGCGTTCGCAAGGCCATCAGTTACTACGCGGGCGGCGGCTTTGGCGTCCCGGTCGCGCCGTCGTTCCGCCGCGCCGCCGAACGGGGCGAACTCGAGATCTGGGAATGTGAGGAAGGCATCTTGACGGCGGGACTCCAGGCGGCAGCGCAAGGCCTGCCCTTCTTGCCTTGGCGCGGCGGCGTCGGGACGTCGCTCCCCGAGCTCAATCCCGATCTGCGCGTAATCCAGGACCCGCTCCAGGGCGAGACTCTGATCGCGGTCCCGCCGATCCGACCCGATGTGGCGATCCTGCACGCCGCCGCCGCGGACGCGTACGGAAATGTCCAACATTGCGGCGGCCCGGGGTGGCTCGATCTGTTTCTCTGCCGGGCGGCGGCGCGGACCCTCGTCCAGGTCGAAAAAGTCATCGCGAACGAGGACGTGCGCGGCAATCCGTGGGCGACCACGATCGCTGCCGCGGACGCGATCGTCCGGATGCCCTACGGCGCGCATCCCTTCTACAGTCGGGGCCACTATGTCCAGGACACGCCCTTCCTGAGGGATTACATAGCGGCCGCGACCGCCGCGGCGCAGGCGAACGAGCGGAGCGCGCTCGAGCGCTTCCTCGACTACTACTGCCGAGAGCCCCAAACGCACGGCGATTATCTCGAGCGCGTCGGAGTGAAGCGTTTGCTGTCCCTCTACGAGTACTGACACACCGGAACGGCAGGTCCCCTATGCGCGAAGAATGCACCGCCCACGAGCTCATGGCTGTCTTTCTAGCCCGCGAGCTGCGGGACGGAGAGCACTTGCAGGTGGGCGTCGCGCTGCCGATTCCGGAGGCCGCCGTGCGACTGGCCCACATCATGCACGGCCCCAACATGGAGCTCATCTTCCTGGGTGCCCGCATGAACGTGGCTCATTTGGAGAATCTCCCGATGCCGGCGTTTGGCTGGGACCGGCGCGTCGTGCGCTGGGCGGAATCGTACAGCGACCGAGGTCATCGCTTCGACGACGTCGCACATTGGGGCAAGCGCGTCTTCTTCATTGGGGGCATTCAGGTCGATCCGCACGGCAATACCAATCTGATCGGCGTCGGCTCGGATCCCAAGAAGCTCCGGTTCCGCGGCCCGGGCTCAGTGGGGACGCCCACTCTCAGCACCCACGTCGGTCGCTACTACATCGTGCTGAACGCGCACAGCGCGCGGACCTTTGTCGAGCGTTGTGATTTCATCAGTACCGTGGGCTGGGGAACGGGCGGCGCGGACGCCCGCCAGAAGCTGGGCCTTCCCGGCGGCGGGCCCAAATACTGTGTCACCCCTCTGTGCGTCATGGACTTCACCGAGGAGGACAAACGCATGCGTCTGCGGTCGGTCCACCCGGGAGTCTCTGCGGACACCGTCCAGGCACACACCGGGTTTCCGCTGGTCATGCCGGAGCGAATTCCCACGACCGAGCGGCCGACGGCCGACGAGCTCCACATCCTGCGAACCCGGGTGGATCGGCAAGGGGTCCTGCGCCGGGCCTAGTGGGCTGGGCCGCGCGCTTGACGGTGGGACAGGGCATTCCGAAGAGCATCAGGTAGACATCGCCCCAAGGAGGATCGCGTGGTGCGTGCGCACAGCGAGAAAATCGAATTTGTTGGAAGCCAGGGAAACCTCGCGGCCCGACTGGACTTTCCGGCGGAAGAACCGCTGGCCTTCGCACTCTTCGCGCATTGCTTCACTTGTGGCAAGGATCTGGTCGGGGCTCCCAAGCTCGCGCGGGCGCTGGCGCGCATGGGCATCGCGGTGCTGCGCTTCGACTTTACGGGCCTTGGGCACAGCGAGGGAGAGTTCGCCAACACGAACTTCTCCTCGAACATCGAAGACCTGGTCGCAGCCGCCAATTACCTGCGCCGTGAGCACCGAGCGCCCTCGCTCCTGGTCGGCCACAGTTTAGGAGGTGCCGCCGTGCTCGCGGCCGCGGGTCGGATCCCCGAGGCGCGCGCCGTCGCCACGCTGGGGGCGCCCGGCGACCCCAGCCATGTGAAGCGCCTCTTCGCCGACCGAGCGCAAGAGATCGAGCAAGCCGGCGAAGCCTTGGTCGAACTGGCCGGACGCCGCTTTCGGATCCGTGGCCAGTTCCTCGAGGACCTCTCGGCCCACAAACTGCGCGATGCCATCGCCTCGCTACGCAAGGCTCTTCTGGTCATGCATGCGCCGATGGACAGCGTGGTGGGAATCGACAACGCCTCGGAGATCTTCCTCGCAGCCAAGCATCCGAAGAGCTTTGTCTCGCTGGACGACGCGGACCACCTGCTGACGCGGCGCTCCGATGCCGAGTATGCCGCCGGCGTGCTGGTGGCCTGGGCGCGCCGCTATCTCCCGACGCGAGAGGTGCCCGCCAAGGATCGCGAAGAGCCGCGCGACGTTGTCGTGGGTGAAAGCGGCGAAGGCCGCTTCCAGCAGGACGTCCGGGTGGGTCCGCACCGCCTGGTGGCCGATGAACCGAGCAGCGTCGGCGGCGATGACGGGGGCCCGACGCCCTACGAGTTCCTGCTGGCGGGACTGGGCGCCTGCACGACGATGACGCTCCGCATGTACGCCGATCGCAAAGGCTGGCCCCTGGAGGCGAGCGAGGTGCGACTCCGCCACCAGAAGATCCATGCGCGGGACTGCGAAGAGTGCGAGACCGCTACGGGGAAGATCGACGACATCGAGCGGGAAATCAACCTAAGGGGACCCCTCGACGCGGACCAACGGAAGCGACTTCTCGAGATCGCCGACCGCTGCCCCGTGCACCGCACGCTCCACAGCGAGGTTCGCGTTCGCTCGAGGGGGGTGGACGCCCCCTAGGGCGTGTGATCCGCGGCTGCCCCGGAAAGTGCCGCCGGAGTGGCGCGAGCAGGGCCCCGACACGGGGCCGGCGCCTGGTATCATCAACTCGCGGGTTGAACATTGATCCGCATCTCAAGGGAGAATGCCGTGTCCCAACCTCAGATCGTGTCCCGCGAAGAGTGGCTGCGCGCGCGCCTGGCGCATCTCGCCAAGGAGAAGGAATTCACGCGCCTGCGGGACGAGCTCAGCCGACAGCGGCGCCAGCTGCCGTGGGTCCGGGTGGACAAGCCCTATGTGTTCGAGAGCCCGCTGGGCCAGGAGAGCTTGGCCGACCTCTTTCAGGGTCGCAGCCAGCTCATTGTCTACCACTTCATGTACGGCCCGGATTGGGAAGAGGGTTGTCCGAGTTGCTCGTTCTGGGCCGACAACTTCAACGGCACCATCGTTCACTTGAACCACCGCGACATCACGATGATCGCCGTTTCCAACGCTCCCCTCGCCCAGCTCGAGGCCTACAAGAAGCGCATGGGCTGGGACTTCAAGTGGGTCTCCTCCTTGGGGAGCGATTTCAATCGCGACTTTCAGGTTTCCTTCACGCCCGGGGAAGTCGAGCGCGGCGAGCTTTACTACAACTACGAGATCCGCGGCTTTCCGAGTGAAGAAGCCCCGGGCGTCAGCGTCTTCGTCCGCGACGCGGCCGGCGAGGTGTATCACAGCTACTCGTGCTACTCGCGCGGGCTCGACATGCTAAACGGGGCGTACCACCTCATGGACATCGTGCCCAAAGGGCGAGACGAGGAGGGCCTGCCCTACAGTATGGCCTGGCTGGAGCGGCACGATCAGTACGAGGACTGAACCCGGATCGGCTCAGGGGCCGAACTCCGGCATCACCTCGCCGACCAGAAGTTCCTGGGTCTCTTCCGTGGCCGGAAAAAGAATGTAGTAGGTGACGCCGGTCTCCTTGACCCGGGTTCGTAGCTCCTCCGCGACCTGATCGGGTGAGCCCAGCAGCGCGACTGGCGAGCGCCGCGCCGTCTCGAGGTCGGAGAAGCCCAGCTGAGCGGCGAGCCCACTCAACGCGGCATCGTTGGAATCGCGCGACAATCCCGCGATCACCAAGCCGCCGAGCTCGATCTCCTGCGGATCGCGTCCCACTTCGCCCGCAAACTCGTGCAAGAGTGCGATGCGCCGCTTGAGCTGCGCCATGTCGAACTTCACGGTTGCGACCGGGTCATTGACGAAATCCTTCCCGTTCCCGGTCGGCGGAATGAGGTTCAGGATGTCGGCCTCCGCGGCGGCGATGCGGAGCAGCCCGGTCCCGGAGCCCCCGAGCATGATCGGGGGGTGCGGGGTCTGGAGGGGCCGCGGCTGGTTGTAGGCCTTTTCGATCTGGAAGTACCGCCCGCGAAAGGTCGGTTCGTTCTGGGTCCACATCGCCCTCAACACCTGGATCGCTTCCCGAAGCTGGTCGAGCCGCTCGGCCGTAGATGGGAAGGGATAGCCGTGCGCTTCGTATTCGGCCCGCTGCCACCCGGCACCCAGGCCAAGCACCAACCGACCATGGCTCACCTGGTCAAGGGTAGATGCGATCTTGGCGAGGAGCGGAGGCGTGCGAAAGGAGACGGCCGCGACGGCGGGAGCCAACCGCACGCGGCTCGTGACCGCTGCGATCGCCGAGAGCGCGGTAAAGCACTCGAGCTGCGGCGTCTCGGGCGAGCCGAGCGGCGAATAAAAATGGTCGTTCAGGGAGACCGAGAAGAAGCCCTCGCGCTCCGCCCGCTGCGCCGCCGTCAAGGCGGCCGCCATGTCACCGGTCGGCAGAAACAAACCGAATTTGACGTCGTGCATCGAGTCTCCCTCCTCCGCGGGCCCTTTCCGGGTTCTGGAACCGCGCGAACATACTATGCTTGTACGTCCGGGCGCGAGCGGACCCACGGCAGGGGCGGCCTCCGGCGGGAGGGAGTCGAGTGAAGTTCGATCTGATTCTCACGGGCGGCAACCCGCCGCCGTACCAGGTGCCCGCCGCCCGCTTCTACCAAGGCGTGATCGAGCAGGCCGTCCTGGCGGAAGCGCTGGGCTACCACGGGGTGTGGACCGCGGAGCATCATTTCAGCGATGGCTACTTCTCCCAGCAGATCCCGGTCCTCGCCGCGATAGCGGCGCGGACCCAGCAGATCCGCCTGGGGAGCTACATCGTCGTTCTGCCCCTGCACCATCCGATCGAGATCGCCGAGCAGGCCGCCACTCTAGACGCGATTTCGAATGGCCGCTTCGAGCTGGGTGTCGGCCAGGGTTACTACATCGACGAATTTGCAGCCTTCGGCGTGCCCCATGGCCAGCGACCATCGCGACTCGAAGAGGGACTGGCGATCCTCCGCGGCCTCTGGGAGCAGGAGACGTTCGGATTCTCGGGGCGCCGCTTCCAGTTCGAGCCGGTTTCACTCCGGCCGCGACCCACCAGCCCCACGCTTCGGATCTGGGTCGCCGCCCTTGCCGACGAAGCGATTGAGCGAGCCGCCCGGCATGGATGCCATCTCGCCGGCGCCGGGAGCGCCGAGGTCGTCGACCGCTACGAGCACCACCTCAGGAACCACGGACGCGATCCCGCCGAGTTTTGCAAGGGGACGCTCCGCATGGTTCACATTGGAGACACGCGCGAGCAAGCGTGGCACCACGCCGCCGTCCACATCCACGAGATCCTCACCACCTACAACTGCAAACTCCGCGAAGCCGGCGTGCCCGCGCCTCCGGGCGGGTTCTTTGGCATCGATCCCCTGCCCGAGCCCGAGGCACTCGCGGATGCGAAGGATCTCCATTTTTATGGTGCGCCAATGATCGTAGGAACGCCCGACGATGCGATCCAGGAGCTCGAGCGATCGCAACGGGCGTGCCACGTTACACATCAGATCATGTGGATGCAGATCGGTGGCCTCGATCCCCGCCTCACCGAGCATTCGATGCGGCTCTTCGCTGAGCACGTCATGCCGCACTTCTCCTGACGGGGCCACCCTCCGCTCGAGCCGCGGCGTGATCGCGAGCCACGAGCATGTAGATCGAGGGCACCACAAACAGCGTGAAGAGGGTGCCGATCGCTATCCCCCCGACGAGCACCAACCCGATCGAGTTGCGCGCCGCCGCCCCCGGGCCCGTCACCAACGTGAGCGGGAAATGCCCGGCGATGGTCGCCGCGGTCGTCATGAGAATCGGACGCAGCCGGGTCAGCGAGGCCTCGCGCACGGCCTCGAGCTTCGCGTGTCCACGCCCTTGCAGCTTGTTGGCGAACTCGACGATCAAGATGCCGTTCTTTGCCACGAGTCCGACCAGCGTCACGAGCCCCACTTGAGAATAGATGTTGAGGGTCGTGGTCCAACCGTCGGTCCAGAACTCGAGGTTCGGATCGGGGAGGCGGAGAAAGGTGAAGATCAGGGCACCGAACATCGCAAGTGGCACGGAACCCGCCAGGATGACGAAGGGGTCGCGGAAGCTATTGAACTGAGCGGCGAGCACCAGGAAGATCAGAGCCACGGCCAATCCGAACGCGGGGAGAAACCGGTTGCCCTCGGCGCGGAGCTGGCGGGATTCTCCCGTGTAGTCGATGCGGTAGTCCTCCGGGACGATCTTGCGCGCCTCGTCCTCAAGGAAGCGCAGCGCCTGGTCGAGGGTGCGCACCGGCACGCCGCTGATCTTCACGGCATTGAGCTGCTGGAAGCGATTGAGCGAGCGCGGCACCGTGGTCTCGCGGAGCGTCGCAATCGTGCGGAGCGGAATCAGCTGACCCTGCGGCCCGCGCACGTAGATACCTTGCAGCTGATCGGGGTTCAGCCGATCCGAGCGCTGAATCTGCGGGATGACTTTGTAACTTCGTCCCGCGATATCGAAGCGATTCACAAAATCGCCGCCGACCATCGCGCCGATGTCGGCGCCCACCTGCTCGAGCCTCAGCCCGAGGTCGGCGACCTTGTCCCGATCGATCAAAAACTCGATCTGAGGCTGATCGATCTTCAGATCGACGAGCGGCGGGAAGGCGAAGAGCCCGCTCGCCGCGGCCGCGCCCTGGATTCGTTGGGCGAAGTCGAGCAGCTGTTCCGCCTCCGCGGCCGCCGCCAGCACAAACTCCACCGGAAACTGCCCCCCTCCCGGAAGCGCTGGCCGCAAGACCGGGGAGACCCGCACGGCGGGAATCGCGCGCAGCGCCGCCTCCACTCCGGGCAGGATCGCGAAGACGCTGCGCTCGCGTTGGTCCCAGGGCAGCAGCGCCATTCCGCTGAAGCCCGAGCTCGGCGACGTAATCTGGAACGTGTACCGGGTCTCCGGCACAGCGAGAAAGACCCGGTTGACCTCGGCGGCGTAGCGGGCGCTCTGCGCCAGGGTGGCGTCCGCGGATGCCTCCATGATTCCAAAAATGACGCCCTGGTCTTCGTTGGGCGCCAGTTCGCTCGGGGACATCAGGAACATCGGAATCGCGGCCCCGCCCACCACGAGCCACACGAGATACACTGCTGGCCGCGACGCCAGCGTGATATCGAGGACTCGCGCGTAGCCCCGGCGCAGCCGCGCAAAGCCGCGCGCGATCCGCGCGGCCAGGCCGTGCTCTTCGATCCCCGGCGTGAGCAGCTTCGCCGACATCATCGGCGAGAGCGTGAGCGCCACCACCCCCGAGATCCCCACGGCGCCCGCCAACGTGAACGCGAATTCTCGGAACAGCGCCCCCGTGAGACCGCCCTGGAAGCCGATCGGCGCGTACACCGCCGCCAGCGTCACGGTCATGGCAACGATCGGACCCACCAGCTCCCGAGCGCCGACGAGAGCCGCCTCCAGCGGTGCCAGCCCTTCGCTCAGATGGCGCTCCACGTTCTCCACCACGACGATGGCATCGTCCACCACGAGGCCGACGGAGAGGACCACCGCGAGCAGGGTGAGCAGGTTGAGCGTGAAGCCGAAGACCTGCATCAGGAACACCGCTCCGATCAGCGAGAGCGGAATTGCGACTACGGGAATCAGAACGGA
>CAZTOE010000081.1:0-5563 GCA_964615045.1 uncultured Spirochaetales bacterium
CCAGTCGATCGGCATCGCGCCGCAGACCTATCAGAAGCCGCACCCGCCGCTGTTTCAACCGTTCAGTTTCTCGGAATCCTCGGTCAAGTGGGCGGCCCAAAACGATGTGGTTCCGATCACGATCGTGTGCGATTTGGATATCGCCGCCGGGCAGTTCCGGGCCTGCCAGGAGGGCGCGTCCGAGGTCGGCAAGACCCTCGAGTATGGACAAGGCATCGGGTTGACCCGCGAAATCATTGTGGCGGACACCGACGAGGAGGCCTTGGCCCTGGGGCGCGAGAGCGGATGTTTCATCTGGCAGAAGTTCTTCGCCCCCTTCGGGTTCAACGCCGCGCTTGCCCGCACGGGGGAGGATCCCTTCGCGCTGCCGCGGAACTTCGAGATCATGGAGGAGCGCGGGCTCACGATCTGCGGCAGCCCCGACACGGTTTCGCGCAAGCTCGAGGCGTTGTTCGAAGAGCTGCCGGCGGAATATCTGTGGCTCTTCACGTACACGCAGCTCGTGCCTCAAAAGGCAATGATGCGTCATTTCGAGCTGCTCACCGAGAAGGTGCTGCCCAACTTTACCGACAAGATCCGCTAGCCGTCGGCGACCGGACGCGGCCGAAGGATCGGACAAGCGAGGACCAGCATGAAGTATCGACAGGGGGGCGCGCGGCGCCCGGCCGCACTCGGCGCGTCACTGACCCGACCCGAAGCGACGAGCCCCGCGGCGCGTGCGGCGTTGTGGGGCTTGATCGTCACGGTGGCAACCGTCGTCTTCTCGCTGGCGCAGCCGGCGATCGCCGCCGACGATGAAGAGGTGGACTGGAAGGCCAAGGGCTATCGGGATCCCTATGCGTTCAGCGACGATATCGTGGCCGCCGTCGACCTCGCCGGCAGCGATGAGATTTTGGTGGTCGGCGAGTTCGGTCTGATCGGTGTGTTGACACCGAAGGGCGAGTTGGCCGAACTGAGGCTCATCGAGAACGAGACACGCGAAGACATGGTTTCCGCGGTCGCGCTCGACGACGGCAGCGCGCTGTTCGGAAGCGCCGCTGGTTCGATCTTCCGCTACGCGGATGGCCAGGTCGAAGCCTTGGCCAATATTCACGAGAACAACGATTCGGTGCTCGCGCTGGCCGCGGAGCGGGGGCCGGACGGCAAGATCACCACGGTCTGGGCCGGCGGCGCGCGCGGGCTGGTCGCGCGCTCGGACGACTTCGGCAAGACCTGGTCCAAGGCGGCTCCGGAAAAGGTCTTCCAGCCCCCGATCCCGATTCCCGAAACCGACCCCGGGCAGTGGGTCCTCGGCGTGGCCAATATCGTGGAAGGCAGCGTAAAGATCGATGGCTTCCGGGGTGGCCGCCCGTTTGAGGAAGGGCGCGATTTCGAGATCACCCTCGAAGACGGCTACCTCACCATCAAATCGCCGCTCGACCCCGAACCACCGCCGACAATCAGTTTCGAGTTCGCCCCGGGGCCGCCCTTTCAGGCGGGAGATTTCACCACGAGTGTGGTGTTGACCGCGGGGAACACCGTCACACTGGCAGGCGAATTCGGAATGATCTGGCAGACACAGGACGGCGGCCGCACCTGGACGCGTCAGAACGGGTCGATCAGCCGTTCTGATCCCGAGACGCCGTACTGGATCAACGGCTCCATCAGCGGCGACGACTTGCTCCTGGTGGGGGCTGCAGGGGCGGTGGCGCGCAGCGAGGATGGCGGCGCGACTTGGACGCGCCTCGCGCGGCCCGGCGAGGGCGGCGTGTTCGGTGCCTACCTCAGCGACAATGGCGCAATAGTCGTCGGCGGCGCCGTAGGCTTGGTGGCCGACTACCGGGGCGGAGGCTGGCGCATCGCCGACCGCTCGCGGCTCAGTGTGTACTCCTGGGTGAAGAATCTCCTGCCGCGCCAGGGCGGGCGGCTGATCGGTCTCGGTGGCCGGGGTAACTGTGTCTATCGCGACGATGGCGACTGGGAGCGCTGCCGCGTGCGACTTGTCGAGAACAAGGGGTGATCGAAAGTGGCTGAAGGACATCACGAAGGACATCATCGATACCAGTCGTGGACGTATCGCTTCGCCGCTTGGTGGATCGACCACCCGGTCATCTCGATGGTGCTCATGTTGATCCCGACACTGGTCCTCGCGTCGAAGATCCCGACGATCGAAGTATTCTCGCGTTTCGCGGACCTGCTGCCCCAGCGTCATCCGTACATCATCACCTACAACAAGATGCGCGAGACCTTCGGCGGCGCCAACGTCGTCACGATGTCGCTCGAAGCGACGAAGGACGACATCTTCGACTTCGATTCGCTCTCGAAGGTTCGCTTTCTCACCGACGAGGTGGACAAGGTCCAGGGCGTGAACCACTACCAGGTGGCGAGCATCGCCCACCGCAAGATCCGCCGGATCATCACGACCGCGGGTGGGCTCGTAAAGTCCGAGCCCGTGCTCCCGAAATTTATTCCCAAGGAAGACGCGAAGCTCAAGCGCCTGCGCGAGGAGATGTTCAACAACGATATCGTCTACGGGACCTACATCTCCGAAGACGGCAAGGCGGCGATGATTCTCGCCGGCTTTGACGAAGAGCGCCTTGACTACAACCAGATCTACCGGCGCATGCGCGAGCTGCGACAGCTCGTCGAGGCCGAGAACTTCGCCGTCGCCCAGACCTTGGACGTCGCGCGCGAGAATTTGCGCGCGGAGACCTTCGAGCCCGCAAAATTCGCGGCCGATCTCAAGAAATTTCGCAAGGAGCTCGAGGCGGCGCAGCTCGGCATCGATCTGGCGGAGGTCGACGCGATCGCGGAACTCGCGAACGCGGAGGAGCCCGACGAGGCGGCCATCCGCACCCAGTTTGAGGCGCTCGCGACGGCGGTGATGGACGCCAACGACTACCCGGGCGAGCAGCCCAAAACGCGGCTCTTCACGGCGGGCGAGCCGATGCTCAAGGGATGGATCTACTTCCACTCGGGCCAGCTCAAGCTGATCTTCGCGATCACCGGCGTGCTCTTCGCCATCCTGCTGTTCCTGAACTTCCGCTCCTTTCCGGGTCTTTTCCTTCCCATCGTGAGTACGGCCGTGTCCGCGATCTGGGGCCTCGGCTTCGTGGGTTGGCTGGGGTACAACCTGGACCCGCTGATTCTGGTGGTTCCGATCTTGATTTCCGCCCGCACCGCGAGCCACGCGGTGCAGTTCCTGGAGCGCTACCGCGACGAGTTGCGGGTCGACCCCTACGAGCCCGCCGACGCCGCGGTCGACCGGCGCCAGGCCGTGATCAACACGATGGGAGAGCTCCTGACCCCGAGCTGGATTGCGATCTTCACCGACGCGGCCGGGCTCCTGGTTCTGGCGGTGTCCTCGATTCCGATCATCGCCAAGCTCGGTATTTTCTGCTGCTTCTGGTCGAGCAGCAACATGATCTCGGTTCCGCTGCTGCTCCCCTGGTTCCTGGCCCACGTGATGGCGCCGAGCGCCGGCAAGCACTCGGGCGTCGATGCGGAAGGCGTGCCCAACGCGTTCGCCCAGCGGGTGATGTACCACCTCGCCCAGTACTTGATGTCGCCCCGCTCCAACATGCCGGTGGGGGCGATCGTGGTCGTCCTGGTGGTGGGCAGCGTGTACTTCGCCAGGGACGTAACCGTCGGCGAGAACCAGCCCGGTTCGCCGATCCTGTTCCGCGACAGCGACTACAACATCGCCGCAGCGGCGATCAACAATCGCTTCGCGGGGTCGAATCAGCTGAGCGTCTACCTGATCGGGCAAGAACCCCACGACATGAAGCGGCCCGAGGTGGTACGCACCATGGAGCGCTTCCGCAGTCACATGATGAACGTCCCCGGCTCGGGGGGCACGCGCGACGTGCCGACGTTGGTGCGTTCGATCAACCGGCTCTACCACTTCGACGACCCGCGCTGGTCTTCGCTTCCCGAGGCCCAGGCCGACATCGGGAACATCCTGTTCATGTACGAGGCGGGGGCGGCGATCCCCGGCGTGATTCTCGAATACATGGACTACGAGGCCCAGACGGCGAACTTCGTGACCTTCTTCAAGGATGCAACCGGCGACACCGTGCGCCGGGCCATCGACGCCGCGAAGGAGTTCGTGGCGGAGCACCCCATCGAGGGGATCGAGTATCAGCTCGCCGGGGGTTACGTGGGTGTTACCGCCGCTGCGAACGAGGAGATCGAGCACTCCGAGCTGATCCAGACCGCCCTCATCCTGGTGGTGGTGATGGCGTCGGTGTTGGTGACCTACCGGTCGTTCACGGCGCCCGCTTTGGTGTTCGTGGTGCTGGCGATCGCCGTCATGGTGAACCGCGCGTTCATGGGGATCCGCGGCATCGGACTCAATGTAAACACGCTGCCGGTGACGGCGGTCGGGATTGGGATCGGCGTCGACTACGCGATCTACATCCTGGATCGCATCCGCGAGGAATCCCGCGATCTGCCACTCGAGGAGGCGGTCATCAAATCGCTCTCTACCACCGGAGCCGCCGTGGTGTTCACGGCGGTGACGGTGGTCGCGGGGATCTTCTACTGGATCGTCGGTTCGGACCTTCGCTTCAACTCGGAGATGGCGCTGCTGCTGACGTTGCTGATGGGTGGCCACATGATCGGGGCCATCACGATCCTGCCCATGATGATCCGAATCTTCCGGCCGCGTTTCATCACCGGGGTGCACGAGGATCGGGAGTCCGTGGTGGGGGCGGCCGCCGAAACGAGCCCGCGCTCGGCCTAGTGCGAGGACGCTTAAAATCCCCCAGGGGATGCGGAAAAACGCCTTGAGACAATTGAATGTTGTGGCCGGAGATGCGTACACTGCCCCGTCCGTAGGGTGGCAGGCTGCGTCTTCGAACGCGACTTCGACACCGGGTCTCGGATAGCCGGTCTCACCGGCCCGAGATCCAACGGAAAGTGCATCAATGAGGAGGGGAGCTGATGCTTAGCCATGCCAGGCGCGCTTGGCGCACGTTGTTGCTGACGGCGGCGGCTGCGCTGCTTGCCACTGGCCTTGTCGCTCGACCGGCGCTCGCGGTCTACGAGTTCGAGGTTTTTGGCGGCAACGTCGAGATCACCGGGTTCCTGCAATCGGAAATGCGTCTCGCCTTCGAGAACGACCTCTATGTCAATCAGTGGATTCAGCGACTTCAGGTCGAGTCGACGATTACCTGGCAGGAAGTGGGTTTCGTCGACGAACTCGCGTTCACCGCGTTGGTTCGCCCCGAGTTCGACCTGGCGTACTACTACGGAGCGCTTACCGACCGACACATCGGCGATGACGCGCGGCGCGACAGCTATCTCGGTAGCCCTCCCAAGAACCCGCAAAATTTCATTCCCAAACAGGGAATCCAGGGGATCCCCGCACCCAGCGGAGACCCGAACGGCACGAACGACACCGTCGGCCTCCGCGGGCTCGAGTTCGCGTTCAACTCGCAGATCCCCGGTTTTGGCAAGCTCAGCACGGGTGGTCTTTCCAAGAACGTCGAGCAGGGGCTCTGGTCGAACAACTACCTGAAGACGAACTTCGAGGTCCTGTATCCAGGCACAACCTTTCCGCTTTCCTCGCCGCGCGGCCAGC
>CAZTOE010000081.1:5573-16418 GCA_964615045.1 uncultured Spirochaetales bacterium
CAACTGCTTCCGATGCCGCGACGTCGATGACGATCCCACCGACGTCGCCCTGAACCGCACCGGCTCCTCGGGCGCCCTCTACCCCTTCCGCGAGCTCTACATGGACGCCACCATCGGCGACGTCTGGATCCGGCTCGGGAAGCAGCAGGTGGTGTGGGGCAAGACCGACTTCTTCCGTCTCCAGGATCTGATCAACCCGGTCGACTTCGGGCCCTATTTCTTCTTCGAGTCGTTCGAGGACATCCGCATTCCGCAGTGGATTCTCTCGGCGCAGTGGCGCCCCGGATCGGTCGGGCCCTTCACGGACACCGCGATGCAGTTCATCTGGAACTTCGACGAGTTCCGTGCCGTCGGGCTCGGCAACCCGAGCATGGGGATGGCACACCCCTTCGGGAAGGAGAAGGGCGTCTTTGCGCTCTTCAACACCTACTTCAGCGCTGAGCCCTGTCTGGGGCTCGGCGCCGTCGCGGCCGGCGCTGCGAACTCCTGCTACTTCGCGGACGGAAGCCGCAATCCCAAGGTGTATCCTTCGGGCTTCGGGATTCCGGTCGGATTGAATGAGGAACAGCGGCCGGATTGGGAATTTGAAAACACCGAAGTGGGCCTCCGCCTGGAAGGCCGCCTCGGCAAGGTGCGCCTCGCGCTCACCGGCTACTACGGGTGGGGCGACACGCCGGTGTTCCGCTTCAACACCATCAACGTGAATGCCGCTGCGGTAGATCCGGTGATGTTCCCCGCGAACGACAACCTGATCGCGGGGCTCGCCGAAGGCATCGCGATTCCCACCTACATCGACACACCGAGGAACATTCTTCGGGCAGTGGCGGCGGGCCCCAACGCCGGGGCTGCCGCCGACGCGCAAAAGGCACTCGACAACAACGACATCAAGTACTTCTACGGCGGCGGCAATGCGCAGGCAATCATCCTCGGCGGACAGTTCAGCGAGACCTACAAGAAGAACTTCACGACTGGCCTGGCCGTCGACTATTTCGAGGACTTCACCGGGATCGTGTTCCGGGTCGAGTCCTCCTTCACCTTCGATGAATACGTGAACAATACGGTCAAGGCCAACATCGCGGACACCAGCGACGTGGTGCGCTTCTCGATCGGGATGGACCGACCCACCTTCATCAAGTTCCTGAATCCGACCCGCACCTTCTTCCTGTCGGCCCAGATCTTCCACACCACCTGGCTCGACTGGGAGGGCGATGCCCACCATGGCTTTTTGACCCCGCGCCACGAGTGGATCTACACGTTCTTTGCGCAGGGGCAGTACCTGCGCGACCGCTTGACGCCCCAGGGCTTCATCGTGTGGCAGCAGAAATCGGGCTCCTGGATCGGCGGCTTCCAGATGCAGTACCTGTTCAGCAACAGCTGGAGTGCGGTGGTCGGCGGGAACTTCACCTGGGATGCCAACAGGGACCTGACGCACGATGTCGGGCCCTTCACCGCGTTTACGCTGAACGCCAGCGATATCAACCCGAACACCGGGTTGAGCCGCGGCTATACTCAGCAGAGTGCCTTTGGTCCGGCGCGGCAGGGGGCTGGGGTATTCAAGGGCAACGACACCTTCTTCTTCCGAATCCGTTACCAGTTCTAGGGACGTAGAGCTCGGTAGCGACGGTTTCAAAGCTTCGGAGCGAAGATTCGGTTCGTAGCTGCCGGGGCCCCCGTCCAAGACGGGGGCCCCGCTTTTGTTTCGCTAGGATGTCTCATGCCCTTCCCGACCCTTCGTACTACCACCCTGCTCGGGTTCGTCCTCCCCTTCCTGGCGTGTTCCTCGGGTCCCGAGGCGTATCGCCGGCAGGCGATCGAGGCGGCGCAGGCGGTGCTCGACGAGGCCGCGAACTCCCCCTACGACCGTCTGGTGGCCGCCGGGGTCCTCTACGGAGCGGGCTCCCCGGATGGCGAGCAATACCTCGAGCGGGCGCTCCTCGGCGGCGGAAACTTCGAGCAGCGCGCCGCGGTGGCGGCCGTGCTGACCGAACGCGACTCCCGTGCGGTGCGGTGGCTGGCAGAGCTCGCGGCGCGGGATCCGGTCCTGGAGCTCGAGGTGGTGCAGGCGCTCCGCAGCTACCCGCGCAGCGACGCCGGGGAGATCGTGCGCGCGGGATTGCGCGCCGAGGACTTCCGCACCCGACTGGCCGCCCTCGACGCCGCGGCAGCAAGCCGCGACGCCTCGCTGCTGGGAGAGGTCGAGCGGACGCTCGAGGGTCCGGGTGACTCCCGCATGCAGGCCTTCGGGACCTACGCGATCACCGTGCTGGGCGGGCCTGGCGCGCGGGGACGCCTCGAACCGATGGTCGCTTCGGAGTTCCCCGACGACCGCGAGATCGCGGCCGCGAGCCTGGGCTATATCGACACCGCCTGGTCGCGGGAAGCCCTTCAAGCCCTCACCCAGGACTTGAACCCGCGCGTGCAGATCGCCGTGGCAGCGAGCCGCGCGCGACTCGGTGAGCCCGACGGTGTGGGAGCGCTGATTCAGTTTTTGAGGGGCGGCAATTCGCAAGCGGCGACCGTGGCGGCCGGCGCGCTGCGGCGTGTCCACGGCCCTGGCATCGTTACCGTGGCCCAGGCCGCGTTCGCTGACGACCGAGTCCCGGTGGAGGCGGCCGCCGGCGTGATCGAGGCGCTGGGATGGACGCAGGAGGCCGCCGCCGAGGCACTGCTGATCCGCGCCCTCCAGCACCAGGACGAGCTGATGCAGCTCCAGGGCCTGTGGGCGATCGGGTGGCGGGGCCGCGAGGCGGAGATCCCGCTCGCCGCCCAGCAGCTCGGCAGCCAGAACGTCGCGGTGCGCGCGATGGCCGCCTGGGCGGTGATCTTTGCCTCCGACGGTGGGCACCAGCTCTAGGGTCCCGCCGCATCAGTCTTCTGCTTCTGGCAAACCCGGGTCGCGGGCGCTGCAGCGAACCGTGTCGATGTAGAAGAAGGCGTTCTCGTAGAGCGAGATCGCGCGCTGCGACGTCTTGCGGTATAGCGCGCGACCGACTCTTTGCGTCGCCGGGTCGGCTTCGAGCTCGGCCCGGATGCGCGCCACCGGGATCAGCGGCGGCGGGTCCCCCGTCGAGGTGCGAAAGGAATAGCCGCACACCGTGATGTTCGAGAGGTCGCTGGGGAGCGTGTACGAGTAGAGCGCAAAATAGACACCCTTGCCGAGGCGCATGGAGGTGATGCCGCCCGAGGTGGGCTGAGCGGAGTATCGGGCACCGCTGCGTTCCACAATTTCGTCGACCGCATCGCCGCGGCGCATCCCCATCCAGATACCGGTGGCATCCCGGAGCATCTTCTCGATCCCGGTCTCGGTTGCGTCGCCCGCGGGTGCGGGGAGAAAGACGATTCCCCGCTCGGTGTACCGAGTCCCCGAACAGGCCCAGAGCCCGAGCGCTGCCGCCGCCACGAGCGACCTGAAGCCTCGACGCCGCTTTCTTTCGCGCGCCTTCGCCATCGCGAAACTCCAAATCTTTCGAAGGCTTGGGCTACAGTATCACCCCCTGAATCGGTCGGCTTCCCGGGGCCGGTCTGCGGCTCATTGCCGAGGGCCAAGCGTCGTACCAACCGATCTGCTCGATACCGGAGAACCCTCCCCCCAACCCATGGCGACGCGCCCCGGTCAAAGTGGGATCGGCCCCACCCAGTCACGAAGGTTCGCGGTCGTAGCGATCGTTGTATCGGTGCTATTGCATCTCCTGCTGCTTCAATACCTGCGTTCGCTGCCGCTTGGCATTGGCGCCGAGGAGGCATCGGAGCACGACGCCGCCCTGGAGCTCGCACCGGAATCCCAGGCTCGTGCCGAGCCGTCGCCGCGGCGTGAGGATTTGCCGCGGCCCCGCACCCAGGTGTCTCAGGTAACGCCACCGCCGCTTCAGATCCGTCAGCCGGACATGATCACCGCCGACCCCACGGAGTTGTTCCGGGAGCTGCCCAGCGCCGCCGCCACGCCGATCGCGCCGAGTCTCACCTCCGGGCGCCCGGGCTCCTACGGGAACTTCGAGGACATGATCGATGAAATGCGCCGCCAGGGTCTCGACGTGGTGCTCACCATCGACACGACCGGCAGCATGGGTTGGGTGATCGAAGAGGTGCGCGATCGCATCGAGGAGTTGGTGGACGTGGTGCGTGGCTTCGTTCCCAAGACGCGCTTCGGGATCGTCGCATATCGCGATTTCGACGCCTCGTACGTGACCAAGATCCAGCCCCTGACCTACCGGGTTCGCAAGCTCAACCGCTTTCTCGAGAGGCTCGACGCCGAGGGCGGAGGCGACGTGTTTGAGGCGCTGGAGGAGGCGATCGTCGAGTCGATCGAGAAAACCGGGTTTCGCGAGAACGCCTTCCGCGTCGTGGTGGTCGTGGGCGATGCGCCACCCCACCCCGAATCGATGCTGCGGTTGTTGAAACGCGTCCGCAACTTCCACAAAAGCGGTGGGGTGTTGACGCTGCTCGACGTGTCGCTGCGCTCCAATCCGGAGGTGTTGCGACGGGTGTACGGTATGAAGGCCTCCTCCGGTGGGGGCGAGCTCATCCCCGAGTATCAGGAGCTCGCCGACGCGGGAGGAGGAGAAGTGGTCAATTTGATGGGCACCTCGCAGGTGGCCCGCAATATCGCCGTGGCAATTTTCGGTACGCAGTGGAGAGACTGGCTGCTGCCGTTCCTGGGAGGGTTGGAATGAGGCGAATGTGGCTCGCGATGGCCTTTGCCCTGGCGCTCGCGCTCGCGTTGGCGGCCGGGCCCGGGGTCGCGCAAGAGGAAGCTCCGACCGGAGACGCGTCGGGTGGTGCCGCCGGCTTTTCGATCCCCACACCCGATGCCCCGGACGTCCCCCTCCCCGGCGACCTCGTTTCCGAGGCGGAGGCGGCTCCCGACAGCGAGGTCGAGATCGATTTCGCCCAGGTGCTGGGGTACGGCGGGACCGTGGGCTACGCGATCGTCGGCCTCTCGATCCTGTCGCTCGCCCTGGCGGCGCTTTTCTTCTACGAGCTGCGGATGGGCAGTTTGATGCCTCGGGGTCTCTATGACGCCGTCCGCGGTGAACTCGAACAAAACGGCGCTCCCGCGGCGCTGCAGCGCAGTCAGCGCAGCCGCTCCTTCCTCGGCCACGTTCTGGCGGCTGGCCTCGACGCGCTACGAGACGGTCGGGCGGAGGCGCGGGCCGTGATGGCGGACACCGCCGACACCTGGATGGCGGGTTCGGTGCGTCGCATCGAGTACCTCAACCTGATCGCCACGGTCTCGCCGATGCTCGGACTTCTGGGAACGGTGGTGGGAATGGTGAAGACCTTCGCGGCGCTCGCGGCGTCCACCGGTCCGGTCAACCCGGTCGAGCTCTCCGCGGGGATCTTTCAGGCGCTCGTGACCACGATGATGGGCCTCGCGGTCGCGATCCCGACGCTGCTGCTCTACACGGTCTTGCGCAATCGCGCCGACCACATCCAGACGACGGTGGTCGCGGCGGGCGAGCAGCTCGTCGCCGGTCTCGGCGACCCCGGGGAGGTCGCCACTTCGTGAGGCGCGACCCGCGGGCGGCGTGGGGCCGACTCAGCACGGTGTTGATGCCGCTGGTGGACCTGGTGATGTTGCTGGTGCTCTTCTTCGTGCTGGCGCAGGGCGTGATCCAGAATCCGCTCGTCGAGGTCGAACTACCGGAGGCGCGCAAGGGCCGCGAAGCAGGGCCGCCGCGGGCCGAGCCGGTGGTGAGTGTCGACGCCGCGGGCGCCGTTTATCTCGACGGGGCGCAGTTGCGCGTCGAGGATCTCGCGGCACGTCTGCGCATGGGCAGCGAAGTGCGCGTGCGCGCCGATGGAGCGACACCCTATGCCGTGGTCCGCAGCGTCCTCGACGCGTTGCGGGACCAGGGGATCCTGAACGTCCGACTGGTGGTGCTGCCGGAGACGACGCCCAGCTCATGAGACCGCGCAGCCACCTGAAGCGCAGACTTCTCCAGAAGCGGGGCCGGGGTGCGGTGGCCACCACGGGCCTCACCCCTTTGGTCGACGTCGTATTCCTCTTGCTGCTCTTCCTGGTCTTGACCGCGCGCTTCATTCCCGAGGAGCATCGCTTCGATCTCAAACTGCCGGAGAGCCAACCCCCTTCGGTAGAGCGCTATCTCGAGCCCTTTCGCCTCGAGGTTCGTCAGACCGAAAGCGGGCCGATGCCGTTCGCCGGCGGCGATCCGGTTTCCGATCGCCGGGTGCTCGTCGAGCGACTCGCGGCGGTGCCCGAGCGCATTCCCGTCGTGGTGACGGGCGAGGACGCGGTGCCCTACGCCGCCGTGGTGCAGGCCTACGACGCGTGCGTAGAGGCGGGTGTGAAGCGGATCGTGCTGTCGGTGGTGGGAGAAACGGATCGTGTCGCACCGTAGCCTGCGCGCGACCGCCGGCGCCTGGGCGTGCTTGGCCTCGTTGCTGCTCGCCGCGAGCCCGGCAACGGGCCAGACCTTGGAGGAACTGGTGAGCGCGGTGCGAAGCGTCGGCGGAGAGCTCCAGAGCGCGCCGCCGCCCAAGCCCGACCGGTTGCGAGAGATCCTCAAAAGCCTCGATCGCGCGGAGGGCGACGTAGAGCGGTGGCGCGGTGAACGCGAGGAGCAGGCGGGCGACAGCGAGGCGGCCCTCGAGGCGCTCTACGACTCGCGGGATTGGCTGCGCCTCGAACACCTCGAGGGCGAGATCTCCTACTGGCGGGGGTGGGCGTATTTCCATCTCGCGGGCCAACTCGAACGCGAGCCTCCGGAAGCCGTAGGCGCCTATCGCGCGGCCCAGCGATCGTTCGCGCGTGCGATGCGAAACCTCCGCGATCCCGCCGTCGCCCGCGAGATGCTGCTCGCCACGGCGATCGCGCAGCGCGGTGCCGGGTCGCCGGCCCAGAGCGCTGAGACCTTGGCGCGGATCGAGCGAGCATTTCCCGAAGCGCCCGCCGACTACCGGGACCGTGTGCGGCTGGAGCGCGCGCGCACCGCCCTCGCGCTGGCGAGCCCGGCGGAGCTCCTGGAGGTCACCCGCCAGGCCGATCTGACCACGGCCACCGGCCGGCAGCTGGCGCTGTTGCGCCTCGACTGGTTGCTGCGGGAACCGGGCGGCAATCGCGCCGAGCTCGGTGCAGAGGCACGCCGGCTGCTGGTCGCCCGCGGCGACGCCGCGGCCCAGGCGGTCGCGCGCCTGGAAGCCGCGAAGCTTTCCAGCGCCGAGCTCGAGGCGCTCGAACTCGGCCGCGAGGGCGATGCGCTGGTGGGCCTCGCGCTCTTGCGCGAGCAACGCTTCGCGGACGCCGCCCAGCGCCTCGAGCGCGCCACGCAGGGATCGCTCGATGGGCTTCGCGAAGACGTGATGATGGCTCGGCTGGCCGAAGCGCAACTTCGCAGCAATCAACCCGAAGCGGCCTTTGCGACCTCGCAAGCGCTGCGCGCGCGCTATCCGCGCTCTTCGTTGCGTTCCGAGGTGGCGCGCTTTGGCTATGCCGCGGCCCAACGCTGGCATGAGCTCGAAGGCAGTGGGGAGCCCGCGCAACGCGCACTCGCCGAAGCTGCCGAGTGGGTGATCCAGGACGCTCCGCAAAGCGAAGAGGCCGCCGAAATCCGGGTGCGACGGGCCCTGGCGACGGCCTCGCGCTCATCTCCCAGCCGCGCGCTCCGCGTCCTCGAGTCGCTTCCGAAGGAGGCGGCGGGCGACGAGGCGGTGACGCTTCAACGGGCGTTGCTGCGCTCCGCCCGCCTCCAGAGTCGCATCGAGGAGCACCTGGGACTCACTGGTGCGATCCGCTCCGAGGCGTCGCAGCTTGACGGACTTCTGCGCAAGCTCCCGGCGGACGACGAACTCACCCGGCGCTACCGCGATGAGATCAGGCTCGCGCGCGCCCGGGCGCGGGTCGGTCTGGGGCACGCGGGCGCGCTTGAGCTCTTGGGCCGACAGGGCCGCAACCTCGAGGTCGAACGCACACGTATCGTGGCGCTTTGGCTGGGCGGTCATTCGGCGGAGGCCCTCCGGGCGGCGGCGGCGCTTCTGGACGGCGGCACAGGGTCGCTTCGCGACCGCTATGCCCTCACCCTGCCCGTAGCCCTCGCGGCCTCTGAACAGAACGACGGGTCGCTGCAGGCGGCTCCCTTGCGGGGTCTCCTGGCGGCGCTGCGCGGGGCGGCGCCCGAGGGAACCGAACCCGAGTTTCTCTACGAGTTGGCTCTTCGTGAGGCGCGCGCGGCGGCCCAGGCCGGCCAGAACGACGACGCCGTGGCGCTGATCGAGACCACCCTCGCGCAGCAGCCGCGCGCCCGCTCGAACCTCATTCTCGCCGCCGAAACCCTCGAGCGGGGCGGCCGCCCCGACCTCGCCACGGATGTCTGGCACCAGCTCGCGGCGGCAAGCGAGGAGGGGGCGAGCGACTGGGTACGGGCCCGCGTCGGCGTGGCCCGTTCGCTCCATGCAACGCCAGGACGGGCTCAAGACGGTTGCGACGTGGCAACCTCGCTCCTGGTGAGCGGTCGCCACTTCTCCACCGAAGCGGAGCAGGAGTTGCGCACTCTGGCCGAGAGTTGCGGAAGGGCGGGCTGAGAGCCGCCGGGGAGCCCGGATCAACGCACTTGGATCGAGACCTGGACGTCCCTGACCGGGAAGTTGACGTTGCGGGCGCGCACTACGGCGTGATCAGTGCGATGTTGGCCGAACGGACCCATCGGATGTTCGACGAGCCGCTTGCGCTCGCCGGGGCCCAGCAAAGTCACCCACAGCGTGGTGAAACTGAAAGCCTGACCATGGCCGTTGGTGACGTCGAGGTCGACGATTACGTCGGTTCCGTCCTGCTTGATGGAAGCCAGGTAGTAGGTGATGTTGCCCGCAAGCTCCCGGTCCGAGCGTCTGATCGGGATGGCTTCTACCGCGCGGTTGCTGCGCCGATACGAGGGCTGTTGCGGCCCGCAGCCCGAGGTCTGGAGCAGACTCACGGCGAGCACCAGTGTGCCGAGCGCGGTCCGCCTCATGCTCGTTCTCGTTCCACGTCCGACTCCACGTCCTACGCTGCGTCCGACTGGCACCCGCTGCACGCGCAGCGCCTCTGCGTGCGAGAGGGAACGCGGCGGGCGCCCAATCTAGCATGACCCGCGTGCTCCTCCGGTACGCTTTCCGCGTGCAAAATCGGTCCGTTCCGCGATGAGGACAGGTATATTGACGGCCGCGTCCGCGACCCCCCGTGGGGTGGGCGGTAACCCGATCCGAGCGGGGTGGCGAGCCTATGGGCAGTGTGGGCAGTGTGGGCAGTGGCGACAGCAGCCTCTATCTCTGGGGATGGTTCTTTCTCGCCGTCTACATCGCGTTGATGATGGTGTGCGGCTGGATCGGGATGCGACGCGTGCGCGGCAGCGACGATTACGCGACCGCCCGCGCCAGCTACGGACCGTGGTTTTTGGCCTTTGCCCTCGTCGCGACCACGGCCAGTGGCGGAACCTTTCTGGGCCTGCCAGGGATCGCCTATCGAGACGGTTTGGCGGGCCTCTGGTACGCCTTCATCTACCCCTTTGGCGTCTACACGGGGATCGTCCTGTGCGCGCGCGTCGTGAGTCGGGCGGGAGCCACCTTCGGCAATCGCTCGATTCCGGAATTCCTGGGCGATCGCTACCAGTCCGACTTCCTGCGCGTGGCCTCGGCCCTCTACTCCTTGCTGCTGCTCTTCTACCTCGCGGCTCAGTTGCTCGCCGGGGCCGTCATGTTCGAACGGATGTTGGGGATGCCCCAGTTCTGGGCGTTGCTCATCACGTCCGGTGTTCTGTTGGGATACATCGCACTCGGAGGCGCCCACGCGGATATCCTGACCGACGGCATTCAAGGGGCCTTGATGTTGCTGATCGCCTTCGCGGTGATCGCTCTCTTCCTGGTCGGCTACGGCGTCGAAGGTGGGGTGGGGGGGGTGGTCGAGCGCATTCGCGCCCTCGATCCCGACGACGTCAAAATCCTCAACCCCTCGAGCATCCTGGTCGGAAGCTGGTGGGCGATCTTCTGCATCTGGTTCGCCCATATTCCACTCGGGATGCTCCCCCACATCGGCAACAAACTGTGGGCCCTTCGCGATCCCTCGCAGCAGCGCCGCTTTCTCACCATCACCTTTGTCTTCGGGGTGCTGATGCCCGGCCTCGCGCTCGGGGGGATCCTGGCGCGCGCGATCCTCGGCGATGCCCTTTTCGGCGAAGGACAGAACCCCAACTACGCGATCCCGGCGCTGTTCATCGAGATTCTTCCCACCTGGGTGGCAGCGCTTCTGGGCGCTGGCGTTCTCGCGGCGGTGATGTCGACGGCTGACGGTTTGGCGGTTTCGGCCTCGCAGATCTTCGCCAACGACATCTACCGTCGGACTCTGGCCAAGGGGCGGCCCGAGGCCGAGGTGGATCGCACGGCCCTCCTCATCAGCCGCGTCGCCACGGTACTGGTCCTCGTGGTGGGGATGGGGATGGCCTGGGCGCTGCGCACGACCAACATCGCGATCATCATCTGGCTGGGGATCGGAGGCATGACCGCGGCGATCACCGGCCCCTTCATGATCGGGGTGCTCTGGCAGGGGGTCACGCGAGCCGGGGCGCTGGCCGGCTTCTTCGCCGGGGCGCTGGTCTTCCTCGGCATGTCGATGGTGGCCGTCCTGATCGGCTATCAGAGCGTCGACTACGGCACCCTGAACGCCCAGTTCCTGAATCCCTTTGTGCGCGCGGCGGTCGGCGGCCTCGCGTCGGCGTTCGCGACCATCGCCGTCTCCGCGATCACCCAACGCCTTTCCGAGCAACACTTGGCGAAGATGTTCGGCTAGCCAGCTTCGGCTTCGCTCGCCTTCGGCTCGCTGCGCGACGCCATTGGCGCCTTGCTGATGAGCTTCGCTCG
>CAZTOE010000082.1:0-16287 GCA_964615045.1 uncultured Spirochaetales bacterium
GTAGTCGGGGCGCTCGAGACCCGCATCGGACCAGGCGTCGACAGCGACGACCGCTGCGTAGCGATGGGCCTGGTTCATCGCGAGAAGTTCTTCCTCGGTGAAATAGGAACCTGCGATCTCTTCGACGCCCTCCGGGATCCCTGCCACCTGGCAGCCGAAGCCCAGTTCCTCGAGGCGCTCGGCGAAGCGAATGCCCGATTTGCCCTTTCGCAGCGCGAGTTCGAAGTCGCGCACATTGTTGGCGTTCGGTGCGAGCACACCGAGGCCCGTCACGACGACCCGGGCCGCTGCCGGACGCTCCACACCGATCGTCACGTGGATACTCCCATGCCCGCCATCTCCCCCGAACAGACCACCTGGCCACTCGCGAGACGCATCTCCACCCGGGAGCGTAGCTTGCGCCGCCGAAAAAAGAGCTTCTCGGCCCGTACCGTGACCCGATCATCGGGTCGTACGACCCCCGAGAATTCGACGCTGGCGTCGGTGAAGAGCGTGACGAGCTTGCCGACCTCATCCGGATGCTCGACCGAGACCAGGTAGATGCCCAGAGCGACCACCCCCGCCTGCGCCATCGTCTCGAGCAGGATGACGCCCGGCGTCACCGGGTTACCCGGGAAGTGCCCCCGGTAGAAGTCCGCGTCCGGGCGGAACCGGTAGCGGGCCACGATGTGCTCGGTATCCAGCTCGAGGATTTCGTCGATGAAGCGGAAGGGCTCCTGCTGGGGAACCGCCGCGAGGACCTGCTCCGGAGTGAGACCGCTCAACGCTCGATCTTCCCGCCCCGCGCGCGTTCGGTGAGGTGCGGGTAGTTCGGGTAGTCGATGTCGCGGAAGGTGCCCACCTTGGCACGCTTGATGGTGTAGACGGCCTCTCCATCTACCGACACGGTGGCGTCTCCTATGACCAGAGTCGCGCCGGCGTTGGCGAGCTCCGCGTAGCGACGGACCTCGATTTCGGTCCGCACGCAGCGGTCGCGGGGGCGGATCTGGCCGTAGAATTCGACCTCGCCGCAACCCAGCGCGCGGCCCGCGCCCAGGCCGCCGTTCCAGGCGCAGTAGAAACCCAGCAGCTGCCAGACGCCGTCGAGCCCGAGACACCCGGGTTGGACGGGGTCCCCGATGAAGTGGCACTGGAAGAACCAATCGTCGAGACGCACGTCGCGCTCTGCCACGATCGAGCCCCTGTGTCCGCTCCGCTGCAGCGAGACGATGCGGTCGATCATCAACATCGGCGGGGTCGGCAGCCGCGCGAGGAAGGCCGCAGGGGCGTCCTCGACCAAGGTGCCGTGCGCGAAAGCCAGGAGATCGTCCTGGGCGAACGACTCCTGGTTGCGGAACTCGTCGTACTTCACACGCGATCCCCAAACCGCATCAGGTAGCTCGACCACGTGAGTCCCGAACCGACGCCGGCCACGCCGATATCGGTCGCCGCGTTCCACTTCTCCCAGCGCATCGAGATCACGCTGGCAGAGCTCGCAGCGCCGGTGTTGCCGTACCACTCGACGTTGTAGTGATGGCGCTCCGGTGGGATACCGCATTGCTTGCACACATTCTGGAGCATGCGAAGGTTCGCCTGGTGACCCACAAAGTGGAATTCGCGGTCGTCGTCGGCGTAGCGCGCTTGGAGGTCGCGCAAGAGGCGCGTCATGCGTTTGATGCCGAAGGTCTGCACCACCCGCCCCTCCTGCGAGAAGTGGCCAAGGCGCGGCACCACCACCTTGTCCGCGCCCGCCGGGCTGGAGGCGAGTGTATTGCCGAGGATTTCCACCGGAGCGGGGTGGCGCAGCGACACGACCGCGGCGGCTGCGGCATCGCCCCATAGCACCGAAGCCGAGCGGTCGCTGTAGTCGACGGTTCGGGTCAGTGCGTCGGGCACTACGAGGAGGATGAAATCCGGTACTCGTTCCGATTGCATCATCGAGAGCAGGTAGAGCTGGACGTAGAAGCTGGTGCACGCCGAGAGTACGTCAAAAGCGGGAATCTCGAGCTCCAGGGCGCGCGCGATGTTGCAGGCGTCAGCGGGTGACGCCGTATCGGTCGCGGAGCTCCCCGCGATCAGCATCCCGATGTCACCCGCCGCCAGGCCGGCGCGTTCGAGCGCCATCGTGGCCGCGCGTTGGCCCAGGTCGGCATTGCTGTAGAGCGCGGCCTCGAGGGCGGCGCGGGGCTCTCGGTTGCGCGTTTTGCGGATGTAGTCGAGTGGCATCACCGTGCGCCGCGAGCGAATCCCGACGCGCTCCATGATCCACTGGTCCGTGGTTCCGATGTCGAGCTCCTCGAGGAAGCGATTGGTGATCTCGACCTCGGGGTGAAAGTGACCGAGGCCGTGCAGGTAGATCGTCATCGCATTGCTCCCGAGATGTGCTCGCCGCCGTCCACTCGGATCACCTCGCCGTTGATCCAGGCTGCTTCGTCACGAGCCAGGAGATAGATGGCATCGGCGACGTCGCGGGGAGTGGTGAGGCGCCCGAACGGGTTGCGCGAGCGCGCCTGGGCCTTGAGATGCGTGTTGCCCGGAATGGCGCGCAGCGCGGGCGTGTCGGTAATCCCGGCCTGGATGACGTTTGCGCGCACCCCAAAAGGGGCGAACTCGACCGCGATCGAACGCGCCACCGCTTCGAGGGCCACCTTGGCTGCCGCGACTGCCGCGTAGCCACGCCAGGCCACCTCATTGCCTTCGCTGGTCAGCCCGAACACCCGCGCATCGGGCGCGAAGAAGCCGCGTTCGTGCAGGCGTTGGGTCCACGTCAGGAGGCTGGTCCCCATACTGTATATCGTGCGGGCGAGATCGTCCTCGTCGATGAACGAGCGCTGCGGGTAGTCGGGTGGGGTGGCGAGGGAGACGAGGGTGTCCATGCCCTCGTCAAAAAGTTCGTCGACCGCAGCGCGCAGCGTCGCTTCCTCGACGCCCAACTTCGCCGCGAGCTCCGGCACCCCGGGTCGCGGCAAGGGCCGCTGGGGGGCGACGAGCTTCAGGTTGCCGAACGCGATCGAGTGCAGCAGCACGCGCACCTGGCCCTGCGCTCCTGCATCCGCGAGGGAATCCAGAATCGCCTCGCGCCTGTCCGCGGCCAGCGCATCCGTATTGTGGGTCACGACCTGGACACCGCCCGCCCTCAGCTTCTCGAACTCCGGTTCGATCCGGGCCAGCGCGCCGCGCCGATCGCGGTGCACGAGACAGAGATTCATCCCGTGCTCCGAGAGGCGCTGGGCCGTTGCCAGTCCAAAACCACTTGAGGCACCGAGGATCACTGCCCAGTAATCGGGTGCGAATTCCCTGCCCGGTCCCCTCTGCTTGGCCGAACTCATGCTCCCCCCAAAGAAAGCCCTCCGGTTGCGCAACCGGAGAGGTCTAGTGTGGCTCGGTTTCTCCGCGGAGGCCAAAGACTGTCGCGGGGCGTGCAGGAATGACGGGGAGATCCTTCCAGCCACAGCGAACCATCAAAGTGACCCAGGGTCACTGCGCGTCAAGCCTATCCCCTCGGGGGAAGAGGGGGATCAAATCGCTCGGGCCGGCTCCCGCTGCGCCCACCGTGTCGCCGGGTAGGATACGCGCATGGCCGATTCCAATCTCGATCCGAGTGCCCAGCCGAATGCCGATGCGAGCGCCGGCGCAAAACCCGAGTCCAACGATCGTATCGATCCCGGGAAGGGCGGCTGCGCCGCCTCGCGGACGCTGTCCGAATATCAGTCGAAGCAGTTGTTGCGTCGGTATGGCATTCCCATCTGCCGCGAGAGGCTCGTCGACGAGCCCAGCGCCGCCGCCGCCGCCGCGCGCGAACTCGGCTTCCCGGTGGCGCTGAAGCTTTGCGGGAGCGCCATCGCCCACAAGACCGAACGGGACCTGGTTCGGCTCGGGCTCGCCGACGCGGTCGCCGTGGAGCAGGCGGCCGAGCTGTTGTGGGAGCGACGTCGACCCGAAGATAGCGCCGTCGGTCTCCTGGTGGCCGAGATGGTGGTAGGGCGCCGCGAGTTGATCGCCGGCTTTCTGCGGGATCCTCAATTCGGCCCCTGCGTCGTGCTGGGATTGGGGGGGATCCTGACCGAGGCCCTCGGCGACGTGGCGTTCGCGCCGGCACCGCTAGACCGCGGGGCCGCGCTCCAGATGATTGCTTCACTTCGGGCGAGCCATGTCATCACCAAACCCTTCCGCGGTGAGGGCCCGGTCGACCTGGAGGCGCTGGCGGACATTGCCGTGGCGCTGGGTCGACTCGCGAACGAACACCCCGAAGTCGAGAGCGTCGACATCAACCCGCTGATCGTCACCGGGGGGCGACCGGTGGCGGTCGACGCGCTCGTGGTCGAGCGCGCGAGCCGGGTCGAGGCCGCGCCTGAGCCCGGAGCTCGGGACGCGACGCGCCTGGCGCCGGAGGCGGTGCGCGAACGGTTCCAGCCGCTCTTTCATCCCCGTGGGGTCGTCGTGGCGGGTGCCTCTACCCATCCCGGGAAGTTCGGCTTTGTCGCACTCCACAACCTGCGCCGCTTCGGATATCAGGGGGAGATCTTCCCCGTCAATCGCGAGGGCGCGGAGATCCTCGGGCAACCCAGCCTGCGCGACATATCCGAAGTTCCGACGGGGCGGGCGGACCTGGTTTTCGTCTGCACTCCCGCCGCAGTGAACGTGGAACTCCTGCGGGCCTGTGCCAAGGTCGGTATCCGCGCGGCCTTCGTCGCGAGCGCCGGGTATCGCGAGGCCGGGCCCGACGGCCGGGTTCTCGAGGACGAGCTCGTCCGGGCCGCGGACGAGCTTGGCATCTTGCTGGCGGGCCCGAATGGGCAGGGGGTGATCTCTACACCGGTTTCGATGTGTGCCCAGATCGTGGCGCCCTATCCGCCGCCCGGCCGCATCTCGGTCGTGAGCCAGAGCGGAAACCTCGTCTCTTCCTTTCTGAACTATGCAATCCAGACCGGCGTCGGAGTTTCCAAGGCGATCTCCGCCGGCAATTCGGCGCAGACCGACATCGCCGATTACCTCGACTACTTCGCGGAGGATCCCGAGACCGATGCAGTGGTGGCGTATCTCGAAGGGGTCCCCGACGGCCGCCGTTTCATCGCTGCGCTGCAGACCCTGACCCGCCGCAAACCGCTGGTGTTGTTGAAGGGGGGTGTCGGCCGCGAGGGGCAGCGGGCGGCGCTCTCCCACACCGGATCGCTCGCGACCGACGACCGCGTCTTCGCCGGCGTTTGCCGCCAATACGGGGTGCTGCGCGCCCCGACCGTCGAGCACGCCTTCGAGTGGGCGGCCACGCTGGTGACACAGCCGCTGCCGGCCGGGCGACGAGTGATTGTCTTCACCACCGCGGGGGGTTGGGGCGTGTTGAGCGCCGACGCCTGCGCGCAGGCGGGCCTGGAGCTCGCCGCGCTTCCCGACGCGGTTCGCGAGCAGATCGACTCGATGGTCCCGGCGCGCTGGAGCCGCGGGAACCCCGTGGATCTCGCCGGTGGCGAAACCCGGGACACCGTCCCCGAGGCGCTCAATCTCCTCTGCGCACATCCCGACATTGATGCGATTGTCCATCTGGGCCTCGGGATCCAGGCGGCCACCGCCCAGCTCTTCAAGAGCGGCCCCTTCTTCCCGGATTACGGTCTTGACCGCATCGCGGCCTTCCATGATCGCCAGGAACGCCGCTACGCCGAGGCGGCAGTGCAGGCTTCGGAGCGACATGGAAAGCCCGTCCTGACAGCGACCGAGCTGGTCTACACCGACCGGCACTACGGAAACCCCGGCCCCCAGGCGGTGCGCGAAGCGGGTCGCGTCTGTTATCCGAGCGCCCACCGCGCCATCGAAGCACTGCGCGCCCTTTGCGACTACGCAGAATTTCGTCGGCGGACGAATTAGTCCGACCGGGGTCAGGAGCGAGACAGGTAGGTGGTCTCTTCGAGGCCTGCCTTGAAGTGCTTGAGGATCCGGGCGGCCTGGTCGTGGCGCACGGTTCCGCGGCGCAATGCCTGATCGAGGGATTTCTGGAGTCTCCCGACCAGCTCCGTGGAATCGTACTGCACGTAGGCGAGGACTTCGCGAACCGTGTCGCCCGGCACGACGTGCTCGATCGAGACACCGCCGTCCTCCGCCACGCGGATATGGACGGCATCGGTGTCCCCGAAGAGGTTGTGCATGTCGCCCAGGATCTCCTGGTACGCGCCCACCAGGAAGATCCCGATGTAATAGGGCTCTCCCGTCCAGGGGTGCAGCTCGAGGACGTCGCGCACGTCGTGCTGGTCGATGAATTGCCCGATCTTGCCGTCGCTGTCGCAGGTGACGTCCGCAAAGACACCGCGCCGCGTCGGCTCTTGGTCGAGCCGGTGGAGCGGCATGACCGGGAACAGCTGCTTGAAGCCCCAGTGGTCGGGCAGGGACTGGAATACCGAGAAATTTCCGAAGTACGTGTCGGCCAACGTCACTTCGAGAGCCTCCAAGTCTTCGGGAATCTGGGCCAGTTCGCGAACAATGCGGAGCAACTTCTCGCAGCCGAGTCGATAGAGCACTTCGGCCTGGGCCAGTCCGCGCAGGTCGAGGTAGCCGAGCGTGAAGAGCGAAGACGATTCTTCACGAAGCTGCTGGAGATCGTGCCACGATTCCTGGGCATTCTTGCGCGAGAGGATCTGCCACACCTCGAGGAGGTCGTGCAGAACCCGGTGGTCCTCTTTGGCGATCGGGGCGGGTCGCCCCTCGCTGCGATTCTCGTTCACCCCCAACACCTCGAAGACCAGCACCGAGTGGTGGGCTGTCATCGCGCGTCCCGCTTCGGTGATCAAGTCCGGATGGGGGAGCTCGGCTTCGTCGCAGGCCTCGAGGACCGCGGCTACGACGTCGTTTGCGTACTCCTGGATCGAGTAGTTCATCGAGGAGTGGAAATTGGTCTGCGAGCCGTCGTAGTCGACGCCGAGCCCGCCGCCGACGTCGAGAAGGTGGGGCTTCGCGCCCATCTCGTGGAGGCCGACGAAAATGCGCGTCGCTTCGCGCAGCGCATCCTTATGGGCGCGGATGGTGGTGATCTGCGAGCCGATGTGGAAGTGCAAAAGCTCCAGGCTCTTCAGCAGGTTCTCGCGTCTCAGCAATTCCACCGCGTCCACCAACTCGCTCGGCGAGAGGCCAAACTTCGAACGCGCTCCCGTCGATTCCGCCCACTTGCCCGCGCCCTTCGCCGAGAGGCGGGCACGGATTCCGAGGTGGGGCTGGATTTCCAGCTCGCGGGCCACCGCGATCGCGAGGGGCAGCTCCTCGAAGCGGTCGACTACGAGCACCGGATAGCGGCCCAGCAGCTGAGCGACGTAGGCCGTCTCGACGTACGCGCGATCCTTGTAGCCGTTGCAGACGAGCAGCGCGCCCGGCGTCTCGAGCACCGCCAGTGCGGCGAGCAGTTCGGGTTTGCTCCCGACCTCCAGGCCGATGCCATGGCTCGCCCCGAAGGAGATGATTTCCTCCACGACGTGGCGCTGCTGGTTGACCTTGATCGGATAGACGCCGCGATACGCGCCGCGATAGCCGTAATCGGTCGCGGCCTTGTGGAAGGCCTCCACCAGCGTTTCAACCCGGTTTGCAAGAATATCCGAGAAACGCACCAGAAGCGGCGTGTCCAGCCCGCGCGCGCGCAGATCGGGGATCAGGTCGTACAGGTCGACGCTGTGACCCCCGCGGCCGTGAGGCCGAACGACCACGTGGCCGCTCTTGTTGATCCCGAAGTACTCCCCGCCCCAGTTGGAGACCTGGTAGAGCTCGAGACTGTCCTTGATGTTCCAAGCGGGCGACGTCACGTCGGCAGTTCCTCTTCGCGCTCGGCCCGGCTGGTGAGGTCGCGAATCCGCATCCTACCTCGTCCGACTTCGTCGGGCCCCAACAGAAAAACGCGTTCGGCGCCGCCGCGATCGGCGTCCGCGAGCACCCGCTTAAGGCGCGGCGTGCCGAGTACGAGATCGACCGAGCGTCCGTTGCGACGCAGGGCGCGTGCCACGCGAATCGCGGCCGGGCGTTCGGCTTCCGAAAAGCCGAAGACCACATCTTGAACATCGCGCGCGGCTTCCGGCAGGCGCCCGAGGTCCGAGAGCAGCTCCAGGACCACTACGTCTCCGAAACCGAACCCCACGGCGGGAAGCGCCGGCCCGCCCAGGGTTTCGCTGAGGCGGTCATAGCGACCGCCGCCGAAGACTGCTCGGAGCTCGCCCCCGGTGTCAAAGCCCTCGAAGACGATCCCGGTGTAGTAGGCCAGTCCGCGCACCACCGAGGCGTCGAAGCATGCGAATTCTTCCAGGCCATAAGCGTTCAGAAGCTCGAAGAAGCGCGCGAGATCGCGCAGGGCTACCGAGTCGGCCGGAGCGGTGCGGGCCGCCTCCCCGAGATCGGTGACCCCGAGGAGATCGACCACCTCCCGGGCAGCTTCCCGTGAGAGCGCCACCTCTCCTTTCGGGTCGCAGAGCAGGTCGATGACCGCATCGGCGCCGATCTTGGCGAGTTTGTCGATGATCACACACAGCGCCGGGAAAACCTCGGGGCGGTCGCGCAGGACCGCGCCGCGCAGCGTCTCCTCGAGGAGGGCCCGGCTGTTCACGCGCACGCGGATTTCCCCGGTCCCGAGTCCGATCTGCCCGAGCAGCATGTGGATGGCGGCGAGGAGCTCCGCTTCCGCCGCGACTCCCGCCTCGCCGAGGATTTCGGCGTCCCATTGGTAGTGCTCTCGCTTGCGGCCGCGGGTCATGCGTTCGTAGCGCCAGTTCTGTCCGATGGTGAACCAGCGCACCGGAAAGCGAAGCGCGCCGGCGCGCGCGATCGCCATCCGCGAGAGCGAGGGCGTGAGCTCCGGGCGCAGCGCCAGATGACGTCCGTGGAGCTCGAAGTGGTAGAGCTGTTCGACGATCTCTTCGCCAGCCTTGCGGATGAAAAGCTCGGCGTGCTCGACGATCGGGGCGTCGACTTCCTCGAAGGCGAAGGCGTGGGCTACGGCCCGAAACTGGCCGAAGAGCCAGTTCCGCAGTCGCATGTCCTCCGGGTAGAAGTCCCGCGTGCCGCGGGGGGCCTGCATCACCCCGGAGGCCACGCGAGGACTCTCCCACCGATCACGTGAAGATGCAGATGAAAGACGGTCTGGCCCGCGCCGGCGCCGTCGTTGACTACGAGGCGGTAGCTCTCGAGTCCGGCCTCGCGGGCCACCTTCGCCGCCACCTGCAACAGGTGGCCGAGGAGGGCCGCATCGCCGGCTTGGGCGTCCGACAGCCGCGCGATCGGTTTGCGCGGGATCACCAGAAGATGGATCGGTGCCTGGGGGTTGAGATCGCGGAAGGCGATCGCGTGATCATCCTGGTAGACCAGATCAGCCGCCAACTCGCCGCGCGCGATTTGCCCAAAGATCGTGTCGCTCACGGATTCTCTCCCGCCAGGTCGCGCACGGCGGCGTGGGCCACTCCGATGCAGGCCTCCATGTTGCGATCGAGGTCGAGTTCCGCCGGACCCGGCCACGGGGTGCGGTCTGAGACCACACAGAGACAGCCGGCCCGCAACCCGAAGAGTCCGGCCAGCGTGAGCAGGACCCCCGCTTCCATCTCGCAATTGAGAACCCCAGCGGCTTGCATGGCGCGAATCCGCTCCTCCTGCGCGGGCGTCCAGTAGCCGCGATGGCTCATCGGCGACAGCCGTCCGCCCTCTCCGAGCAGAGCGTTGCGGGCGTAGAAAGCGTCGAGCGACCAGGTAATGCCGGCCCGCCAGGAGACGCCCGCCGCTTCGGCGGCCCGGGTGAGAGCCCCCACGACCCGGTAGTGGGCGACCGCCGGGTACTCGGGAATCACATAGCTCCGACTGGTCCCGTCATCGCGCACCGCCCCGGTCGTGATCACCAAATCGCCCAGGCCGAGACTCGGCTCGAGCGCCCCGCTGTTGCCGATGCGGATTAGCGTCGCGGCGCCGAGGTTGGCGAGCTCCTCGATCAGGATCGCGGTACTCGGCGCGCCAATCCCGGTCGAGGCCGCGCTGAGCGGCAGCCCGTCACACTCCCCCGTGAGCACGTGGTATTCCCGCACGGAGCACACCTCGCGGACGCCCGACCAGGCGGCCGTGATCGGCTTGAGCCGAGCCGGGTCACCGCACAGGAAGACCTGAGCTGCGATATCGCCGGTTCGCATCCGGGTGATCGGTTGGGCGTCGCGCAAGGCGTTCTCTCCCGCTCTGGAGCGCCAAGCTCGCGAAACGAGAACCAAATCGCCACCGCCCCATCTGGGGCGAAGCCCGCGCGAAGTTTCCCAGGAGGTTTGCCTCGACTCAAGTTTCCCGGCCGCTGCCCGACCCCACCGGAGGGGAGCGGATCTCACCTTCGGCAGGCGGGCGAATTCCCATCGGGGAAGCGGTGTCGCTTGTCAGTCTCCAGGCGCCGGGCTAAGCAGAGGGCCGCCCGAGCCCCAAGGGTCGGACGCACCCAGAAGAAGAGGAGCGTGTGGGCAAAGCGCTGATTGTCACGGAAAAGCCGAGCGTGGCTCGCGACATCGCGGCTGCCCTGGGCGGTTTTCAGGAGCAGGATGGCTACTACGAGAGCGATGCCTTCGTCCTGACCTGGGCCGTCGGCCATCTCTTCGAGCTCCTGGAACCCGAAGAGGTCGACGAGATCTACAAGCGCTGGACCCTCGACACACTTCCGATCATCCCCGACGAATACAAACTCAAGCCCAAGGCAGGGCAGCGCGATCGCGTCCGCACGATCAAGCAGCTCCTCGAACGCCAGGACGTCGATTCGTTGGTCAACGCCTGCGACGCGGGCCGGGAAGGCGAGCTGATCTTCCGCGAAATCGTCTCGTACTTCGGCAGCCAGCAGCCGACCCGCCGGCTCTGGCTTCAGTCCATGACCGAGGATGCGATTCGGGCGGGCTTTTCCGATCTCCGTCCGGGCGAGGAACTCGACGGCCTGGCGGCCGCCGCAGAATGTCGCGCCTACACCGACTGGTTGATCGGCATGAACGCGACTCGCGCTCTGACCAAGCGACTCAAGGGCCGTCGCGAGCGCGGTGCCTGGTCGGCCGGACGGGTTCAGACGCCCACGCTGGCGCTCCTCGTGGGCCGGGAGCTCGAGGTCCTGGCCCACGTACCGGTCCCGTTCTGGCGGGTGACGGCCGAGTTCGCCCACGAGGGGCATTCCTACCCCGCGACGTGGTTCGACCCCGAGTTTCGCGAGTCCGACAATCCGCACGCGCGCGACGATCGCATCTTTGACGAAGCTCGGGCGCGGGCCGTGGTGCAAGCGTCGCAGGGCCGCGACGGCCTGGCACGGGAGACGCGCAAGCCGTCGCGCGAGAGCGCTCCGCCCCTCTTCGATCTGACGAGCCTCCAGCGGGAGGGGAATCGCCGCCTGGGGTGGTCCGCGCGCCGCACGCTTTCGGCGGCACAGCGCTGTTACGAGGGCCACAAGATTCTGACCTACCCGCGCACCGATTCGCGCTGCCTGCCTTCCGACTACCGCGACACCGTGAGAAAGACGCTCCAGTCCTTCGCCCAGGCCGGGCAGGGCGAACCGGGAACGCCGCTCGCGGCCTATGGCGCAGCAGCTGCGCAGCTCCTGGAGACCGGGCTCCAGAACGAGGCTCGAACCTTCAACGACGCCAAGGTTTCGGATCACTTTGCAATCATTCCGACCGGCACGCTGCCGAGTCCGTCCCTATCGGGCGACGACAAACGCCTCTTCGACCTCGTCACCAGGCGATTTCTCGCGACCTTCCACCCCGCTGCGATGTGGGAGCGCGTCGAACGCGTGACCGAGGTCGGCGGCCACTCTTTCCGCAGCCGCTCGCGGACCCTGGTGGAGCCCGGCTGGCGTGCGATCGGAGAGCCCAACACCGGGGACGAGGAAAGTGCGCTCCCGGCGTTGGTGCCCGGCGCGAGCGAAGCCTCGGGGGTGACCGTGTCCGCGCGCAGCGTCGCGTTGGAAGCCGACCAGACCAAGCCGCCGCCCCGCATCACCGAGGCGCGACTGCTCTCCTTGATGGAGAACGCGGGCAAGCAGGTCGAGGATGAAGACCTGGCCGACGCGCTTTCGGAACGCGGGCTCGGTACGCCCGCCACCCGCGCGGAAGTGATCGAGAACCTGATTGCCAAGGGCTACGTGGTTCGCGTCGACAAGGCACTGCGTCCGACGGCCAAAGGCATCCGCCTGATCGACACCTTGAATCGCGTCCACATCGACCGGCTGGCCTCGGCCGAGTTGACCGGCGAAGTCGAATACCACCTCAACCAAGTCCAAGAGGGCGATCGACCGGCCAGGGACTTCATGCGTGAAATGGAGGACTACGCGCGCGAGATCGTCGAGCACGCCAAGACCTTCGAATATGAAGACCTCTACGCGGGGGACCCCCCCCTCGGCCGCTGCCCGTCCTGCCAGCGACCGGTTGTCGAGCGGCCTTGGTTCTACCGATGCGAGGAAGACCCCGACGCCGAGGAGGACTGCAAGTTCCGGATCTGGAAGGACACTTCGGGCCGCTACCTCGACCGCGCGACCGTCGAGATCCTGCTTCGCGATGGCAAGTCCGGCGTCGTCGAGGGTTTCACCGCCCGCAACGGGCGCACCTACCAGGGGATCCTCGAGATCGAGGTCGAAGACGGCGAGCGAAAAATCAAAGTCCGTCCCACGGGATGGGAGGAAGGCTCGGTCAACGCGGATCCCGAATACGAGGTGAATCCCGAGCCACTCGGCGCGTGCCCGTTCGAAGAGGAATGCAATGTGGTCGAGTCTCCGACACATTTCATCTGTGAGCGAAAGCTCAAGGAGACAGAGCTCGATCAGGATGAAGAGCGCCCCAAGAGTTGCGGCTTCACCTTTCCCCGGACGGTCTGCAAACGCGAGATCACTCGGGACGAGGCGTCACACTATCTAGCCGACGGGCGCACCGAGCTGCTGACCGACTTTACTTCGCGCTTTGGGCGCCCTTTCTCTGCCACTTTGGTCCTCAAGAAGAACGGTCGCCACGGCTTCGAGTTTCCTCCGCGCGAGCGTGCGGGGAAGGGTGGGGAGGCGTCGACGCGCAAGAAGGCCGGTCGACGCAAGACGACTTCGAAAAAACCGGCGACGAGAAAAAAGACCACCAAGAAGAAGACCGCGAAGAAGAAGACTGCGGGTGGCAAGAAAGTCGCGCGCCAAAAGGCAAGCCCTCGCGATGAAAGTCCGTCCTCGCGCAAGGTGGCGTCGACACGGAAGAAAGCGACATCCGGAAAAGAATCGGAGTCCTGAAGACCCCGCGCGTCGCACACTTCTCGCGGTCCTCGGTCGGCCGCTCCACCGCTGGCTTGGCGGTGACGAGCCACCTTTGCGAAGCTTTGTCGCATGGACGGACCGCTGCACTTTCACGTGCGACCCCCGCTCCGGGACCCCTGCATGATCATCGCCCTCGAAGGGTGGAACGATGCCGGCGAGGCGGCGAGCACGGCGCTCCGCTACATACAAAAACAAATCCACGCCGAGCTCCTGGCAGAACTCGACTGCGAGGAATATTTCGACTTCACCGTGCGCCGGCCCCACGTCACCGTGGACGGTGGGGTGGTGCGAGACCTCGAATGGCCGACGACGGAATTTTTCTACGGGCCCAGTGACGCGAAATCCGACATCGTAATCGCGGTTGGGGTAGAGCCGCATCTGCGCTGGCGCAGTTTCTCCGACCAGTTTCTGGCCGTCGTGCAGGAACTCGGGATCACCCGTGTGGGTTTGCTCGGAGCCTATCTCGCCGACGTCCTCTATTCGCGGCCGGTGGAGGTGACCGGTGTCGCGAGTTCCCCGGACCTGCTCGCCAAAGTGGGCATCGAGCCCACCCACTATCAGGGTCCGAGCGGTATGGTGGGAGTGCTCGGCTATCGATTCCGAACGCTCGGCTGCGAGGTCGCGAGCCTGTGGGCCGGACTGCCCCACTACGTCAATGTCTCGCCCAACCCGCGGGGTTCGCTCGCCCTGATCGAGAAACTCTCCGAGTTTATCGGCCTGAAGATTGACCTCGTGCCTCTACGCAAAGCCGCCGCGCAGTGCGAGGAGCGCGTTTCGGCCATGGTTGCCGCCGATCCCGAACTTAGCGAGTACGTGCGCCAGCTGAAACGCCGCGAGTTCGCGCAGTAGCACGCCGGCGCCTCGGGGTCAGAGTTCGATCGACTCATCGACGAGCATGACCGGGATGTCGTCTTCGATCGGGTAGAGGATCTTGCCGTCCTCCCGCACGAGGCCCGCTTCGAGGCGCTTGGCGACGGGGTCTCCCCCGCGGTTGCGGAGTTCGCCCGCGCGGATCCTTTGATTGAGCTCTGCCAGGACTTGCTCCGAAGCGAGCCTCACCGGCTGTTTCGTCTCGGGGCAGACCAGAATTTCGAGGAGATCGTCGGGGATTGCCATGCTCGCCTAAACCCGTTCCAGGATGGTGGCGATGCCCATTCCGCCGCCGATACACATGGTGACCAAAGCCGTTTGTTGATCAGTGCGCTCGAGTTCGTCGAGCGCGGTGCCGATCAACATCGCCCCGGTCGCGCCGAGCGGATGTCCGAGCGCGATCGCGCCGCCGTTCACGTTGACCCGATCGGGATCCATCTCCAGATCGCGCATCGTCTTCAGGGGCACCGCAGCGAACGCCTCGTTGATCTCTACCAGGTCGATGTCGCGGATCGTCATCTTGGCCTTCTCGAGGCAGCGCCGGCTCGCCGGCGTCGGAGCGGTCAACATGATGATCGGTTCATCGGCCGCGGTCGCCATGGCGCGCACCCGCGCGCGCGGGCGCAGCCCGTGGGCCCGCGCATACTCGGGAGAGGCCACTACCACCGCCGCCGCGCCATCGACGATCCCGGAAGAGTTGCCGGCGTGGTGGACGTGGTCGACGGCGTCGACCGATGGGTAGCGCGAAAGCGCTTTGCGATCGAAGGAAAGGGTGTCGCCCTTCTGGATGTATTCGCCGAGCTTTGCGAAAGAGGGCGGAAGCTGTGCCAGACCTTCGACCGTCGTGCCCGCCCGCGGGTGCTCATCGCGATCGAGCACCACGTGGCCCGCCTCGTCGCGCACGGGAATGAGGCTCCCGTCGAAACGGCCCTCCTTTTGCGCGCGTTCACACCGCGCCTGACTCTCCGCCGCAAACGCATCGACGTCGGCGCGCGAGAACCCTTCGAGGGTGGCGATCAGATCTGCGGAGATTCCTTGCGGGACGAGCGGGTGGAGTTCACGGAGGTGGCGGTTGTGACCGTCGATCCCCGCCTTGTCAGCCCCCATCGGGTGCTTCGACATCGACTCGACGCCGCCCGCGATCACCAGGTCCTGCTGTCCAGCCATGACGCCCATGGCTGCGAAATTGACGGCTTGCTGTCCCGAGCCGCAGAAGCGGTTCAGGGTGACACCGCTGGCGGCGGTGGCCTCCCAGCCTGCGGAGAGGACCGACATGCGGGCGATACAGCCCCCCTGCTCGCCGACCGCCGTGACGCAGCCTACCACTACGTCCTCGACGTCCCTGGGCTCGAGACCGTTGCGATCGCGGGCGGCGTTGAGAACCTGCGCCATCATCTCCTGGGGGTGGATTCCCGCAAGAGCCCCGCTCTCGCGCTTTCCGCGGCCGCGAGGGGTCCGCACCGCGTCGACAATCCAAGCTTCACCAAGCGCCATCGATCTGCTCCTCTGTTCTCACGCGGGCAGATGCTAGCTGTCCTTTTCCATGCCCGTCGAGCATCGAAATTTTTCGTGAAACGTCGTTCTAATTTCGGCTTCGCTCTCGTCTTTCGCCTTGACTCGGTCGGGGCGACGTTCTAACAACCCAGTCGCCAAATCCGGAGGGGAGCGCGTCGGACTCGACCGAACGCAGCGCACATCCGCCCGCTCCGGACCATCGTTGTCTTCTGGGCTCTTGACGGACACCGACTGTTGGAGCGCCTGGGGGTTGGTCGTCGTGAACCCGATTCGTTCTCGTTGGCGCTGGATCCTCCTCGCGGCTGTGGCGGGCGGTGGGACGCTCATCGTCCTCGGGCTCCCCACGCCAAGGCAGGTGGCGGCGCAACCGACTTCGAGCGACGCTGCGCGGGCGGCCCAGGCGGCGGCCTGGGATCCTGACGCGCCGGGCCCGACCCAGCCGATCCCGTTCAGCCACGCCCTCCACGCGGGCAAGTACCAAATCGAGTGTCTGTACTGTCACACAGGCACCGACCGGTCGCGGGCCGCGGGCGTTCCCTCGATCGAGTCCTGCATGGGCTGCCATTCGCAGTTCGGCGGCGATCTCGAGGGCGTCCAGATCCTGAAGGGCTATTGGGAGCGGGGCGAGACGATCCCCTGGAAGCAAATCTATCGACTCCCCGAGCACGTGAAATTCCGTCACA
>CAZTOE010000083.1:0-14898 GCA_964615045.1 uncultured Spirochaetales bacterium
GTGGTGGATCTCTCCCAATCAGCATATGAACGGTCTCGCTGTCAACTACCGCTGGTAGCGCTTTCGGGTGAACCCAGGATCAACTCTGAGAAGGAATTCGCCAATATGCCGCGCTCGTTTCTGAAGATCGCGCTCCGGGTGTTTGTCGCCGTCGCCTTCGCCGCATTTTTGTTAGGCGGTGCGCTGCGGCTACTCGCCGACGCACCGGCCGCAGGGCCGGCGAAGACCCACTGGACGAATGCCGATCCAGTGGGACGCGGAGCGGGACCCGTCACGCCCGCGGCGTTGGCGGCGTCGCCGCGCAACACCTCGGAGTGGCTCCACTACGGCGGCAACTACGCGAGCTGGCGGCACAGTCCAATCGACGCGCTGACTCCCGAGAGCGTGTCGAAGTTGCGCGTCGCGTGGGCGTTTCAGACCGGCGTGCCCGGTCAACTCGAAGTCAATCCGGTGCTCTATGACGGGATTCTCTACGCCACGTCGGCGTACAACCGCCTCTTCGCGCTGGACGCGGCGACCGGGAAGCTCCTGTGGCGCTATGATCATCCCAACCCCCCGGATCTTCGCATCTGCTGCGGGCCGGCGAACCGCGGCGTCGCGATCCACGGCGACACCGTCTTGATGGCGACTCTCGACGCGCGCCTGCTGGCGTTTCACCGCAAGACCGGCGAGCTGCTCTGGAATACTGCGATCGCCGACTACAGCGCGGGGTTCAGCTCGACCTCGGCACCGCTCGTGGTCCGCGATCTCGCCGTGGTTGGCGTAGGCGGTGGCGAGTTTGGCGTGCGCTGCTTCATCGACGCCTACGAGGTCGCCACCGGAAAGCGGCGCTGGCGCCACTACACCGTGCCCGACGCGGGTGAGCCGGGCGTCGAGACCTGGGCGGGAGACTCCTACAAGCGCGGCGGGGCGTCGACCTGGGCGACGGGTAGCTACGACCCCGAGACGGACACACTGTATTGGCCTGTCGGCAACCCCAGCCCGGACTGGAACGGCGATGTCCGCCTGGGCGACAACCTCTACTCCAACTCGATCCTGGCCCTCGACCCGAGCGACGGAAGCCGCAAGTGGTACTTCCAAACCACGCCGCACGATGTCTGGGACTATGACGGCAACAGCGAGCTCTGGCTGGTGGATGTCACTTGGGAAGGCAAGCCCGTGAAGGGCATCGTCCAGGCGAACCGCAACGGGTATTTCTATCTCCTCGACCGCACCGACGGGACCTTCCTGCGCGCCACCCAGTACGTGGACAAACTCAACTGGGCCACCCTCGACGCCAACGGGCGGCCGACGGTCGACGCGAGCAAGATGCCGCGCCCGGCGGACAAGAATCCGCCGCGGACGTGCCCCGGCGTTGCCGGGGGCAACAATGCGGCCTACGCCGGTGCGTTTAGCCCGCTCACGCGGTTGGCGTATATCCCCTCCATCGAAAGCTGTATGGATATGGAGAAGGGGGAAGCGTTCTACGCGAAGGGCTCGACCTACTTTGCCGGATTCCCCAGCTCGAGCGATCGCGACGCCGGGAAGGCCTACGGCAACCTCGTAGCGGTCGACGTGGACACGGGAGAGGTCCGCTGGAAACACCGCGAGCGGTACCCGATGATGGCCGGAGTGTTGAGCACCGCCGGCGGCGTCATCTTTGTGGGCACCGCGGAGGGGCATGCGCTGGCCGTCGACGCGAAGACCGGCAAGGAGCTCTGGCGCTTCGCCACCGGCTCCGGCATCCGCAGCCAACCCATGGCCTACCAACTCGACGGCAAGACCTACGTCGCCATCGGCTCGGGCGGTGGGGGTCTCGTGCAGGAGATGACCGGGGCTCCGATGCCGCTTCCTTACGGCAGTACGCTCTTCGTCTTCACCCTCGACTAGAGGTCCATCGAAGTACCGGGTGGCGAGCTGCGCGGGTTTCATCGAGCCGGGCGTGTCGGGTGCGGTGGGGGGCACCGCGAACCAGGTCGGGGTCGGTGCGCGCCTCGGTCAGAATCTCGCGGAGCGCCGCGACGAAGCGGTCGAGGCCTTCGCGGCTCTCGCTCTCGGTGGGCTCGATCATCAGCGCGCCGTGGACGATCAGCGGGAAGTACACCGTGGGCGGGTGATAGCCGTAGTCGATCAGCCGTTTGGCGACATCGAGGGTGGTCACTCCAGTCGGCTCCAGGGCCCGATCGGATAGCACGCACTCGTGCATGACCGGCCCATCGAAGGGGACGTCCCAGTCGTCGCGCAGGCACGCCAGCAGATAGTTGGCGTTGAGCACCGCCGTCTCGGCGATTCGCTGCAGGCCGGGGGCACCCAGCGCCAGCAGATAGGCGTAGGCACGCACGAACATCCCGGCGTTTCCAAAGTGCGCGTGGAGCCGCCCGATCGAGTCCGGGGCATCGCGATCGAGGGCGAAGACGGCGCCGCCTTCCCGCTCTTCGCGGCGCACGCGCGGAACGGGCAGATACTGGATCAGGCACTCCTTGACGCCGACCGGCCCCGCGCCGGGTCCGCCGCCCCCGTGTGGCGTCGAGAACGTCTTGTGGAGGTTGAAGTGCATCACGTCGATCCCGATGTCGCCAGGCCGCACGATCCCGAGCAAGGCATTGAGATTGGCGCCGTCGCCGTACACCAGCCCCCCTTGCCGGTGGACGACTTCACAGAGCTCCGCGATGTGCGTTTCGAAGATACCGAGCGTATTGGGGTTGGTGATCATGAGCGCGGCGACTTCGGGGGACATGGCGGCGGCGACGTCTTCGGGATGGAGGATGCCGTCGTCGCCCGAAGGAATCGTCACGACTTCGTAGTTGTTGAGGGCGGCGCTCGCCGGGTTGGTCCCGTGCGCGGTATCCGGGATCAGCACGGTGCGGCGCGCGTCGCCGCGGGCTTCGTGGTACGCGCGGATCATCATGATTCCGGCGAGCTCGCCCTGGGCGCCCGCCGCGGGCTGGAGCGAGACGGCGTCCATGCCGCTCACCTCGGCCAGCATGCGCTCGAGCTCCCACATCAGACCGAGAAACCCCTGGGCGCCCGCCTCGGGCTGCATCGGGTGAGCCCCGGCGAAGCCCGCGAGCCGCGCCGCCGCTTCGTTGAGCTTGGGGTTGTATTTCATGGTGCACGAGCCGAGTGGGTAGAGACCTTGATCCACGGATGCGTTCCAGGTCGAGAGCCGGGTGAAGTGGCGCACCACCTCGACTTCCGAGAGCTCCGGGAGCCCCTCAAGGTCATCGCGCAGCGCTTCGGCGCCGATCAGCGCTTGCGCGTCGACGGGCGGGACATCCCACTCGGGGAGCGAGTAGCCGACGCGCCCCGGTCGGCTCTTCTCGAAGAGCAGTTCCTCTTCCCACGCGAGGCCGCGGGTGGCGTGGCCCACCCGTTCCGGGCCTGCCGTCCGCTCCGGCGTTTCGCTCACGAGCGGGCGCTCGCTGCGAGAGCGGTCAGGAGTCGATCGATCGCTGTTCGCTCCGCGAGCTCCGTCATGCACACAAGCACCGCGGGCCCCAGTTCTGGGGCGTAGGGCGTGAGATCGAGGCCGCCGATGGCCCCCGCGGCTTCCGCCCGCGCCAGTGCGGCCGCGGCGCTATCGGGGACCCGGATCGCGAACTCGTTGAACGTGGGCGCGGAGAAGACGAGCTCGAGGTTCGCGTCTTCGCGGACCCGCCGCTTGGCGTATTCGGCTTTGGAGAGGTTCTGCTGCGCCAGTTCCCGAAGACCCCGCCGCCCCAGCAGTGCGAGATAGACCGTCGCCATCAGCAGGCACAACCCCTGATTGGTGCAGATATTCGAGGTGGCCTTCTCGCGGCGAATGTGCTGCTCGCGGGTCGCCAGCGTCAGGACGTAGCCGCGTTTGCCGCGGGCATCGATGGTTTCGCCGCACAGGCGGCCGGGCATCTGGCGGACGTACTTCTGCCGCGAGGTGAGAAATCCGAGTGCTGGGCCCCCAAAGCCCAACGGGACACCGAAGCTCTGGGCTTCCCCACACACAATATCGGCGCCGAGCTCACCCGGCGCGCGCAGGAGGGCCAGCGACAACGCCTCGCTCACCACCACGACGAGCAGCGCGCCGTTGCGTTGAGCGAGCTCGGCGGCCGCGCGCAAATCTTCGAGGCAACCCCAGAAGTTGGGCGTCTGGACCAAGACACAGGCGGTGTGTTCGTCGATCGTGTCCTCGTCGAGGTGGCTCGTGCCAGAGTCTTCCCGCGGCAGCGCTAACAGGGTGGCGTCGATGCCCGAGAGATAGGTGCGCAGGACTTCGGTGTAGTGCGGGTGGAGGCCGGCGGTGACGACTCGGGAGCGGTGCGTGATGCGCATGGCCATCAGGGCCGCCTCCGCCGTCGCGCTGGCGCCGTCGTAAAGCGAAGCGTTCGAGACCTCGAGGCCCGTCAGCGCGCAGATCATCGTCTGCCATTCGAAGATCGTCTGCAGGGTTCCCTGGCTAATCTCCGCCTGGTATGGCGTGTAGGAGGTGTAGAACTCGGAGCGCGACGCGATCGCGTCGACCGCTGCCGGAATAAAGTGGGCGTAGAACCCCGCGCCCAGGAACCAGTCATGGGTGCCGGGGTGGGCGTTGCGCTGCGCGAGCGCGGCGAGCCGCCGCGCGATGGCGTATTCGCTCAGGGCTTCCGGGAGCTCCAGCGGCCGGCCGAGGCGCAGCTTCTCCGGAATCCCGGCGAACAGCCGGGCGAGATCGGCGGCGCCGATCCGCTCCAACATCGAGCGGATATCCGCGTCGGTGTGAGGGATGTACCGGTTCGCGAACCCGATCAGTCCTCACTCCGCTCTTGGCAATGCTTCAGGTAGGCTTCGGCGCTCATGTGTTTCTCGAGCTCCTCCGCGTCTTCGTAGACGATCGCGATCATCCACCCGTCGCCGTAGCAGTCTTCGTTGACGTAGTCGGGGTGGTCGGCGAGTTCGTTGTTGACTTCCACGACCTCTCCGGACGCCGGCGCATACAGGTCCGCGACCGCTTTGACGGATTCGATCACGCCGAACGGTTCGCCCCGTTCGACCGACGTCCCCACCTCCGGGAGCTCGACGAAGACGATGTCCCCCAGCTGCTGTTGCGCGTAGTCACTCACGCCGATGACGATGCGGTCCTCCTCGATGCGAAACCATTCGTCTTCGGCCGTATAGTGGAGCTCGCCGGGTAGTTCGAACTGGGCCAACGCGTTCCCCCCATCCAATCGAGTTCGCTGGACCCGACGAATCCAATGGCCGTCCAAGCGCCGTTCACACGAAGGGCGTCGCCACCGTCCGGACCGGAATATCCCGCCCCCGAACCTTGGCGGTGAGCCCGGTGCCGGGCGTCGCGAGCGCGGGCGGAACGTAGCCGAGCCCTATCGATTTTCCGAGAGTGGGAGAGGGCCCGCCCGAGGTCACCCTGCCAATTTCGCGACCGTCTTGGAGGAGCGGATGGCCCGCCCGGACGATCCCCCTCGCCTCGACCGTGAAGCCCGCAAGCCGCCGTTTGATTCCGTTGCGGCGCCGCTCGGCGATCGCCTCGCAGCCGAGAAAGCCGCCGGCCTCGAGCTTCACGAAGCGTTCGAGCCCCGCTTCGAGCGGGCTCGTGGTCGCGTCGAGCTCGTGACCATAGAGGGGCAGGGCGGCCTCGAGGCGCAACGTGTCCCGCGCGCCCAGGCCGGCGGGCAGAAGCCCCGAGCTCCGGCCGGCATCAAGGAGTGCGCGAAACACGGTCGCGGTGCTCGCGCCCGCCAGGTAGATCTCGTAACCGTCGGAGCCCGTATAACCGGTTCGGCTGACCAGCGCCGGCAGCCCGGCGACCCGGCCGGTGGTGAACCGAAAGCGCCGCACGGAGTCCGGCTCGAAATCACACAGGGGTCCGAGCACCGCGGCGGCGCACGGCCCCTGGAGGGCCAGGAGACCGGTCGCTTCGCTGCGGTCCTCGAGACGCGTCCCGGGGACCAGGTGTGCCTCGATCCAGGCGCGATCGCTCGCGATGTTGGCCGCGTTGACGCAGAAGAAAAGCTCTGTCGCCCCGGTCCGGTAGACGGTGACGTCGTCCACGACGCCGCCCTGTAGATTGCAGAGCAACCCATAACGGACGCGTCCCGGGCGCAGGCTCGCCACGGAACAACTCACCAGACGTTCCGCACTCGCGATGGCCCCGGGGCCCGCCAAGTGGATCTGGCCCATGTGCGAGACGTCGAAGAGCCCAGCGCGCTCGCGCACAGCGCGGTGCTCTTCCAGGATCGAGGTGTACTGGACGGGCATGGTGAAGCCGGCGAAAGGCACCATGCGGGCGCCCAGCTCGCGATGGAGTTCATAGAGCGGGGTCCGCCGCGGTCCCTCGCTCATGCCCGGCTCGTTGCGCGCCTGCTTCAACCAGACGCTTTCTTTTTCGGTTTCGAAGCCTTGGGATCCGGTTTCGTGGTCTTGCCCGAAGCTTCTGGCGAGGCACCGGCTCCGGCCTCGCTCTTGGCGCCCGTCTCCGCCTTGTCGGCCGGCTCCGTCTTGCCTTTCTCGGGTTTCGCGCTCGAATAGAGATCCGAATACCAACCGCTGCCCTTGAGCACGAAAGACGTCGACGAGATCAAGCGCCGCACTCGACGGCCCCGGCACTCGGGACAGGTTTTGATCGGGTCGTCTGTAATGCGCTGTTCGCATTCGAACTCGTGCCCGCACTTATCGCAGGCGTACTCGTAGGTCGGCATGTTCGAACTTCCTTACGACGAGCGCGCTAGAGCGCGAAGGGCCTCTTCGAGCCGCTCCGGATCGCCAGTCGCCCGGATGCGTTTGCGCCGATTGCGTTCGCCGCCACACAAGGTCAAATCCCGAATCGGAATGGCCAGCGCTGCCCCGAGAAGCCTCAAGCAGGCCCGATTCGCATCGCCCTCGCTCGGTGCCTGGCGCACGGCCACCCGCAGGGCATCGCCATGCAGAGGGCCGACTCCTTCCCTTTTGGCCCGCGGCGAGACATGCACCAAAAAGGTCACTCCATCCCGCTGGCGTGAAAGACTGAGTTCTCGTGAATCGGCTGTCAAGTACGTGAAATCAAGGAGTTAGGCGTCAAGCCGACCAACTCTCTGGGGATCGGGCACGGGCGGATCGATGGCGTCGGTGGAATCTCGACAAACGCGGCGAGGCGGCGCGTAGGGGAGGGCGGCATGATGGTTCCTTGGCAGCATCATACTCAGCTCGACCCGCGGCGCGGGGGGTTCAGTTCCGCATCCTCATCGGCTTCCCCCGTCCCCGCCTCTTCGGAGAGCGATTTGGCGTGGGCGAGGAATGCCACCTTGCCATCGAGGATCGGATCGTCCTCCGGATCCTGAGAGAGCCCCTCGAGGAGCGCCAGGTGCGTCTCGATGGTGGTGCGCACAGCGGCGGCGAGGCGCGTTCGGAGGCCGCGCATCTGGCGGATGTCTTCGGTCAGTTTGGCGACCCGCCGGTGCGCCGCATCGAGAATCTTCTCCGCCTTGACCTCGGCCTCTGCGATGATCACCTCGGCTTCCCGGGCAGCGGTCCGTCGCAGGTCGTCGCTTACCTCTTGCGCGGTCATCAGAGTCTGGCGCAGCGTTTCCTCCCGGTCGGTGAACTGTTCGAGGCGCGCTTTCAGCTCGTGGATTTGTCCGCGGGCTTCTTCGCTCCCGCGCACGACCCGCTCGAAATCCTCGGCGACAAGACGCAGGAAGGTTTCGACCTCCTCCGGGTCGAAGCCCCTCAAGCTGCGGGCAAAACGATGGTTCTGAATGTCGAGCGGGGTTAGGCGCATACGATTCTCCACGGGGAGTGAGGGGAAGGATTTCGGGCGCGCCGCTTCGCCGGGCTCCACTTCCGCGGCGTGAAATCGACTCATCGGAGCGGGCTCTCGAGGAGGGCGCTCGTTCACTCGATCTCTCCCAGTTCGCGCGAGCGGCGGGTTGCAGCGGCCACGGCAGCCTGCAGCGCCGCCCGGAAGCCATGCTCCTCCAGCGCTGCGAGCCCCGCGATCGTTGTACCGCCCGGAGACGTCACCTGGTCTTTGAGCGACGCGGGGTGACGCCCCGTTTCGAGCACCAGGCGCGCCGAGCCGAGCAAGGTCTGAGCGGCCAGGCGATAGGCGGCATCGCGCGGAAGGCCCTCCCGCACTCCGGCATCGCCCAAGGCCTCGATGAATACGAAGGCGTAGGCGGGTCCGCTTCCCGAAAGGCCGGTGACCGCGTCCAGAGCGGCCTCTGACGGGGCCTCCCAGGCGATGCCCACGCACTCGAAGAGCTCCCGGGCGAGCTCGCGATCGGCGGGGCCGGCGGCTTCGTTGGCCACGAAGGCCGTGGCGCCTGCGCCCACCTGGGCGGGCGTATTGGGCATCGCGCGCACGACCCTCGCGTCCGGAGGCAAACAGCGGCCGAGCTGCTCGAGGGAAACACCCGCGGCGATCGAAATCCAGAGTGGCTTGGTGAGGGTCGCCGCGTCGAGCTCCGCCAGTCCAGTCAGAGCGGCCTCGACGTGCGCCGGTTTGACCGCGATCACGACCAGATCGCACCCGCGTACGACCGCTCCGTTTTCGGTGGTCGCCCGGATGCCCCGTTCGTCCTCGAGATATTGGCGCCGCGCCGCATCGGGGTCGGCGGCGAGTAGTGCCGCCTCGGGTACCGCACGGCCCAGAAGCCCCGCGATCAACGCCTCGCCCATCGCGCCCCCGCCGATCAGTCCGATGCGCTGGCCCGCCAGCACTGCCGGAACGCGACCCATCAACGCGTCTCCCGTTCCCCGAATAGCGCCGTGCCCACCCGGACCATGGTTGCTCCCTCTTCCACCGCCACCTCGAGGTCGCCGGACATTCCCATCGAGAGTTCGGTCAAGTGCCCGCCGCCGGCGCCCTCGCGCAGCATATCGCGCAACTCGCGCAGCCTCGCAAAGGCCGGGCGCGCCGCCTCGGGGTCGTCGCTCGGGGCGGGAAGCGTCATGAGCCCGATCGGGCACAGTGCGGGGAGCGCCACCGCAAACGCGAGCAGCGCAGGGAGATCGGGTTCGGCAGCGCCGGCCTTCGAGGTCTCTCCCGACAGGTTGACCTGGAGCAGGACGCGGGCGGTCGTGCCGGCTTTTTCGGCCGCTTTGGAGAGGCTCTCCGCGAGCGACGGGCGGTCGACGCTGTGGATGAGGTCGAAACAGTCGATGGCTTCCCGGGCCTTGTTGCGCTGAAGCGCGCCGATGCCGTGCCACCGAGCGGTCAGCTCGGGATGGTGTTCGCGCAACTCGCGCTGTTTCCGGACCGCCTCCTGGACATAGTTCTCCCCCAGGTCTTTCAGGCCGCAGGCCAAAGCGGCGGCAATCCGATCCAACGGTTGCCGTTTGGACGCGCCGATCAAGCACACGCCTGCCGGGTCGCGGTCGGCCCGCGCTGCGGCCCGTTCGATGCGGCTCCGCACGGCGGCGAGTCGCTCGGCGACGCCCCGCCGATCGTGGACGGTGGCACCGGCGCTCACGAGTTGCCGACCAGCCCGGCGCCCTCGAGCAGGGCGAGGGTCTCGTCCAGGGGAAGTCCAATCACATTGGTCTCGCTGCCTTCGACGCGCCGGACAAAACTTCTTCCCTTGCCCTGGAGCGCATAGCCGCCCGCCTTGTCGAGGGGCTCGCCCGTCGCCACGTAGCGGGCGACCTCCGCCTCGCTGGCGTCGCGCATGGTGACCTGGCTGACGACCACAAGGGATCGAATGCGCCCGGTGGTGGCGGCGACCACTGCGACGCCGGTCAGGACTCGGTGGGTACGCCCGAGGAGGCGCAGCAGCAGGCGCTCGGCATGCGCCGCGCATTCGGGCTTCCCCAGGACTTCGCCATCGATCGCGACGACGGTATCGGCCCCCAGGACAAGGTGAGCCGCAGGGGCCAGACGTTCGGCCACGGTGCCAGCCTTCGCGCGCGCCAGGCGTTCAACCAGCTGCTCCGGCTCCTCACCGGGCAGGGGCATTTCATCGAGTGTCGCCGGGATCACTCGGAACTGCAGTGCGGCCCGGTTGAGCAAGTCGCGTCGGCGCGGCGAGCGGCTGGCCAGCACCAACGTCGGTAGTGAAGCGACGGGTTCGGCCGCTCCCCGCTCGCGTTGAGACGGACTCGGGGTCGCTCGCATGGGGCGATTGTCCCGGACCCTATGGTCCCGTCAAGCGACACCGCCCGTTGCGGCGAGTTTGGTAGCCTGACCCTCGATGGGGGGCCCCGCAAGACGCGGTACTGAAGGGCGCAGCGAGGGCGCTAGGCCCATTGCGCTGGTTGTCTCGGCGACGCTGGCGTCCATGACTCTGTGGGGGCCGGCGGGTTGCGCCGCCCTCCGCACGCCTGGTGGCGACCGCTTCGTCCATCCGAAGCGCGGCTATTCGATCCGCTGGCCCGGCCCGGAATGGGAGCGGATTCACGTTGCGAAAGCCGACCTGGCTCTCCGCCGCCCCGATGGGAGCACCCTCACGCTGATCCGGCGCTGCGGTATTCCCTTGGCGGAGCCCCGCGTGATGGCCCGTCACCTGCGTTTCGGCCTCGAGGAAGCCCACGTGTCGTTCGAGGGTCCCGTCGCCACGCCTTGGGGAGATTCGGCGTGGGAGCAGCGGTTCGAGGCGCAGTCGGACGGAAAGCGCGTCGCCGTGAAGGCCATCACGTGCGTTCGGGGTCGCTGCGTATATGACTGGGTGTCGACGACGGCTGAGGCCTCGTCGTCCGTCGAGCCGCTCTTCGACGCGTGGTGGCGCAGCTTCGAGCCAGGGCCCGCTCCGTTGGAGAGTTCGCGCTCGCGGGATGGCGTCGGCGTTGCGGAGCCAGCCGGGTCTGCCGCGGGAGGGGTGTCATGACCGAAGGGCCCGCAACCCGGGGTGTCGGTGGTCTTGGCGATTGGCTACTCGCGATCTGTGAAAGCTTCGGCGAGTTCCTGCGCATGGTCGGGGGGACGTTTCGCGCTGCGGCGCGGCGCCGGCCTCCGCTTCGCGAGATGCTCCGACAAGCGCAGGCGATTGGAGTCCGCTCCGCCAGCATCGTTGCCGTGACCGCGACCTTTACGGGGATGGTGCTTTCGCTTCAAACCGCATATGCCTTGGCGCGGTTTGGGGCCAAGTACTACGTGGGGAGCGTCGTCGGGTTGGCCCTGGTGCGTGAGCTCGGTCCAGTGTTGGCGGCGTTGATGGTAGCCGGCCGGGTTGGCGCCGGGATCACGGCCGAGCTGGGCTCCATGCAGGTCACCGAACAGGTCGACGCAATCCGCGCGATGGGCGCGGACCCGCTCCAGAAGCTCGTGCTTCCGCGCGTGGTCGCCGCCACGCTGATGTTGCCGCTGCTGACGGTGCTGGCCGACGTCCTCGGACTCGCCGGCGCGATGGTCATTGCCCAGGTGCAGCACGGAATCCAGTCGCACTTCTTCATCCAGACGGTGGTGACCACCGTGATGCTCGACGATCTCTTCTCCGGGTTGGCCAAAACCTTCTTTTTCGGTTGGGTGATCGCGAGCGTGGGTTGTTTCATCGGGCTGCGAACGCGGGGGGGGACGGTGGGGGTCGGGAACGCCACGACCCGCGCCGTCGTGACCGCCTCGATCGCCATCCTGGTGGGCGACTTCTTTCTCACCAAGCTGTTGATGAGCCTATGAGTGAGCGGGCCGCCGTGCGGATGCGCGATATTCACAAGGCTTTCGGAACCAACGAGGTACTGCGCGGCCTCTCTCTCGAGGTGAGACGCGGGGAGACCTTCACGCTGCTGGGCGGATCGGGTTCGGGGAAGTCGGTTTGTCTGCGCCACATCATCGGGCTGATGGAGCCCGATCGGGGTGAGGTGGAGGTCCTGGATCAGAGGCTCGCGGGTCTGGACGCGCGCGGACTGGTCGCGCTGCGCAAGCGCTGCGGGATGGTGTTCCAAGGCGCAGCGCTCTTCGACTCGCTCAGCGTTTACGAGAACGTCGCCTACCCGATCCGCGAACATCGGGATTGGCCCGAGTCCCAGGTGACGGCGCGCGTGGCGGCGTGTCTCGAAGCGGTGCATCTGCCAGGAATCGAGGCATTGCTTCCCGAAGAGCTTTCGGGCGGCATGCGCAAACGCGTGGGCGTGGCCCGGGCGATCGCCCTCGAGCCGGAGCTGATGCTCTACGACGAGCCCACCGCGGGCCTCGATCCTGCCAACGCGAAACGCGTGGGCCAGCTGATCCGGTCGCTGCAGCAGCGTCTGCGGGTTACCTCATTCGTGGTGACCCACGATCTCGAACTGTGCTTTGCCGTCTCGGACCGCGTCGCGTTGCTCAAGGGCGGTGTGGTGGTGGAGGAGGGGGACGTCGCGGGCTTTCGGAGCTCCTCCCATGCCGACGTTCGCGCATATTTCGAGGGCGTCTACGATGATGGCGGGGCCGCGCCACGCTCCGGTCGGGAGGGGACATGAATCGGGACCGACGCATCAGCATCGCGGTGGGCCTCTTCGTGATGGGCTGTCTGGCCCTGCTCGCCTACGCGGTGCTTTCGCTGAGCGAGCAGCGGGGCCTCTGGGCGCCGCGCTATCGATTGATCGCCTACTTCTCCGACGTCCAGGGGCTGATCGCCGGGGCCCCGGTACGCCTGGCCGGGAAGGACGTCGGCACGGTCGAGGGGGTGCGCTTCGCCGAACTCGGCGCCGCCACGCCCCCCATTGTCGTCGAACTTTCCGTCGATCAGGAGGCGCAGGAACGCATCCGCAGCGACTCCCGGGCAATGGTCGCGACCTTCGGGTTTCTGGGCGACAAGTATGTCGAGGTCACCCTCGGCAGCGCCGAAGGGGCCGTCCTCGCGAATGGCGACGAGATCGCCACCGTTACCCCCGTCGGCGTCAACGCGTTGGTCGAGAAGGGGACGGCCGTGCTCGACGAGGTGACGAGTCTCGCGGCCAACATCAACCAGATGGTCGAAGACGTGGGCCGGTACGCGATCGAGAAAGAGGTCGCCGAGACCGCCCGCGGGGTTTCGGATCTGCTCGAGGAGATCAAAGGGGGGCGTGGTCTCTTGCACAGTCTCATCTACGAGGACTACGAGGGCGACGGAGTCGAGAGCATAGGGCGTGCCCTCGGGACCCTCGAAGAAATCCTGACGCAGATCGCTGATGGAGATGGAGCGCTTCACGCGCTGATCTACGAGCCTCCCGACGACTTCGAAATGGTCGCGCAGGCGCGCCAGGTCGGGTCGCATCTGAACAGCATCCTCGGCCGGATCGACCGCGGCGAAGGCACCCTCGGTCTTCTGCTGACCGACCCCACGCTGTACGAAGACATGAAGCGCCTCGTCGACGGCGCCCAGCGCAGTCTGGTCGTTCGCTCGCTCATCAAGCTGAGCGGCGACGGAGAGGGTCCTTGAGCGGGGAGAAGCGCTGGACCCTGGAGGGGGCACGCGCGGTCATGCCCGACGTTCAGGACCGCACCCAACGGGCCGCGCGCGCGCTCGAGGGGCTTCTCGAGGGACGCGATGAAGAGGACCTGCGCAAGGATCCCCAACTTCGCGAGCGCGTCGACGCGTTGGTCAACCGCTGGGTGCGGGAGATGGAGGCACTCGGGGCCGACGTGAAAGGGCTCTGGTTGGTCGATTTCGACAACGGCAGCGGATACTACTGCTGGCAGTACCCCGAAGATGGGTTGGACCACTTCCATACCTACGAGGAAGGCTTCGCAGGGCGGATTCGGATCCAGTAGTGCCGGGACGGAGGGCCCGAGGGCTCTTTGAGTTTGGCGAAGGCGATCCGACCCAGATCGTGCACCTTCCCGGACGGAAGCGCCGGGGAGGCGCGGAACCCCGAGCGCTGGAGGCACCGTGAATAGCATCGAGCCGCAACGCGTCCGCGCCCTCGTCGACCGGGCGCGCCGGGAAGTGGAGGACGGTCTGCTGCCCTCCTGTCAGCTGGCTCTCGCCTATGAGGGCGAGATCGTCGTCTTCGAGACCCTGGGCGATGCCCGCGATGACACGCGCTACGCCTTCTACTCTGCCACCAAGCCCTTGGTGGCCGCGGCGATCTGGGCGCTCCTGGGAGACGGGAAGCTCACGATCGGCCAGCGCGTCGTGGAGTTCGTGCCCGAATTTGGCAGCAACGGAAAGGACGTCGTCACTCTCGAGCAGGTGCTGCTCCACACCGCCGGCTTTCCCTACGCACCGCTTGGACCGCCGCGCTGGGCCAGTCGGGAAGGGCGCCTCGCCGCTTTTTCGGAGTGGCGGCTCGCCTGGGAGCCCGGAACCCGGTACGAGTACCACCCCACGTCGGCGCACTGGGTGCTGGCCGAATTGATCGAGCGCGTCTCCGGCGAGGACTTCCGCGACTTTGTCGAGGAGCGGGTCACTGCGCCGGCGGGATTGCCGCGCGTTTTGGGCATTCCCGTCGAGGCGCAGCAGCGGATCGCGACGTTGGTGACGGTGGGAGAGCACGCCACCCCCGACGAGCTCGAAGCGACCTTCGGGGTCCGCGCGCTCCCGACGGCGACCGAGGTCACCGAGGAGGCGCTGCTGCGCTTCAACGAGCCTGAAGCACGAGCGGTGGGCGTGCCGGGTGGCGGCGGCATCGGTCGTGCGTCGGATCTCGCACTGTTCTACCAGGCGCTCCTCCACAACCCCGGTGAGATGTGGCAGCCCGAGGTCCTCGCCGACGCGGTGGGACACGTGCGCAACCGGCTGCCGGATTTCACCGGTACCCCCGCAAACCGAACCCTGGGTCTCTTCCAGGCCGGCGACGATGGGTTTTCCCATGTGCGCGGCCTCGGGCGCACCGTCTCACCGCGCGCCGTCGGCCACAACGGCGCGGGTGGCCAGATCGCCTGGGGCGACCCTGTGACAGGCCTCTCCTTCGGCTATGTCACCAACGGCCTCGATCAGCACGAGATCCGCCAGCCGCGCCGCGGCACGGCCCTCTCGAGTCTCGCCGGCGTCTGCGGCGGGAGCTAGGAGAAGCCGCCGCTCTGGGCGGCGGCTTGCGAAGTTCATCGGGCCGGCGAGAAGAAGTCGTTGCCCTTGTCGT
>CAZTOE010000083.1:14924-16217 GCA_964615045.1 uncultured Spirochaetales bacterium
GGGAAGTCCTCGACCTCGATGCGCCAGATCGCTTCCATGCCGAGCTCTTCGTATTCCTCGACTTCGACGCGCTTGATCGACTCGATCGCCAGGATCGCGGCCGGCCCTCCGATCGAACCCAGGTAAAAGCCGCCGTGCCTCTTGCAGGCCTCGGTCACCTGGCGGGAGCGGTTTCCCTTGGCCAGGGTCACGAAACTGCCACCGTGGTTCATGAAGAGGTCGACATAGGAGTCCATCCGGCCGGCGGTGGTCGGGCCGAAGGAACCCGACGCATACCCTTCCGGGGTCTTGGCGGGACCCGCGTAGTAGATGATGTGGTCCTTGAAGTACTCGGGAAGGCCTTCTCCGCGGTCGATACGTTCCTTCAGCTTGGCGTGGGCGATGTCGCGGGCCACGATGATCGGACCGCTCAGCGAGAGCCGCGTCTTGATTGGGTAGCGCGAGAGCGCGGCACGGATTTCCGCCATGGGCCGGTTGAGATCGACCTTCACCACGTCGTGGCCGAGGTCTTGATGCTCGACGTCGGGGAGGAAACGCGCCGGGTTGGTCTCGAGCTGTTCGAGGAAGATCCCGTCGCGCGTAATCTTGCCGAGCGCCTGCCGATCCGCCGAGCAGGAAACCCCGATCCCGACCGGGAGCGAGGCGCCGTGGCGCGGCAGGCGGACCACGCGCACATCGTGGCAGAAGTACTTGCCGCCGAACTGGGCGCCGATCCCGAGTTCGCGGGAGCGCTTCAGCACTTCGCGCTCAAACTCCACGTCGCGGAAGGCGCGACCGTGGCGGTTTCCGGTGGTGGGTAGCGAGTCGAGGTAGCGGCACGTGGCGAGCTTCACGGTCTTGAGCGTGGCCTCGGCGGAGGTGCCGCCGATCACGACCGCCAGGTGGTAGGGCGGACACGCCGCCGTCCCGAGGCTGCGCATCTTCTCGTCGAGAAACGCGAGCAGGGCGTCGGGGTTCAGCAGCGCCCGGGTCTCCTGATAGAGGAAGGTCTTGTTGGCAGAGCCCCCGCCCTTGGTAATGAAGAGAAAGTGATACTCGGCGCCCGGAGTAGCGTAGAGCTCGATCTGCGCCGGCAAGTTGGTGCGGGTGTTGGCCTCTTCGTACATCGAGAGCGGAGCCATCTGCGAGTAGCGCAGGTTGGTCTGCGTGTAGGTGCGAAAAATCCCCCGCGAGAGTGCTTCGGCGTCACTCCCAGTCGTCAATACCTGTTGCCCTTTGTGCCCGATGACAATGGCGGTCCCGGTGTCCTGGCACGAGGGCAGGATCATGCCCGCGGCGACGTTGGCGTTCTTG
>CAZTOE010000084.1:0-1492 GCA_964615045.1 uncultured Spirochaetales bacterium
GCGAACGAAGCGGTGTTGACGACGTGTCCGCCCTCCGCCTGCTCGATGATGCGCGGCAAGAAGATCTCCACGCCGTGGATCACGCCCCAGAGATTCACGCGCATCAGCCATTCCCAATCGCGGTGGGTCATCGCCTCGATCGGGCCCTCGATGGCGACGCCCGCGTTGTTGAACAGCAGGTGGACCTTGCCGAACTCACCAAAGGCGCGGTCGGCCAGGGCCTCGACTGCGGCCAGCTCCCCGACGTCGGTCACGACCCCGATGCAGGGCGCGCCGAGCGCTTCGATCTCACCCACGCCGGCCTCGAGGGCGGACTCCTCGATATCGGCCAACACCAGCTTCATCCCGGCCCGGGCCAGCAGCCGCGCCGTTGCCAGACCAATGCCGCTCCCCCCGCCGGTAATCACTGCCACTTTTCCTGTCAGGACTTCCATCGCGCTCCTCCAGAGACCGGGATTCTACGAGGGAGGTACGACCAGCGTCCATGGGTTTCCCAGCCGAGGGCGTGGTAAAGTGCGGGCGCAGCAACGCGTACGAGCGAGGAATTCCCGACGATGGACTTCGAATACTCCGACAAGGTCAAGTACCTGCAGGCGCAGGTCCAAGAGTTCATGGACGCGCACGTCTATCCCAACGAGAAAGTGTACGAGGAACAGCTCGGGAGCGGCGAACAGCGCTGGACCACGGTCCCCCCGATCATGGACGAGCTCAAGGCAAAGGCCAAAGAGAAGGGGCTCTGGAATCTTTTCCTTCCCGAGAGCGACCGCGGCGCGGGCCTCACCAACCTCGAGTACGCGCCACTGTGTGAGATCATGGGACGCTCGCCCATCGCCGCCGAAGTCTTCAATTGCTCTGCACCCGACACCGGCAACATGGAAGTGCTGGCGCGCTACGGAACCGAGGCCCAGAAGAAGCAGTGGCTCGAGCCGCTCCTCGAAGGCGAGATCCGCTCCACCTTCTGCATGACCGAGCCCGAGGTCGCGTCGTCGGACGCGACCAACATCCGAACCGAGATCCGCCGCAACGGCAGCGAGTACGTGATCAACGGGCGCAAGTGGTGGTCGTCGGGCGCTTCGGATCCGCGCTGCAAGATCTTCATCGTGATGGGCAAGACCGACCCGAGCGCTCCGCGCTACGAACAGCAGTCGCAGATCCTGGTCCCCAAGGCCACACCGGGCGTTCGGATCGTGCGCAACCTCTCGGTGTTCGGGTACGACGACGCCCCCCATGGCCACGCCGAGGTGATTTTCGAGAACGTCCGGGTGCCCGCCGACAACATCATCCTCGGCGAGGGTCGCGGCTTCGAGATCGCGCAGGGGCGGCTGGGACCCGGCCGTATCCATCACTGCATGCGCACCATCGGCCTCGCCGAGCGCTGTCTGGAGGCGATGTGTGATCGCGTCCAGAGGCGCTTCGCCTTCGGGCGCCCGGTGTCGGAGCAGACGGTGACCCAGGAGCGCATCGCCGAGTCGCGCCTCATGATCGATCAAGC
>CAZTOE010000084.1:1502-16196 GCA_964615045.1 uncultured Spirochaetales bacterium
GGACACCGTGGGCAACAAGGTGGCGCGCCAGGAGATCGCCGAGATCAAGGTGGCGGCTCCCACCATGGCGCAACAGGTAATCGACTGGGCGATCCAGGCGCACGGCGGCGGTGGCGTCTCGGGCGACTTCTGCGTAGCCCGCGCGTGGGCGTCGATCCGCACCCTGCGGCTGGCCGACGGCCCGGACGAAGTGCACCGCAACCAGATCGCGCGGCTCGAATTGCGCAAGCACGCAGTGCCCGACGAAGACAAGGAATTGCGCCAAAGATAGAAGGACGGCTGCCGCATGCCCGAGCTCCCCGACGTCACCGTCTACGTCGAGGCGCTCGAGCGAAGGGTGATCGGCGCCTCGCTCGAGGCGATCCGCGTACGCAGCCCCGCATGGCTGCGCACCGCCGACCCTCCGGCGTCCGAGTTGGTGGGAAAGCGCGCGCGGGTGGTGCGCCGGCTCGGAAAGCGCATCGTCGTCGGGTTCGAAGCGGACTACTTCGCCGTCCTCCACCTGATGATCGCGGGCCGTCTGTCGTGGAAGCCGCCCGGCGCCAAACCGCCTGGGAAGCGGGGTCTCGGGGCACTCGATTTCTCAACCGGCACGCTGATCGTCACCGAAGCGAGCACCCGCAAACGCGCCTCGCTGCATCTGGTGCGGGGCGAAGCCGGCTTGGACGAACACAATCCGGGGGGTGTCGAGCCGCTCACGTGCGACTTCGCGGCCTTCGCCGAGGCGCTCGGGCGCGGCAATCACACCCTGAAGCGCGCGCTCTCCGACCCGCAGCTCTTCTCGGGCATCGGCAACGCCTATTCCGACGAGATTCTGCACCGCGCCGGCCTTTCGCCCTTCAAGCAGACTGCGCGTCTCGAACGCGCGGAGGCAGAAGCCCTTTACGAGGCCGTTCAAGTGACGCTGCGCGAGTGGACCGAACGGTTGCGGTCGGAGTGCGGCGAAGGATTCCCAGAGAAGGTCACCGCCTTCCGCCCGGAGATGGCGGTTCACGGGAAGTATCGGGAACCCTGCCCCGTGTGCGGCGACCCGGTTCAGCGCATCGCCTACGCCACCAACGAATGCAACTACTGCGCGACCTGCCAGACCGGCGGCAAGCTGCTGGCCGATCGCGCACTCTCCCGGCTCCTGCGCGGCGACTGGCCCCGCACCCTGGAAGAACTGGAATTGCGACGCCCCGGAAGCGGGACGGCGCGCTCTCGCCGTTCACGCACTTGATACACTCCCGGCGGGAGCGGACATTGTCGGCCATCGTTCACGAACTCACCCTATTGCAGGAACGGGAGGGCTGGCTCTCGGAGCCGGCGCTCAAGGAGCTGGCTGGGCGCCTCGGGGTGCCGCTGCATCGCCTCGAGAGTCTCTCCACCTTCTACACCCACTTCCGGCGCACCCCACCGCGCGGAACCCGCGTGGCGATCTGTCGCGACGTGGCCTGCGCGCTCGCTGCGGAGCGCGGCGAGGCCGTCCGGCTCCGAACCTCGCTGGCGGAGCGGGCCGGGGTCGAGCTCTACGAGGTGTCGTGCCTGGGCCGTTGCGATGCAGCGCCCGCGGCCGAGGTTGCGGGACGGATTGTCGATCGCTCCGATCCCCGGGCCGTCGAGGCCGCTCTCGCCGGGGCCGACCGGGAGCACGACGAGCCCGCCGTTCGCCCCGTGCGCAGGTGGGAGGAGGCGGATCCCTATGCGGGGCCCGACGAGCACTACCGAGGGTTGCGTGAAAGCCTCGACCGTGAACCCGGAGCGCTGATCACCCTGCTCGAGGAAGCGGGTCTGCGGGGGATGGGCGGAGCGGGCTTTCCGACCGGCCGCAAGTGGTCGCTGGTCGCCGCCGAACCGGCGACCCCTCGCTACGTGATCTGCAACGCTGACGAGAGTGAGCCCGGCACCTTCAAAGACCGCGAGATCCTGCACGACCTCCCGCATCTGGTGATCGAGGGCATGGTGCTAGCCGCCCACGCCGTGGGGGCCGAACGCGGCTTCGTCTTCGTGCGCCACGAGTACGAGCCTGAGCGCCGACGGCTGGCCCAGGCCCTGGAACGCGCGCGCGCCGCCGGTGCCCTGGGTGTCGGAGCGGGGCGCGACTTCGACATCGAAATCTTCGTCTCGCCCGGCGGGTACATCCTGGGCGAGGAAACCGCGCTCCTCGAGTGCATGGAGGATCGCCGCGGCGAACCACGCAACAAGCCCCCCTTTCCCGGCCAGCGGGGTCTTTGGGCGCAACCGACCCTCATCAACAACGTCGAAACTTTTGCCCACGCCGCCGCGATCGCGCAGCGCGGCGTCGCCTGGTGGCGAGCGCTCGGGCGACCGGGCTTTGCAGGTCACAAGTTCGTCGCGGTTTCGGGCGACGTCGAGCATCCCGGCGTCGTGCTGGTGCCCTTCGGCATCACACTGGGCGAGCTCCTCGAGCGCTGCGGCGGCGTCCGAGGAGGACGTGCGCTGCTTGCGGTGGCGCCCGGAGGCGCTTCGAGCCGCTTCCTCCCCCCGGATCGCCTCGACGTGCCTGTCGACTTCGAGACCCTGCAAGAAGCCGGTTCGATGCTGGGTTCAGGGGCGGCAATCTTCGTAGCGGAGGGCCGTGATCTCCTCGAAGTCGGTCTCAACGTGGCGCGCTTCTTCCGCAACGAGTCCTGTGGGAAGTGTGTGCCGTGCCGGGTCGGAACCGAAAAGGCGGTGCGTTGGGTCGAGCGCGAGGGCGGAGTTTCGGCGGCGACCGAAGCCGGCCTGCGGAGCCTCCACGCCACCCTGGAGCGCACGAGCATTTGCGGGCTCGGACAGGTGGCGCTGGGCCCACTGCTCTCGATGCTGGACCACTTCCCGGGGGCGCGCCGCAAATGATTAGCCGAAGCGGCATCCTTCTTTGCGGCGGGCGTTCCTCGCGCATGGGCCGACCCAAGGCGTGGCTTCCGTGGGGCAACCATCCGATGGTGGCCCACGTAGTGGAGATCTTGGGCAGCTGTGTCGACGAAGTCGTGGTGGTGGCTTCCGAGTCCCTGGACCTACCCCCCCTCGACGCGCGAGTGGTACGAGATCGGGAACCCGACCTCGGGCCCCTGGCTGGCATCGCCGTGGGTCTGGGCGCGTGCCGCGGCACCAGAGCCTTCGTCACCGCCACCGACGCCCCGTTTCTCACGCCGCGCTTCATTGAGGCGATGTTCGAGCGATGCGGTCCCGGCGGGGCCGCTGCACCGAGTACCAGGGGCATCGTCCAGCCGCTCGCCGCCGTCTATCCAGCGCGAGGTGCCGCGCGGGCGCAGCGGTTGGTTCGCGAGGGGCGGCGGCGCCCGCTCGAGCTCCTCAAAGCCCTGGACTTCCGGGCCGTCCCCCTGGACGAGCTGCCGGATCCCGACGCGCTGCGCGGCTTCAACACGCCCGCGGAGTATCTCGAGGCGGTGGCGGAAGCCTTCGGCCCCGCCACCGCGACCCTCGAGCTCTTGGGTCGTGCCCGCCGGCAGTTCGGCCAACCGGCCCTCGAAGTCCCGGTGGGGTCCCTCGCCTCGGTGCTCGGGTGCGTCGCGCCCGACCTGGCCGTGTGTGAGGGCGGGCGAGTCCACCCGGCGTATCTCGTCTCGCTGGGCGGGCGCGATTTCGTCCGCGACGCCCGCATCCCGATCGGCCCCGGCGAGCGTGTGGTGGTCTTCGATGCCTCGGTGGGCGGCTAGCACTGTGCGCGGCTTCCACGGCGCCTATCTGCGCGTCGACCTGGACCGCGGCGAATGTGAGCGACGTCCGCTGCCGGCGGAGACCTTGCGACGCTATCTGGGCGGGGTCGGCCTGGGGAGCTATCTGCTCTACCGCGAGGCGCCGCCCGGCGTCGACCCGCTGGCTCCGGAAGCGCCACTGGTCTTTGCCTTTTCGCCGCTGGTCGGAACCTCGCTCACCACCTCTGCCAAGTTCGCCGTAGTCGCGAAGTCGCCGCTCACCGGCTTTCTGTGCGACGCCCTCTCGAGCTCGCACTTCGCGATCGAGGGCAAGCGCATGGGTGTCGATGCACTGGTCTTCGTGGGTCGCTGCGCGGTGCCTTCGGAGTGGATCGCGGGCGAGCTCCGGCCGAGCGCGAACTGGGGCCGAAGCGCGGCGCAAACCGAGGCGGCGCTTCGCCCCGAAGGCTGGGTGGCGGCGATCGGAGTCGCCGGCGAGAACGGCGTCCGCTACGCGACGATTTCGAACGAGGGACGCCACGCTGGCCGCGGTGGACTCGGGGCGGTGATGGGGGCCAAGCGCCTCAAGGCAGTCGTAGTACGCGGCGATCGGAACACGACGGTGGCGCGGCCGGAGCGCGTCACCGCGCTGGCCCGCGCGCTGGCGAAGCGCGCCGCCGGACCGGCCACCGCCAAGTACCGCGAGCTCGGCACAGCAGGAAATCTCCTCGCCTTCGACCGGGTGGCGGCCCTTCCGACCCGCAACTTCCGTGGCGACCGGTTCGCGGCGGCCGAAGCGCTTTCCGCCGAAGAGCTGGCGCCGCGCCACGGCCGGAGCCGCGCCTCGTGCGCGAGTTGCGCGATCGGGTGCGAGCATCGCTATGCGCTGAACGGCGAAGCGCCGATCCGGGTCGAGTACGAGAACGTGTTCGCCCTGGGCCCGCTCCTCGAGATCGGCGACCCCGCCGCAGTGTTGCGGGCCTCGCAGCGCTGCGACGAGCTGGGTCTCGACACGATCTCCGCCGGCGGCACGCTGGCCTTCGCCATGGAGTGCGTCGAACGCGGGCTCCTCGATAAGGGGCCGCGCTTTGGCGACGCGGAAGCGGTGCTCTACTACCTCGAGGAGACCGCCCACCGCCGCGGGCTCGGCGATCGCCTTGCCGAGGGGTCGCGACGGCTGGCACAGCAGCTCGGATCCGGCGCGCTCGCTTTCGCTGCGCAGGTCAAGGGGCTGGAGCTTCCGGGCTACGAACCGCGCGCGCTTCAAACCATGGCGCTGGGCTTTGCCGTGGGCACGCGGGGCGCCGACCACAATCGCAGCGGTGCCTATGAGCTCGATTTCTCAGAGCGCGTCGATCGCCTTCACGGGTCCCGCGCGGCTGCCGCGCTGGCCATCGAGCCGGAAGATCGCGCCGCGCTACTCGACTCGCTCATCCTGTGCAAGTTCCTGCGCGGGGCCCTGGAGGATCTCTATGCGGATGCCGCCGAACTCCTGCAGGCGGTCACGGGCTGGGACGTCAGCGCGGACGAACTCCGGGCCGTGGCGCGTCGCGTGGTCGCGCTACGCAAGGCCTTCAACATTCAGGAAGGTTGGACGCCCGAGGACGACACCCTGCCGGCGCGCTTCCTCGACGAGGCGTTGCCCGCCGGCCCCGTCGAGGGCACGCGGCTTCCGCGCGCTCGGCTCCGCGCCATGATCGATGCGTACTACGAAGCGCGCGGATGGTGCCCGGACGGCCGTCTCCCCGACGCCGTTCGCGAAGATCTGGGCCTCGACCCCGACACTGGAGAGATGGGATGAGCGAGACGACGGTCGCGGTGCGGATAGACGGTCGCGCGGTCGAGGTCCGCGAGGGAACCACAATCTGGGAGGCGGCGCGCGCCGCCGGGGTCGAGATTCCGGTCCTGTGCCACGACCCGCGCTTGCGGCCCGTGGGCGTCTGTCGGCTCTGCGTCGTCGACGTCGGCGAGCGGGTTCTCGCCGCCTCATGCGTGCGGACCTGCCAACCGGGCATGGAGGTTCGCACCGACTCACCCGAAATCGAGCAACACCGAGCCGTGCTCACCGAGCTACTGATGGCCGACCAGTGCGCGCCGGAACGCGATGCGCGCGCCACCGCGACCGGAGACAACGAACTCTTTGCGCTCGCGCGACGCTACGACGCATCCGGAACTTCGCTCCCGCGCGGCGGTGGGCGCCCGCAAGACCCGAGTTCGCCCGTCATCCGCGTGGATCACCAGGCCTGCATCCTCTGCGATCGATGTATTCGCGCCTGCGACGAGATCCAGAACAACGAAGTAATCGGTCGCTCGGGCAAGGGGTACGGAGCGCGCATTGCCTTCGACCTCGACGCGCCGATGGGCGCGAGTACCTGTGTCGCATGCGGCGAGTGCGCGGCAGTGTGCCCCACCGGAGCCCTCGTCGACAAAGCGATCGATCGCCCGCTTCGCCCGCGGAGCGAACTCAAGGCCGTGGAGAGCGTCTGCCCCTACTGCGGGGTGGGGTGCGCCCTCACCTATCACGTCGACGAGGAGGCGAACCGGATCCTTTTTGCAGAGGGACGCGAGAGCCCGGGCAATCACGAACGCCTCTGTGTCAAGGGACGTTACGGCTGGGACTACGCCGCCCATCCCCAGCGCCTCACCGTCCCGCTGATCCGCCGCGACGACGCCTATCCCAAACGAGCGCTTTCGCGGGACGTACGGGGCGAACACGACGGACGCCGCAAGCCGGGGGGCTACGTCAACTACGACGAGGTGATGCCGGCCTTCCGGGAGGCGACGTGGGACGAGGCACTCGACCTCGTGGCGCGCCGCCTGCTCGAGATTCGCGACACCCACGGCGGCGGGGCGCTGGCGGGTTTCGGGAGTGCCAAGTGTTCCAACGAAGAAGCGTACCTGTTGCAGAAGTTGGTGCGCGCCGTCTTCGGCACCAACAACGTCGATCACTGCACGCGGCTCTGCCACGCGTCGAGCGTCGCGGCGCTCCTGGAGGGCATCGGGAGCGGTGCGGTCACCACCACCTACGGCGACGTCGTGAACGCCGGCGCGGCGCTGCTGGCCGGGACCAACACCACCGCCAATCACCCGGTGGCGGCGAGTTTCTTCAAGGAAGCGCGCAAGCGGGGTACCACGCTGATCGTGGTCGATCCCCGCCGCGAAGCGATCGCCGACCACGCCGACTACTACTGCCGCATCAAACCGGGCACCGACGTGGCGTTCTACAACGCGGTGATGCACGTGATCGTCGAGGCGGGGCTCGTCGACGAGGACTACGTCGCGCGCCACACCGAGAACTTCGAGGCGCTTCGCAAAACGGTGGCCCGATACTCCCCAGAACGCGCCGCCAAGATCTGCGGTGTCCCCGCCGAGACCATCCGGCGCGTGGCCCTCGAATTCGGCCGCGCCGAGAGCGCGATCATCTACTGGGGGATGGGGATCTCCCAGCACGTGTACGGCACGAACAACGCGCGTTGTCTGATCGCCCTGGCCCTGATGACGGGCAACATCGGGAAGCCCGGATCCGGCCTCCATCCCCTGCGCGGCCAGAACAACGTCCAGGGCGCGAGCGACGCGGGGCTGATCCCGATGGTCTACCCGGACTACCAGTCGGTAGAAGTGCCGGCGGTTCGGGAGAAGTTCGAGCGCGCCTGGGGTCGTCCGTTGGCACCCGGGAAGGGGCTCACCGTCGTCGAGATCACCGAGGCGGCACTGGCCGGCGAGGTCCGCGGCATGTACATCATGGGCGAGAACCCCTTCCTCTCGGATCCGAACGTCTCGGTGGTGCGCAAAGCACTGGCGGGCCTCGATTTCCTGGTGGTGCAGGACATTTTTCTGACCGAAACGGCCGAGGTCGCCGACGTGATCCTCCCCGCCAGCGCCTACCTCGAGAAGCACGGCACCTTCACCAATACCGACCGTCGCGTGCAGATCGGAAGGCCGGTACTTCGCATGCCGGGGGGCGCGCGCCTCGACTGGGAGATTCTCTGCGATGTCGCGACGCGCATGGGATATCCGATGCAGTACGCTTCGCCGGCGGCGATCTTCGACGAGTTCGCCAGCCTGACCGACGCCTATCGGACGCTGTCGTATGAGAATCTGGGGAGCACCGGGAAACTGTGGCCGAACCCGGATCCGGAGTCCCAGGACGGTCCGGTCGTGCTCTTCGGCGATGGCTTTCCCACCGCGAACGGCCGCGCGAAGTTCGTACCGGCCGAGTGGACCGCCGCTCCCGAACTTCCGGACGACACCTATCCCCTGGTCCTCAACACCGGACGTCTCCTCGAGCACTGGCATACAGGTTCGATGACGCGGCGCGCCAAGGCGCTCGACGCCATCGAGCCCGAAGCGTTTGTGGAGATGCATCCGGGCGATGCCGCCGAGCGGGGCATCGAGGAGGGCACCCGGGTACGGGTGGCGAGTCGGCGCGGGGCGGTAGAGCTGCGCGCGAGACTCACCGAGCGCGAGATCCGCGGCGCCGTCTTCATTCCGTTCCACTTTCGCGAAGCGGCGGCGAATCTGTTGACGATCGACGCCCTCGATCCGGAGGGCAAGATTCCCGAGTTCAAGTTCTGCGCGGTGGAGGTGACGCCAGCGCCTTCGCAATAGGCGCCCACGATCGCCCATGAGCGAGGCTGGCGGGTAGCGCCGGTTTCCTACGCTTCAACCGCCTCGTCGGCATCCGGCGCGCGGGGGACAGGTCGCGACGCTGGTGGCAGACCCTGGAGGGCGCGGAGGCGGTCCTTGGCCACCTCGAGTTCGCCGCGGATCACCATGTAGAGACGCTGATGGGTGCGCGCCCGCTGCCGATAACGACCGGCTTCGCGCTCCGTGGCCTCATGTTTCGAAACGAGTCGGGCGAGCGCGGTTTCGCGTTCCGCCAACGCGCCGCGCAGCGAAGCGAGCTCTTCCGGCGGCGCTGCCGGAGGGGCGGCGCGCTCGGCCACCGCCTCGCGCCGGGCCGCCGCTTCGCGCTGGGCGCGCAGCGAGGACGCTTCCGCCAACAGCTGCTCGATGCGCTTTTCCAGGTGTTCGCGCTCCTGCTCGCTCTTGCGCAATGCCTCGGCGCTTCGGGACCCCTCGCGGCGCAGGGTCTCGAGTTCCGCCTCGAGAGGCGCCAAGCGCTCTTGTGCGTCAAAGGCGCGCCGCTTGGCCTTGTCGAGTTTGCGGCGCAGTTCGCCGAGCTCCGAAGCGGCATCCTCGCGGCGCTTCTTGCGCCGCTCGCCATCGACGCGTTCGGCTTCGAGCGCCGCGCGCAGACGATCGGTCTCGGCTCCCAGCGCAGCGCGGCGGGACCGTTCGGTGCGCCAGGCGGCAACGGCCAGCCCCGCGGTCACGGCAGCGGCGGCACTGATGAGCCAGAGGATCGGCGCGGCTTCCATGGCGCGGGATTCTAGGTGATTTCGCCCCCGCCAGCGCGCGGGATCCCGGACCGATCGTGACTACCGGCGCAGGGCGTCACGTATTTCGCGCAGCAGCACAATGTCCTCAGGCGGCGCCGCGGGCGGCGCCGGAGCTTCCTCTTCTTGACGCTTTGCGGCGTTCATGGCCTTGATCACCAGGAAGAGGGCGAACGCCACAATCAGGAAGTTGACCACGGTATTCACGAAGGCGCCCCAATTCAGGGTGACCGCTTCGACGCCATCACCGGCCTCCCGGAGGGTGAGCTGGAAGGCCGAGAAATCCACGCCTCCGAGCACCATCCCGATCGGGGGCATCAAGATGTCGTCCACGAACGATTTGACGATCGTACCAAAGGCGCCACCGATCACGATCCCGACCGCCATGTCCACGACGTTTCCGCGCATCGCAAAGTTTTTGAACTCTTGCACCATGCCCATGCCCAGCACTCCTCTCCGAGTTGAGAATCACGCCCAGCTATATCACAGCACCGTCTAGCCCCAGAACCCACTTCGCCCAACCGCCCGGCCGGAAGCTAGACTCGCTCCGCCGTGAGCTGGAAACCTGAAGTCGAAGAGATCGAGTGGCGCCACGCCCGCGCGGCGGAATTGGGCGGTGCCGACGCGGTGGCGCGGCAACACGGACTGGGGCGCCTCACCGTTCGGGAGCGGGTGGAAGCACTCGTCGATCCGGGGAGCTTCCGCGAACAGGGCAGCATCGCCGGCCATGCCGAGCGCGACGCGAGCGGGCGAGCGACCGCCTTTCAGCCCGCCAACTACATCCTCGGGCTGGCCCGCATTGACGGCCGGCTCTGTGCCATCGGAGGAGAGGACTTCACCCAGCGCGGAGGCTCTCCTTCGCCCGCCGGTCTGCGCAAGAGTGTGTATGCCGAGGAGCTCGCGATCCGCTACCGCGTGCCGCTGGTGAGGCTGCTCGAAGGGGGCGGGGGGAGCGTCGCCGGCCCGGGGCAGAAGCGGCAGCCCGACGGCGGCGCCCCGGTCAACGCGCCGCCGCGCTTCCGCTCGATCTCCCAGGTCATGGGAGTCGTGCCGGTGGCGTCGGCCGCCCTTGGCCCGGTCGCCGGCTTTCCCGCCGCGCGACTGGCCGCCTCTCATTTCGCAGTGATGACGCGCGCTACTTCGCAGGTCCTGGTCGGCGGACCGGCCCTGGTCGAGCGGGCACTGCGCGAGCGCCTCACCAAGGAAGAGCTCGGCGGCTCCGCGGTCCACGCCAAGAGCGGCGTGGTCGACGGAGTCGCGACGGACGAGTTCGCCGCCCTCGCCGCGATCCGAAGCTTTCTCTCCTATCTCCCGAGCAGCGTGTTCGAAGCGGCGCCGCGGCTGGCGAGCGAGGACGACCCGGAGCGCTGTGAGGAAGGCCTTCTCTCGATCATCCCGCGCGACCGGCGCAAGATCTACGACAGCCGCAAACTCCTCGCGGCGGTGATCGACCGCGGCTCTTTTTTCGAGCTGGCGGCGGGCTACGGGCGCTCGCAGATCACGGGCCTGGCGCGGCTCTCGGGGCAACCGATCGGGGTCCTTGCCAACGACTCGCGTTTCTACGGCGGCGCGATGACCGCCGAAGGCGCCCAGAAGGTGCGCCGCTTCGTGGATCTGTGCGACACCTTCCACTTGCCGATCGTGAGTTTCGTCGACGAACCGGGCTTCATGATCGGCTCCGAGGCCGAGCGCGCGGGCACCATCCGCTACGGCGCGGCGGTGCTCGCGGCCGTGCATCAGACGACGGTGCCCTGGGCTTCGGTGGCGGTGCGAAAATCCTTCGGCGTGGCCGCCGCGGCACACTACGGGCCGGATGGCTACGTGCTGGCCTGGCCGTCGGCCGAAATGGGTGCGCTGCCCGTCGAGGGCGGTGTCGCGGTGGCCTTCCGACGGGAGATCGAGGCCGCGCCCGATCCGGACGCGCGCCGCGCCGAGCTCGAGGAGGAACTCGGCCGTCGCGCGGGCCCCTTCCCGCGGGCGGAGGCCTTTGGGTTTCACGACCTGATCGATCCGCGCCGCACGCGCCCCATGCTGTGTGAATGGATCGAGTGGATCCAGCCGCTGCTGCGCGAGCACCGCGGGCTCCGCGCGTATACCTGGCGACCCTGAGACGCCCTGCGCGAGCCGCGCCGACGGATCGGCGGCCCACGCCCATCTGCACGGACGGGCGAGCCGACCAGGCGCGGTATAGTACCGGCTTGTGCGTGGAGGAAAAGATCATGCTCGAGGTCGGCGATACCGCCCCGGAGTTTGAAGCGACGGCTCACGACGGAAGCCGTGTTCGTCTGGCGGATTTGCGTGGTCGCAGAATCCTGCTCTGGTTCTACCCAAAGGCCGACACGCCGGGGTGAACGCTTCAAGGTCGCGCGTTGCGCGATCGCGAAGCCGAGGTCGAGGCCGCAGGCCTCACCGTGCTGGGTGCCAGCTTTGACGACGCGGCGGCGAACCGTGCCTTCGCGGAGAAGTACGACTTTCCCTACAAGCTCCTCTGCGATACCGATCGCAGTCTCGGGCTGGCCTACGGAGCGGCCGACACCGCCGATCAACGCAACGCCCGCCGCGTCAGCTACGTCATCGACGAAGCGGGAAAGATCCTGCTGGTGTATCCCAAGGTGAATCCGAGCGACCACCTCGACCAGATCCTCGCGGATCTTCGACGCGCGGGCTGATCGGGCGGCCGGGCGATGGGCGAGGCGGTCGAAACAGTTCGCGGCATCCGGCACGAGGCGGTGAGCGCGTGGTTCGCCGAGCACATCGCAGGTGTCGTCCTGCCGCTGCGCTTCGAATTGATCGTCGGGGGCCACTCCAACCTGACCTACTGCGTAACGGACGCGCAGAAACAGCGCTACGTGTTGCGCCGACCACCGCTGGGCGCCGTGCTGGCCACCGCCCACGATATGGGGCGCGAGCACAAGATCATCTCGGGCGTGGGCAAGACCGGCGTCCCCGTACCGCGAGCGCTCGGGCTGTGTGAGGACGAAGGTGTCAACGAGGCGCCCTTCTACGTGATGAGCTTCGTCGACGGCGTGGTGCTAGCGGAAGCGGAAGACGTGGCGCGCCACTTCTCCGTCGAGGAGCGCCCTTCGATCGCGTACTCGGTGGTCGAGATCCTGGCCGCGCTGCACGACGTCGACCCCGACGCGGTGGGTCTCGGCGATCTTGGCCGCAAGGAGGCCTATCTGGCCCGCCAGCTCAAGCGCTGGCGCACCCAGTGGGAGAAGTCGAAGACGCGCGAGCTGCCCGCCATGGAAGAAGTCGCCGGCATCCTCGAGCGAAGGATGCCGCCGCAACACGGCGCCTCCATTGTCCACGGCGACTACCGGTTGGGCAACATGCTGACGGGCGACGACGCCCGCATCGCGGCCGTACTCGACTGGGAGCTCTGCACCCTCGGCGACCCGCTGGCCGACGTGGGCTACCTGATGAACAACTGGCTGCACCCCGGCGAGGAAGGTCCGACGAGCCGCGGCGCCGCCCAATCCCCCTCGGCGGCGGGCGGGTTCCCAACACGCGATGAGCTCCTCAAACGCTACGCGGCGGCTACCGGTCGCGATGTCAGCGGCGTCGACTACTACCGCGCCTTCCAATACTGGCGGCTCGCCGCAATCGTGGAGGGCGTGATGGCCCGCTACCTGAAAGGCGTGATGGTCGACGACGAAGCGGACACCGACGCCTTCCGCGAGCAGGTCGAAGGGCTCGCCCAAGCCGCCCTCGATCTGGCACAACGCATCGACTGACGCGTCGACCGCTCCGCACCGCAGCGACGACGCCGGGACGAGCTCAGCGCAGTGCGACGATGATCAGCGCGATCGGGGCAAGCAGCGCCAGAATGCCGAGTAGATCGAGCGCAAAGCCCACGGCGGCCGAGGGCGCCCGCGAGCGCTCGCGCATGCGGGGACGTAGTTCTCGATGGATGCGCGCGGCGTCGAGCGCGATCGCGAGGGCCTGGTTGGAGTCTAGGTCGCTCTTGCGGAGCGCCGTCAACACTTCTGAGAGGCTCGCGCGCTGGTCCAGGAGCTCGACCGCGAAAAGGGTCTGGGCCAGGTCCTGTGCACTCGTGGGGTCAAGCCCCTCTTCGACGAGCTTCTTCGTGGCCCGGGGCACTCCGATCCGACGCGCCCAGGGATAGGCTGCGACCACCACAGCAGACAATGCGATCGCGCGCTGCCGCGCGATCCCTCGATTGATCAGTTCGCTCGCGAGCACTTGCGTCGCGGTGCCGCTCGGGGTTGCCATCGGGCGACCCTCCTCACTGGTCCGACCCAATGAATCGGCATCTCCGGCGCAACTCTGAAGCAGGGCCGACCCCGCTCGGGCGGGCCGAGCGGAGACACGGCGAAGTGCTCTAGAATCTAAGGGCTTACGCCTTTCCCCTTGGGGAATTGAAGCCTGGCTCCAGCCGTGCGGGACGGCCATGAAACACGCCGACCAAGTCGCCCTCATCAAGCAGATCTTCGCCTGGATGGATCGCAAGGTCCCGCCGATGGCGGACACGACCGACGTCAATCCGGTCGCGGCCTACACCGACCCGGAGCAGTTCGCACGCGAACGCGAAATCCTGTTCCGCGAATACCCGCTCCTCGTCGGGCTCTCCTGCCAGCTCCGGAAGGTGGGCGACTTCCTGGTCGACGACTTCTCCGAGGTGCCGATCCTGGCGGTGCGCGCAGCGGACGGGCGGGTCCGCGCCTTCGCGAATGTGTGCCGGCACCGGGGCGGACGGGTCGCCCGTGGTTGCGGACGGGCCAAGACCTTTACCTGCGCCTACCACGGTTGGAGCTACGACACGCAGGGGCGCCTGGTCGGGCTGCCCGAGGCCCAGGGGTTTCCGGATCTCGAGCGGAGTGAGTACGGACTGCGCGAGCTGCCCGCAGAAGAAAAATACGGGCTGGTCTGGGTGATGCCGCAAGCCGGCAAGGACTTCGAGATCGAGGACTACCTTGGCGGCCTGGGTCCCGAGCTGGCCGAATACGGCTTCGAGAACTACCACCACTACGAGACGCGCGCGCTGCGGCGCTCGATGAACTGGAAGCTCGTCCTCGACACCTTCGGCGAGTCGTATCACTTCCAGACCCTCCACGCCGACACCGTCGCGCCCATCCTGCACCACAACCTATCGCCCTTCCAGGCCTTCGGGCGCAATCACCGCATCACCTTCGTGCGCAAGACCATCGACAAGCTGCGGACCCTGCCCGAGGCCGAGTGGGATCTGATCGTGCACGCGGCCACCGTCTACCTGCTCTTCCCCAATACCGTACTCACGATCCAGAACGACCATGTGGACATCTTCCGGGTCTATCCGGCCGGTGACCGGGTCGGCGAAAGCGTCATGTACATGGACTTCTACATCCCGGAGCCGGCGTCGTCGGAGAAGGCCGTGCTTCATTGGGAGAAGAACGTCGATCTTTTGATGCGCACCGTAGAAACCCAGGACTTCCCGATGGGCGAAGACATCCAGCGCGGGATCGCGTCGGGAGCGCAGGAAGTGTTCACCTACGGGCGCTTCGAACCCGCTCTGGGCCATTACCACCGCGCCGTACGAAACGCCGTCGGTTGCGATGCGACGGGAGGAGTCGATCGATGAGCGGAGCCCTCGGCGTACTCGCCTTGACCGAAGGGATGGACCGCAAAGAGCTGCGGGAGTACGGACCGCGTCT
>CAZTOE010000085.1:0-15959 GCA_964615045.1 uncultured Spirochaetales bacterium
CGGGGCGACATGTTCCGCAACGTCGAACCGCGCTGGATCGAGTGGCAGAAACTCTTCCTCGCGATCATTCCCTTCCCCGAGATCTCTGCTGCTCGTTCGATGGCAATCGAATCCCAGATCGCGCCCGGCGAGAACCTGCGCACCGGCTTCACCATGCAAATGATCGACGAACTCCGCCACTCGACCATCCAGATGAACCTCAAGAAATGGTACATGGAGAACTACATCGATCCGGCCGGCTTCGACATCACCGAGGAAGCGTTTGGCAAATGCTATGCCACCACGATCGGCCGGCAGTTTGGCGAAGGGTTCATCACCGGCGACGCCGTGACGGCGACCAATATCTACCTGCAGGTCGTCGCGGAGACTGCTTTCACCAACACCCTCTTCGTCGCGATGCCTTCGGAGGCGGCGCGCAACGGCGACTACGCGCTACCCACGGTGTTTCTCTCGGTGCAATCGGACGAATCGCGCCATATCGGCAACGGCCACTCCTTCCTGATGTCAGTCATCAAAGAGCCGGAAAACCTGGATCTGCTCGAGCGCGATCTCAAGTACGCATTCTGGCAGAACCACGCGATCGTCGATGCCGCGGTCGGGACCATCGTTGAGTACGGCACCCAGGACCGCGACAAGAATCGGGAATCGTACGCCGAGCTATGGCATCGCTGGATCTTTGACGATTACTACCGGACCTACCTGCTGCCCCTGGAGAAGTACGGCGTCAAGATCCACCACGACGACGTGGAAGAGGCTTGGAATCGAATCGTCAAGAAGAACTACGTGCACAAGGTCGCGCAGTTCTTCTCGATTGGGTGGCCGGTCGCCTTCTGGCGCATCGACGGGATGGTCGATCGGGACTTCGAGTGGTTCGAAGCCAAATACCCCGGTTGGTACAACGAGTTCGGTACCTACTGGGAGAACTACCGGAAGGCCAGCCTTCCCAACCAGCCGCCGCTTCTATTCCTGGATTCGGGCTACGTCTATCCGCATCGATGCTGGAGCTGCAACGTGCCGTGTCTGATTCGAGAGGATTTCTGCGTCGATGAGGTCGACGGAGAGCTGTACACCTATTGCTCCGAGATCTGCCGCTGGACCCACAAGGTGGCCTTCGCGGCCGAATACAAGGGGCGGCCCACGCCCGCCATGGGCCGCTTCAGCGGGAGGCGTCAGTGGGAGGCGTGCTATCACGGGTGGGACCTTGCGGACGTCATCAAGGATCTCGGGTTCGTGAGGCCGGACGGCAAGACCCTCGTCCAGCAACCGCATCTGCATTTCGACGACGACAAGATGTGGAAGCTCGAGCACGTCCGGGGACTGGAGCTCCGGAGTCCGCTGGTCGACCTGCGGGCGATGACGCCTGCCGAGCGCGAGCAGCACATTGCAGACTATCGCGCTGGCTTCACCGAGAAACCGATCTGAGGGCTGTGGCCGGGTGGGCGGGACGACGCGTCCGCCATGAGCCCGGCTCGCCGGGCGGGTTTCGCTTTCCATGACCTACACAGTGCGACTCCAACCCGTCGGCGTGGACATGGAAGTGGAGGAAGGCGAGACCGTCCTCCAGGCGGCGTTCCGCCAGGGCATCATGCTGATGCACGGCTGCAAAGAGGGCCAGTGTGCTTCCTGCAAATCCGTGCTGTTGGACGGCGACGCCGAGCATCTCGACTTCTCGACCTTCGCCCTGTCGGAGCCGGAACAGGAGGAGGGCCGGGTTCTACTGTGCCGCCTCATGGCCTACAGCGATCTCGAGATCGAGCTGCTGAACTACGATGAGGAGGTGCTGACCCACTGGATTCCAGCGAAGAAGGTCGGAGGCGCGATCACCGCGGTCCAGGCGCTAACCCATGACATCCGCAGGATGGACGTCGCCTTGAGCGAACCGCTCAACTTTCGCGCGGGCCAGTATGTCGATATCACGATTCCGGGGGCCGGGGTCACGCGCTCCTACTCGATGGCCAACCCACCGAGCGAGCAGCGCACACTCTCGTTCATCATCAAACTCTATCCGGACGGCGCGTTCTCGAGCCGCCTGGCCAGCGGTGAGCTGCGGGTGGGGGAACCGGTCGAGATCGAGGGTCCCTTCGGCATGAGCTTTCGGGACGAAGGCCACGAGGGCCCCATGCTCCTGGTCGGCGGCGGGTCGGGCATGGCCCCGCTGTGGTCGATCCTGAATGATTTGGTGCAGAGCGGGGTGCAGAAGCCGGTTCGCTTCTACTACGGCGCGCGCACCGCGAGGGATCTGTTCTTCTTGGACGAACTCTTGGCCATCGCCGAGAAGCTGGACGATTTCCGGTTCATTCCGGCCCTGTCAGAGGCGGATCCGGGGGAAGGTTGGAGGGGTGCAACCGGCTTGATTCACGAAGTCGTCGCGCGCGACTATGCGGGGCACCACGGCGACACCCCGATCGAGACGTACGCCTGTGGGCCGCCACCCATGGTCGAGGCGGTGCTGCCGGTGTTTCAGAGCATGGGAATCGACGCGGATCACATTCATTTGGACAAATTCACACCAGCCACCGGCTCAGTCCGGAGTTAGGGGCTGGGAAGCCGGGAGGTCGCGATGGCGGAGAGGGAACACCAATCGGGTGCTGCGGGCGCGAAGAGCTTCGCGGGCTCCGACAGCCGGCGGTACAAGTACTTCGAGCCGCAGGGGCGGCGGGCCACCCTGTACGAGGATGTCACGGTCGATGTGCAGCCCGATCCGAGCCGGTATCTGCTCCAGGGCTGGATCATGTCCTTCGCGGACGGGACGCCCAGCTACCACGACGGAACCACCGCAGTTCGGTGTTCCGACTGGCATCAGTTCCGGGCACCGGATCAGGAATGGGAGCGGCCCCACTACCAACGACAGAGCGAGATCGAGCGGACGATCAGCACGATCGTCGACAGCGCCCGCAGTGCCGGTGCGCCTGCGCTCTTCGACAAGGCTTGGGTGGCGATGCTGCAGGACCATGTGGGTGCGCTCAAGCACGCCGAGTTCGGCCTGGGTGTGGCCCTGACCAAGGCGCAGCGCGACGGCGCCACGCAAATGGTCAACAACGCGATTCTGACCAACGCGTCGTACAAGCTGCGTCTCGCTCAGGACATCACCCTGTATCTCGGCGACATCGGTCTCGACATCGAAATCGATGGTGATGCGGGCAAAGAATGTTGGCTGGAGCACGACGCATGGCAGGGGGTGCGCCGGGCGATCGAAGGAATCGTCGCCGCCACGGATCATGTTGAAGTCTATTTCGCGACCAATGTCATCTTCGAGACCCTGGTCGGGGATCTCCTGCGGAGCGGCCTCGTGATGCGAGCGGGACCGCTGTGCAATGATTTCGTCACTCCGGCGATACTGTCCCCGGCGGTCACGGATTGTCAAAGGAACCTGGCCAACACGATCTCACTGCTGCTCGTGTTGGTGAACGACCCCGAGCACGGCGGCGCCAACAAGAAAATTGTTTCCGGTTGGCTGGAGAAGTACGTACCCCTTTGCGTCGACGCCGCCCAACGGGCTCGCCCCTTGTGGGACCTGCAACAGACCGATTCGGTGACCTTCGACGACGCCTACGGAAAAGTGACGCAACGCTTCGACCAGATCCTGTCCGAAGTAGGGGTCGCTTTGCCCGCCGGAGTGAGTCTATGACAACGCAGACCTTCAGAGACCTGAAGCGTGAGGACACGGTTTCACACATGTGCGGCGTCACGATGAACGATTGTGTCGACAGTCGCGTCATCGCGGAGGTCATGGGAGAGAAGCCGGGAATCGAGATCACACACTATCCCGCGATGATCCGGATCGACGGGCAGGGCAAGATCGTCTTTGATATGGACGAATTGAGCGACGCGCTGGGCAAGCCCTTCTCACCCTATGACTTCGAGGTCGTGATGTCGACTCACTACGGGCGCATGGTCATGGTCGACGAGGATACCGTCGTCCTGTTCGGCAATCTGGAGGACGCCGTCCAATACGAGGAGTAGCGGAAGCGGACGTACCCGCCCTGGGTCAATCTCCGCCGCTCAAGCAGACGGAACGCATTCATGCCGAAAATGATGCTCTTTCAGGAGGAGGCTCGCGCAGCGCTAAGTCGGGGTGTCGAGCTGCTGACGCGCGCCGTCGAATCGACCCTCGGGCCCAAGGGGGGCAATGCGATCATCGATGTTCCGATCGGGACGCCCATCGTCTCGCGGGACGGCGTCAGCATCGCGGCCGAGATCGAATTGGCGGACCGCTTCGAGAACATGGGCGCCCAGGTGGTCCGCGAAGTGTCGAAGCGCACCAATGAGGTCGCGGGCGACGGCACGACGACGGCCACCGTGTTGGCCAACGCGCTGATTCAGGAGGGCTTCCGGGCGCTGGCGGGCAAGCAGGCGGCCATCGAGCTCGTAGAAGGCATGGCCCTCGCGGTCGCGGAAGTGATCGAAGTCCTCAAGAAGTCCGCGAAACGGATCGCCGATCGGGATGACGCGATCGCCTCCGTCGCCGTCATCGCGGCCAACGACGTCAAGACGGGACGCATGGTAGCCGACGCTCTCCAGCGGGTGGGCCCCACGGGCATCGTGAGCGTAGATCTGGGCCTCACGGTCGAAACCACCATGGATGTCGTCGAAGGGGCATCCTACGAGCGCGGCTATATCTCCCACCACATGGTGACCGACGTGGAGAGCATGCGGGTTTTGCTCGACGACGTCTTGGTTCTCCTGACCGATCAACCGCTCGCTTCGGAATCTGATGTCAAGGGACTCCGGTCGTTGGCGAAAGAGGCCGACAAGCCCATGTTGGTCATCGCGGAGGACTACGCTCCGGAAGCCGTCGCGGCCCTCCTGCGGAACAACGGAGGGCCGCCAATCGTCGCGGTCCATCCGCCGGAGTACGGGAAGTGGCGTCAGGCGGTCATGGAGGACATTGCGATCATGACCGGCGGGCGCGTGTTCGTGAAGGATCTCGGCGACCGCTATCAGGACGCGCAGCTCGCGGATCTCGGAACCGCGCGCCGCGTACAGATCTCCTCTGATCGAACCGTGATCTCGGGTGGCCACGGCGACCCGGGTCGGATCCGGGGTCGCCTCGAGCAGATCCGCCGCCAGGCGGAGCTCAACGAGGTGCCGATCGAGGAGGACAAGTTCAACGACCGACTGGCGAAGATGTCGGGCGGGATCGCGGTGATCCACGCGGGTGGCGCCACAAGCGTTGAGCAGAAGCGGCGCGTTCAGCTGATCGAGGATGCGCTCAACGCCACCCGCGCAGCCATCGAAGAGGGCGTGGTGCCCGGCGGAGGCACAGCGTTGATCCAGGCACTGCCAGCGGTGGATCGGATCGCCGTGGGGCTCACCGGTGGCTCCCGGCGGGGCGCCGAGATCGTCAAGGCAGCACTCCGCAGACCGCTCGCCTGTATCGCCCGCAATAGTGGGGCCGACGCGGAGCGGATCGTGCAGCAGGTCGCCGACGCGGAGGTCGGGATCGGCTATGACGCGCGGAGTGGCGAGATGGTGGATATGATCGCCGCCGGGATCGCCGATCCCGTGAAGGTGACCTGCAGCGCGCTTACCAACGCGGCGTCAGTCGCCAGTCTGATCCTGACCACGCAAACCCTGATCGCGGATATCCCCGAGGACGACGATCCGACCGCGGGACCCGCGCGCGGCGGTGGAGCCGAATTGCTCGGGATGAAATGATGGTGTGCGGGCTCGGATGCTCGACTGGTTGAAGGCGCGTCTGTCGCGCCGGGCGCTCCTGGGCGGCGGCCTCGGCGCCGGTCTCGCGCCCGGTGCCTTCGCGGGTTCGCCGCACCCGGGCACGATGATCAGCGCGGGGGAGGTCGATCATCAGCGCAATGGCTTCGATCCCCACGAGCTGTTGTTGGATTGGGACCCTGGAACGGTGAGCTGGATCGACGGCCGGCGTGTCAGGAGCTACGAAATCGTCGCGGTCGACAAGGAGATTGAGATCGCGGGCGGACTCGTGTTCCCCGCCTGGACCTATGGGGGGCGAGTCCCGGGACCGAGTCTCCGGGTTACAGAGGGCGACCTCGTTCAGGTTCGCTTTGTGAACCGCGGTAGCCACCGCCACAGCATCCACTTCCACGGTATCCACCCCGCCCGGATGGACGGCGTGGCGGGCGCCGGAATCGTCAATCCCGGCGACGCGTTCACCTATGAATTCGAAGCGTTCCCCTTCGGCTGTCACCTGTACCACTGCCATGTCAATCCACTGCGGCGACACATCCACAAAGGCTTGTACGGGGCGTTCGTCGTCGATCCCGACCCGGACCGTCACCCGGAGGCTCGGGAGGTGGCACGGTCCCGGTTGCTCGGCACCGAGGAGAATCTGCGGTGGCAGGAAATGTTGATGGTGATGAACGGCTTCGACGTAAACTACGACGACGAGAACGAGGTGTACGCGGTCAATTCGGTCGCCCACGCATACGCGAAGTCGCCGATCCCACTGGACCGAACGCGGCCGATCCGCATCTATCTCATCAACGTGACCGAATTTGATCCGATCAATTCATTTCATCTCCACGCGAACTTCTTCGATTATTTCGATCACGGGACGACGTTGACGCCGACGGCGCGAACGATCGATACCGTGATGCAGTGCCAGGGCCAGCGCGGCATTCTGGAGCTCAGCTTCGAGAATCACGAACCCGGCTTGTATATGTTCCACGCCCACCAGACGGAGTTCGCCGAGCAGGGCTGGTCCGGGTTCTTCGAGGTGTTCTAATCGGTCGGATCTGGACATACGCATTCCCACCGCTCGTCGCCCTGGCCTTCTTTCTCGCCTTCGTGAGTCTGCTTGAACCCTTGCCGCGCCTCGATCCGGATCTTTCGCCGCTCGAGCGCATTGCGATCGAGCGGATCCGCGTGACGGAACGGGGCTTTGCCGTCAGAGTCCGCGCCGAAGGACCCCGGCCCGTGACGATCGCTCAGGTTCAAATCGATGGCGCGTTCTGGGTGTTCTCACAGGAGCCGCCCGGCGCCCTGGCGCGCGCAGAGACGGCATGGGTGCGCGTGGATTTTCCCTGGGTGGCCGGCGAAACCCACCGGCTTCGCTTGATCACGGGCACCGGTGTGACGGTGGAAGGCAAGGTCGAAGTCACCGGGCGATCGCCGACCCCGAGTTGGCCGCTGCTCGCTCGTTATACACTTCTCGGAATCGGGGTCGGTCTTTTCCCCGTCGCGTTGGGGATGGTGTTCTTCCCGGTCGTGCGACTCCTGAATCGAAGGGGCCTCGAGTTTGTTCTCGCACTCACGATCGGGTTGCTCGGCTATCTGTGGGTCGACATGACTCTGACCGGGTTGGGGTACGCGGCCCGGGCCAGTGCGATCTTTCGAGGGGGCGCCCTGATCTGGATTCCGATGGCGCTCACCATCGCGGCGCTCGCCGCGGTGAGCGGGAGCTCCCGCAAGGAGGTCGCCGCCACCCGGATCGCAGTACTGATCGCACTCGGCATCGGTCTCCACAATTTCGGCGAGGGGCTGGTCATCGGCGCCTCACTCGCCAACAACGAGATCGCGCTCGGAACGTTTTTGATCCTGGGTTTTGCGCTCCACAATGTGAGCGAAGGGATCGGCGTGGTCTCCCCGTTGGCCCGTGAGCGCGATCCATGGGCCTTGCTCGGGGGCCTGGCGCTGTTGGCGGGGCTGCCCGCGGCACCCGGTATCTGGATGGGGGCGTTTTTCCTGGCTCCGCATTGGGCAGCGATCTTCTTCGGGGTGGGCGGCGGTGCGGTCGTGCAGGTGGTATTCGAGATCGACCGTTTCCTGAACTCGCGGGTCCGCGAGGAAGGGGGATCGCGTTTCTCGCCCGCCTCGGTCGCGGGCTACGCCGCGGGGGCAGCGATCATGTATGCCACGGCGCTCCTGGTGGCGGCTTGAATTCGGTCGTCTAGGGCGACGAGAACAGCCTTTGGGCGTTGCTGTGTTCGATCTTTTCCCTTTCCTCCGGAGTGCAGGACGAGGCTTTCGCCAAAACCTCGAGGGGGCGACGCCAGTCGCCATACGGGTAGTCGGTTCCGAGCACCAGCTGATTCGCACCCATCATCGAGAGACACCAGTCGAAGGGCTCCCGCGCGTAAACCACGGTGTCCATGTAGAGTTTCTTGAGCAGGCGACTCGGCTCCTTCACCGCACCGGAGCCGCCAAAGGGTCCGATCATGCTGTCGAGGCGACCCATGAGGTAGGGCACCGTGGCGCCCGCGTGGGGGATGATGATCGGCGTCGCAGCGTACTCCTCGAGGACACCGGAGAGCGCCAGCCTCATCGCCGCAAGTGTGTTGTCCACCAGAAACGCGAGGACGGGAACCGGCACCAGGTCGGTCAAATAGTTTTGATTGAGTGGCACGGTCGGATGGATGAAGATCGGTTTCCGGAGTTCGGCCATGCGCGCGAAGATGGGACGGAAGCGCAGATCGTCGAGGGGCTTGCCGTTCAGGTTCGAGTAGAGCTGGAGCCCACGGAAGCCGAGCGTCCCAATACAGCGATCGAGTTCTTTCAGCGACGTGTCGATGTCACCGAAACCGAGGGTCGCGTATCCCCAGAATCGGTCGGGTCGCGTCGCGATCATTTCCGCGAGTAGGTCGTTGGCAAGACGTGCCGTCTCGTCAGCTTCGGCGCCTCCAAGGAGCTCGGGACCGGGGACGGCGAGGCTGAGGACGGACACGTCGATACCTACCTCGTCCATGTGATCGATCTTGACCGCGGCATCATGGTGAGGCGGCGCCATAGGAATCGTTAGACCTGGGCAGCAGTGATAGTGATACGTACCGTCCACAAGGCGCGTGTAGGGAAACGCGCTGCGCTTCTCGAGCGCCCGGGCCATATCCTGGGAGAGAAAGTGGGAGTGGACGTCGATCTTCATGGCCCGCTCCTCGGCTCTTTGAGGAACTTTACTAGTGGAATGCGAATCCTCGCCGGCTCGGCCTACTTGGCGAGCCAACCCTCTTGCACAAATAGCGCACGGAGTTCTTTGGCCACGGCCTTGGCGGTCCGTTTCCCATCGGCATCCACACTCGTCCCGAAGCTTTCACCTGCAGCGGCCGATGCCCCGGTGGCAGCTGCAGAGACTATGAGATGGCCCATAGCCGCCCCGATACCCATCGTTTCGGCGGCGCCCGGTTTGCGACCGCTTTTCGCAGCAACTTCCAGTTTCTCAAGCACTAGCTCGCCGTAGAGGGAGTCGCGATAGACTTGGACCGCAGTGTCGACTGTCGTACGTCCCTCACCGAGACCGATCAAAATGCGTTCGGTTCGGTTGCCTTCGTCGATTGACAAAAACTGCCCTTCGATTGATACGGTATGTCCTTTCGGGCTGGGTTGGCCGGACGCGCGCTGGGCGGGAAGCCCCATCTTCTGGATCTCCGCGACGAGGTTTTCTGCGACGGCTTCGGCCACCTTGCGTCCCGCGGCGAGCTCCTGTGCGGTGCGCGGCTCTCCTTTTGCCGCTTCCATGATTTCCGCGGAGATCCCTCGGTCGAGCCGGACCTGGCTCGGAGCATATGCAAAGTCGAAGACCAGGATGCGATCGGGCCGCGGCTGCGGGCCACTGATATCCTGTTCCGTCGTTTGAAGCTTGGTGCTCGCACACGCCAGAGCGAGCAAGGTCCCAGCGCACGCCATCGCCGACCTCCAGGTCGGCGAGCTCCGCCCCGGGAGAGCAGCAAACAACGGGTGAATCTTCAGCATCCATTTCCCCCTAGGGCTCTTTTTGGCCGAACTCTTCGAGTCGGAAGCTACGTGTCGCTATTCCCCGTCGGCGACCCGCGGTGGTGTTCGGGTGTGGAGCGAGGAAACGCTCAAACCAGACGATACATCGTTCCGACCACGCTCGGCCCGTAACGCCCGGGCGCGAACGTCTCGGCCAGGCGGGCCTTCGCTCGCCATCCAGTGCAGTGGCCGGGCGCGACGACCGCGGGCTCGATGCGGGTCTTGAGGTCGCGGACCGTCGCCTCGATGCGAGGTTCCATCGCCTTGCCGGCCAGGTGGTAGCCGCCGAGGACGAGGTCCACCGGCATGCCAGCGAAGTTTTCCCGGACCGAGAGACAGGCGTTGACGATCCCCGCGTGGGAGCATGCGGAGAGGATCGTCACGCCGCGCCCATCCACGGAAGCGGCTACGTAGCGCTCGTCCATGATTAGCGGATCCGGCTGAGCCTCCTCACCGTGAAAGCTGTAATGGCCCGCGAGGCCCTCCTCGTACGCGGTCTTTCGCGGAATTTCTCCGCTAGCGAAGAAGAAGCCTCCACACATGGCATGTGGCCGGTCGTCGGTAACGACCCTGCCACCGGCCCGCGCCATGTCGTCGAAGGCCGGCTCTTCGGGAAGCATCAACACTACGCCGCTCGGCAGCATGATGCCGCGCTGATCCGGCCGTATCGGGTGCAGATCGACGAGCGGCGCAGGAAGACCGGCGTCCGCACGCGCCCGGGCGATCGCAGCTATCACCGCGGGGAATCCGCCGCTGTGATCGAAGTGCCAGTGGGAGAGAAAGACGCACTCGATTGTCTCGAGCTCGACGTGCAGACGGCGCGCGTTGTCGAGCCAGAGATCGCCGAGCGGCCCGACGTCGAACAACATCCGATGGGTCTCGTTCCCTCGCCGCCCCGTGAGCAACGCCGAGTAGCCGTGGCACGCGCAGCAGAGGTGCGAGAACACCTCCTTGCAATCATGTCCCTGCCACCGGCGGGTCGGCGGGACGCGCGCCGCGTGCTGCACCATCTCTGGGATCTGCGGCACGCCCTCGTCCACACTCGAGAGTGTGTCCGTCTCGTTGTCCACGATCACGAGCACCTCGAGCCCGTCCAGCGTCGCCACGCCCTCGGGGGTCGCATCCGCAGTCATCGTGTTGGCCATGTCACCTCGCTCAGGCCGCACGCGGTTCGGAGCCGACGCTAGTTCACTGCCGGACGAGCGGCCAGGGGCGCGCGATAGCTCGCCGGCCCACCGCATGGAAACGTTCGACGAGATTTTCGAGACCGCCTGACCGGTCGCCGCAGCGACCGTCTTTGTGTTCTGTCGGAAGTGCATCGCCACATCGATCAGCGTCACCAAATGACCAGATTGCGTCAGCCCGCGCCAAGGAGACGACGTTGGGAATCTCGCGCCAGGGGGAAGGAGATCTCAGGTGCGCTACATGCGGGAGTGCGCGCTGAAATGCCACGGTCGCGACGTCTAGCGTCGGGCGTTGACCGCTGCCACCATGGCGTCACCGCGCTCGCGGCCGGAATGGCTCAGGGGAGAGGACGATGGCCGGAGACATTCTGTCGGCGACTGAGGCGCTCGGGGAGACCATCATCGGTTGCCGGGACGAGACCGAGAAGAATCGCCGACTTGCCGAGCCGATCGTGGCCGGCATCCGTGAGACGCGCCTGAACCGAATCGCGCTCACCCCGGAAAACCAGGGCCTGGAGCTGCCGCTGGTAGATGCGCTTGAAATCTACGAAACCCTGGCAGGCAAAGAGGCGTCCGTTGCCTGGGTGGTGTGGAACGGCTCCCTGCCTTGCCTCTTCAGCCGCTACCTGGGTCGTGAGGCCCGGGCGCAGCTGTTCGCAGACCCGGAGTGGCTCTACGCCAACAGCACCCGACCGACTGGCCGGGCCGTCGTGATCGGGGAACAATACCGGGTGACGGGCCGCTGGTCGCTGGTTTCGGGCTGCGAGCTCGCCGAGTGGATGCCGCTCATGTGTCTGGTCGAGGAGAACGGCCAGCCGCGCATGCTCGCACCGGGCCAGCCCGAACAGCGCTTCATGTTTGTCCGTCGCAGCGACGCCAAGATACTCGACACCTGGTACACCGGCGGCCTTCGGGGCACTGGCAGTCACGATGTGGTGGTGGACGAGGTCGACGTTCCCCGGCACCACAGCCTGGGGCCCATGGACGAGGTCACCATCGGCGGGCCGCTGGCCTCCGTACCGATCCTCGCCACCCTGGCGGCGGGCTTCGCCGCCCAGATGCTGGGCGTCGCCAGGGCGGCCGTCGCAACGGCGATCGAGATGGGGCTCACGAAGATTTCACCCAAACCCGTCTCCGACATGCGGGACAAATCGCTGGTTCAGATCGCCGTAGCCGACCAGCGCACTGCGATCGCCGCGGCGCGCGGTCACCTCCGCGAGGTTGCCTCGAAGCTGTGGCAGAAAGCGGCGCGTGGCCAGGAGATCTCCGTCCTCGAGGTGACGGACTTGCTGATGGCCGCCCGGCACGCCATCAAAACGGGGAGCCGCGCGGTGGACGCCATGTATGATGCGGGCGGCACCGCGGCCATCTACGTCGATTCGCCGCTGGAGCGGTCCTACCGGGACGCCAGAACCATGCAGCAGCACGTGATCGCGCAACCGATATGGGCAGAGGATGCCGGCCGGGTGCTGATGGGCCTCGAGCCCACCAATCCGTTCTACCGCGTTTGACGCCCCGCGGTCGGGGTAGTGAAGATCATCACCGCCCGCGCCTACGGGTCCGCAACGGCTTCGAGGCGCACTCCGCACTTCTCACAGCTGGACGGGATACGCTCGTCCCAGCCGGGGAGGTCCTGCGTCCAACGCCCGCAGCGCGCGCACTTGCGCGCACGCTTGTGGTCCGTCTCGAGCCGATACTCGCCAAAGCAACCCTCGGTGCACCACTTCCGGAATCCGGGCATGAGAACCGTGCGGTGAAACTCGTTCTCGACCCAACGCGTGACGGCCTCCGCGTCGGTCCACAGCGTCGAGAAGCTGTAGCGCCGGCCGGGCCGGGTCCACAGAACCGCCTGAAGACAACCCGTGACCAAGCGCACCTCTTCAAGCGTCCGATCACGGTGGCAGAGGAACTCCGCCTCGCCTTCCTCCGTGAACACGAACTCTGCAAGTACGCGAAGCGGCGTGCTCACCGGACCTCCGATTCGCCAACTGCGCTGCCCTGTTCGTTCATGCAGGTATCTTAGGTACGCGTTTCCACACATACCAGACAGCTTCCCGCCACCCGAGCCGTCCAGATTGACGAGGTCCGAGAGCTTTCCGCTATGGCAAATCTTCGCCCGATCTTTGGCGCTCCGCCCCCTTGGGCGACTGGACAGGCCGGTTGCCGACCGGCACGCGGGCGCTGGTCCAGCGGGTGGGAAGACTCACCCGCGACCGTCTCGAGCTTGCGCGCTGGTTCTACCTGGTGGACCGACCAGAAGAGACGTGGGAGGATCCCTGGGCGCTCCCGGGAAATCGGATCCCTCGAGTGCGGAGGCCCAAACATGACTGGGCGCGAAACTCCCACGGCTTCTGCGCGGGGACGCCCTGCCCTGCCTTCCAGGAGAGCGGAGTCGGGACGGAACATGGTCGAGCTATTGATCAACATCGACGTGAGTAACCTCGAGGCGGGGCTTCGCTTCTACACCGACGGGCTGGGGCTCAGGCTTCGGCGCCAGCTCAGCCCCGACATCGCGGAACTCGAGGGGGCGTCGTCGCTGGTCTATTTGGTGCGCCACCCGCCCGGATCGCGCCCGTTCCCGAGAGCGGAGGCCCCTCGCGATTACCGGCGACACTGGACGCCAGTCCATCTAGATATCGTCGTCGCGGAACTCGAGCCGGCGATCACGAGGGCGGAATCGGCAGGCGCGACGCGAGAAGGCGATCTCCGCCAGTACGACTGGGGGCAATACCTCGTGATGGTGGACCCATTCGGCAACGGGTTCTGCTTGCTCCAGTTCCACGGAGCCGGCTATTCGGAGATCCCCGGCGCGGATGGGGGTCGTGGCGACTCTTCCGTGGGGCAACGCCACGCTGGGACCGAGCGCCACCGTTTGGGGTGGCGTGCGATCGTGGCCCCGATCTTTTTCGGGTTGGTGGGGTGCGATGCGACCTTTGTCGAAAGCCCGCGATCCGTCTGCTACGAAGCGGGTGCTCAATGCGCGTTGCAGGGCGGTGTTCTCGGCGTCTGCGAACGCGCCCCCTGCGACGCCGACACCACTCCACCCTGTTACGTATGCACGCCCCAACATTGAGCGACCGCGCGATGCTGGCGCTCGATGCTGGGCCGTTCCAGGTTTGAGACTCCGAACGCCCACAAGGAGGACACCATGACCATCGCAGACCTGGGATCGCTCGGAGAGTTTCTCGGCGCGATCGGCGTGATCGCGAGCCTGGTCTATCTCTCGATCCAAATCGGACAAAACACAAAATCGATGACCGCGGGCCGCAAGGCGGCGCTCGCCCAGACCTACCAGATGCGCGCCGACGCCCTCCAGACCATGCTCGTGAGGGCGGCGGATTCGAACCACCTGGGCCCCATCATCGTCAAGCTGACACAGGGTGGATATCCCGAGAACCCGGCGGCGCTCGAACAGCTGAGCGAGCTGGAACGCGGGCGCTTCCGGATGTGGCAGATCGCTCAGCAGACCCACTGGGACAACCTCTTCTACCAGTATCAGCAGGGCTTCCTCGACGAGGAGTACTACCGCGACGCCTTCCGCGTGCGCGTTCAGCGCCTCAAGCCGACCTGGGAGGCGCTCGGCCTGATGAACGGCCGCCGGAGCTTTCTCGAAGAGCTTCACGCCACGAGTCAGCCGGCCCCCTAGCATCGTGGCTCACATCCCCCGAGGGTGTTGATCTACGATATAATTTGTTTTGGATCAATATTTGTTATGGACAAATTTGGAACTACAACAATAATACCAACCATGTCACCGCATCAACTCGCTGGCCTCGACACGCGACTGGGGTATCTGCTTCGGGAGGTGTCGGCCCTCCTCCACAACCGGTTCAGCGAGGCCCTCGCCGCCCACGATGTGTCTCCGCCCCTCTGGGCTGTCTTGATCACGCTCCACCGCGGCGAGGCAACCACACCTCTCGCTCTTGCACGGAGGATCGACGCCGATCCAGCCGCGATGACGCGGCGTCTCGATCAGCTTGAGGCCAAGGGCCTCGTCGAACGCCGCCGAGATCCTGACGACCGGCGCTCTGTAGTGCTCGAGATGACGCCCGCCGGCGAGCGCTTGGTGCCGAAGCTTTCCGCCATTTCGTCGCAGATCACGAACGCCGCGCTCGAGGGAGTATCTCCGGGCGAGCGCACCCGGCTTGTTCGCGCGCTCCGACGGATGCTCGAAAACGTCCGGCCCGCGGAGGGTCGCGACGCGAGCGGGTCCGAGGTCTTGGAGAGAGCGTCCGCCTAGGCCACGTGCTTGGGCCCTACGAAAAGGGATTTTGGAGGGAGGGGAAAGAGCCATGGCGAATACCATCTGGCAAGATCTTGAGAACGTGACCTTCACCCAGCGCTTCGTTGACGCGAGGGGCGTGCGAACCCGGGTGCTTGAAACCGGCGAACGCGGAATGCCGGTGCTGTTTCTGCTTCCGGGTCAGACCGGTCACCTCGAGGCCTACGTCCGCAACGTGGGGCCTCTGGGCGATCATTTTCACACCTTCGCGATCGACCCCGTGGGCTGCGGATTCACCGACAAGCCGAAGACGCCGTATCTCATCGCGGACTACGTCGAGCACCTTATTCATGTGATGGACGCCGAGGGCATCGAGCAGGCGCACCTCTCGGGCGAGTCCAATGGCGGTTGGACCGCCCTGCGCCTCGCAACGATGCATCCCGATCGCGCCCACAAGCTCGTACTGAACACGTGCGGTGGATACAACTGGGACGAGAACCTCTTCAAGCGAATCCGCGAGCTCACGATCCCGGCCGTCATGAACGGCAATCGCGACGAGGTGCGTGCTCGTCTCGAGTGGCTGATGGAAGACAAGTCCAAGGTGACCGAAGAGCTCGTGGACATCCGGATGCGGATCTACGCGATGCCCGAGTTTCGTGCCAACGTCGAGCGCATGCTTGATGTTCAGGTTCCGGAGATCCGAAAAGACATTCGCATCACGGATGATGAACTTCGCAATACTCAGCACGAATCACTGGTGCTCTGGACGGTCCACGACCCGACGGCTCCGACCACGGTTGCGGACAAGATGGCTGAGCTTCTACCGAACTCGAAGAAGGTAATTCTCGAAGGTGCCGGCCACTGGC
>CAZTOE010000086.1:0-15920 GCA_964615045.1 uncultured Spirochaetales bacterium
CGCAGCTGGTCTTCGGTGAGCCGGCCCTCCAAGAAGGCGCGCGCGTAGATTCCCGGCGACGCGTGTCCCTGGATATAGAGAAGATCGCCGCCGCCGTCGTTGCTGGGCGCGCGGAAGAAGTGGTTGAATCCCACGTCGTAAAGCGTTGCGGCGGAGGCAAAGGTCGCGATGTGTCCGCCGAGCTCGGAGCTTGCGCGGTTGGCCTGGACCACCATCGCCATCGCATTCCAGCGGATGATCGACCGGATGCGGTGCTCGAGGCCCGGCTCGCCCGGGATCGGCGGCTCTTCGCTGGCGTGGATCGTATTGAGGTAGGACGTCGTGGCGCGGTAGGGAAGGTTGGCTCCCGCACGGCGGGCCTTGTCGATCATCGCCTCGATCAGAAAGTGGGCGCGCTCCAGCCCCTCACTCTGGATCACGGAGTCCAACGACTCCAGCCATTCCGCGGTTTCTGCGGGGTCGACGTCGGTGGGTTTGTTCATCGGGAAGCCCCTTCGAGGCGCCTGCGGCGGGCGGCCCGAAGCCGCTCGAAATCGTCGTCCGCGTGATACGAAGAACGCGTGAGAGGAGAGGAGGAGACCAGGAGAAAGCCCTTGGCGAGGGCCGCTTCGCGAAACCGCTCAAATTCCTCGGGGGCCACGAAGCGCTCCACCGGAGCATGACGCGGAGTCGGACGCAGGTATTGGCCGATGGTCATGAAGTCGACGTCAGAGGTGCGCAAATCCTCCATCACCTGCTCGACCTCACGGGCCTCCTCGCCGAGTCCCAGCATGATCCCGGACTTGGTGAAAGTTTCCGGCACTTGCTCCTTCACGTGTTGCAGGAGCGCCAAGGAATCTCTGTAGCTGGCTCCTGGTCGGATCCGGCGATAGAGGCGCGGCACCGTCTCCAGATTGTGGTTGTAGACGTCCGGGCGCGCGGCGGCGACCGCTTCGATCGCGCCTTGCTTGCGCCGGAAATCGGGGGTGAGGACCTCGATCGTCGTCGTCGGTGCAGCGCGCCGAATCGCCTCGATGGTGGCGACGAAGTGCGCCGCGCCGCCGTCGGGAAGATCGTCGCGATCGACCGACGTCACGACCACGTGGCGCAGACCCAGCTTTGCCACGGCCTCGGCCACATGCTCGGGTTCCTCTCGGTCGACGCGATCCGGCACTCCCGTCTTCACGTTGCAGAAAGCGCAGGCCCGAGTGCAGACGCTGCCCAAGATCATCACGGTGGCGTGTCCCTGGGACCAGCATTCGCCGATGTTGGGGCAGGCGGCTTCTTCGCAGACGGTGTTGAGGCGCAGCCCGCGCATCAGGGCACGCGTGGCCTGGTAGCCGGGCGACGAGGGCGCGCGGACTCGCAGCCAAGGCGGTTTGCGGGCGGGTCGCTCCACCTGGGTGGCATCGGGAGCGTGTTTGACCTCGTGCTGTGCGCCCAATTTTCTCGCCGTCCTCCCTGTGCTTCGTTTCGCCGCGCCTCGCTCCTGGTGTTCTAGCCGATTCCTGACCGAGGTCGGGTGGTTAGGGCCAGAGTAGCAGGACGCCTGGGGGCGTCCGAAGCGAGCTCAGAAGCTCCACTGCAGACGCCCCGCTATTCGCTTCCCATCGGCGAGCCGGCAAGAAGTCTTAAGCGACGCGCGGAACGCTCATTCAAGCACTCGATCTGATTCAGGTTTTCGCGTTGGAGAGGGCGTCGCGAACGAGTTCGAGGCGATCGTTGCCAAAGTACATGTCGTCCCCGTCGACAAACAGGGTGGGCGAGCCGAAGCCCCCCCGGGCAATCAATTCCTCGGTATTGTCGCGCAGGCGCTGCTTGTACTCGGGCGCATCGATCTTGGCGAAGAAGTCCTCCACGTTGAGACCCACGCCCGCCACGATGTCTCGCAATACGTCGCTCTGGGAGATATCGCGCAGGTCCCCCCAGTACGCCTCGAACACGGCGCGCGAATAAGGGGAGATCAGGCCGGCCTCTCCCGCGACCAAGGCACCGCGCATGGCTTTCACGCTATTCACCGGGAACACCGGCGGCTGTCCGATGCGAAGCCCTTGGCGGCGGGCCCAATCCTGAAGGTCCTTCGCGTAATAGGTCGCCTTGGGCTTGACCGGTCGCTCGCGCGATTCGTACACGCTCGGGTTGACGGCGTTGAACACGCCGCCCACCAAAATCGGTTTCCAGACCAAGCTGGCCCGCGTCGACGCGACCAACTCTTCGAGGCGATCGAACGCAAGGTAGGTCCAGGGGCTCGAACAATCGTAGAAAAACTCGAGGCGGGGCACGGCCGGTCCTCCTGGAGGCGGGGAGCGCCGATACTAGCAGGCGCGTCGAAACTGCGGCCTGCCGGCCCGCTCGGACTTCCATATCCGAGAGTGTCGCGGCTTGCGCGTGTCAGACCCCGCCGTCACCCGGGGAGGGCGACGTCGGGGTTGCCGGCCGTTTGCGGGGTGCCGGAGAAGCTTCCCGCGCGAGCGCGGGGAGCCAAAACGGCAGCGCTACAGCGAGGGCGAGGGCGCCGATCCCACCCGCGACGAAGGGTGCGCCGGTTCCCCAGCGCTCGAGAAGCTGACCCCCGATCAGGCTCGAGGCGGCGCCCCCGAGCCCGACCGCCACCGCTGCGTGAAGCGCCTGGGCGGTCGAGCGCAGCTGTGAAGGGACCACGGCGTGGATGTAGAGCGGGCCCCCGAGCATCAACCCCACCACCACAACCGCGTGCAGCGCCTGCGCGGGATAGAGCCACGCGGCTGACGCGAGCGCCCCCGACAGCAGCCAGCGCGCTCCGCCTGCCCCCACTCCGACCGTGAGCAGGACCCGCGCGCCGAGTCGGTCCGCGGCGCGGAAGAACAGCAGCAGCCCGATCTCCGGGACCAGCATGATCAGCCAAAGCACACTCACAGCCGAGAGATCACCGCCCCGACCGCGCGTTACCAACAGCGGAAAGAACTCCATCGGTGCCGTCAAAAACAGAAAGGATGCAAAGGCCACCGCCAAAAGCCGCATATAGCGCGCGTTGTGGAGCAGCGAGCGCCATTCGCCCCGACCCGCCCGAACTGCGGCACCCCCTTGGCGCGGAAGACGCAAGGCCGCAAGGGCCGCCAGTAAAGCCCAACCGGTCGCCGTGGGGAAGAGCCACGCCAGCGCGTCCGGTGACCTCGAGAAGCCGGACCCTCCGATTCGTTCGAGGAGGAGCGGAAACCCGACGACGGTCACCAGAAATCCCGCGGTGCCGCAGGCGCGCACGCGGCCGAAGATCTCCGGCCTCGCCTCGAGGGCGGGCAGGGTGACCGACAGCGCGATCGGGATCAGGGCGCGCGCAAACGCGGCGAGGGCGGCGGTCGCGAGCACGATCTCCAGAAAACTCTCGCAGTGCCCCAGCCACCAGTAGGTCGCGGCACTACCGAGATTGAGGGCGACGAGCACCCCGGATCGCCGGCCGCTGCGGTCGGCGAGCAGCCCCCAGAAGGGCTGCGCCAGCACGCCCACCAAGGGAACCACCGCGAACACCACGCCCATCTCGCCCCCCCGCAGCTCGGCGTGGTCGCCGAGGTAGAGCGCGAAATAGGGCAGCAGAAGGCCCATCGGCCCGAGCGTCAAGAACCAGAACACTGCGTGGGGAAGGGGTCGGGAAGACGACAGGCGAGCTCTCGCTTCAGATTCTATTGGACTTCGCTCGCCTTGGGCTCGCGGCGCGGAAGGCTTCGCATTCCTTGCTGGTGAGCTTTGCTCGGCTTTGCCTCGCGGCGCGGAAGGCTTCGCATTCCTTGCTATCTGCCGCGGAAGGCCGGCGGGCGCTTTTCCATGAAGGCGCGCACACCCTCGCGATAGTCCTCGCTTTCGAAGCAGGCGTCGATGGAAGCGCGCATGCCGGCCGCATCTCGCGCCTCCGGGTCTTTGAGCAGCTCTCCGACTACCCGCTTGGCGCTGCGCACCGTGAGCGGTGCGTTGCGGGCGATCTGTGCCACCACTCGGGCGACCTGCGCGTCGAGTTCCTCTTTGGGAAATACTTCGGCGAGCCACCCGCGGCGAAGTCCGTCCTGCGCGTCGAAGCGCCGCGCCGTGAATAGAATCTCTTTTGTGGTCTGGGGGCCGACCAGATCCACCAGGGTCCGAAGGCCGCCCGGGTTGTAGGCCAACCCCAGCCGGGCGGCTGGAATCGCGAACACCGCGTCGTCCGCGGCGTAGCGGAGGTCCGCGGTCAGGGCGATCGCCATCCCTCCTCCCACGCAGTAGCCGTGGATAGCCGCGATCACGGGCTTGGACACTTCGGACAATGCGCGCCAGGCGTGGCCCGCGGCCTCGTCGTACGCGCGCGCCGCCTCGGTCCCGGTTCGGCGCTGTTCGAATTCCGAGATGTCAGCACCCGAGACGAAGGCTTCGTCGCCGGCGCCGCGCAACACGATGACGCGCACTTCGCGGTCGGCCTCGAGCTCGGCGAGCCGTTTGGGAATCTGCTCCCACATCCCTGCCGAGATCGCGTTGCGCCGCTCCCGATGATCGAAAATCAGGCGCCCGACGGGTGCGGCTCGCTCGATGCGTACTTCTCCAGGCATCGCGGCAGACGTTAGCCCAGCTCTCCGGAACCCCGGGCGCGGATGCTCTAGGCTCCGCGAGTGCTTGGAGTCTCGGCGCTCGGGAGACCCGCGGATCGGCGGAGACGCGTGGGCAGCACCCTGTTGTGCGCGGCCCTCCTCCTTCAAACGGCCTGGGCGGGAGGGGCGTTTGCTCCCCCCGCCGCGGCAGTGGTGACGGTCGGCGCGGCTGAAGAAGCCACTGCCGCGCCACCCCACTTCCCGTACTGGGAGCACGTCGGGCGACGCGGCGGTCTCTCCGCCGTCTACGTCGGCGAGCGATGGGTCGTAACGGCCCAGCACGTCGGCGCCGGACCTTTGGAGCTCCGGGGCCGAACGTTCGAGGCCGAACCCGGGAGCACCATGCGGTTCGAGACCGGAGGGTCGCACGCGGACCTGCTGCTCTACCGACTGCGCGAGGATCCCGGCCTGGCGCCTTTGCCGATTTCGCACGCCACCCTCGCCACCCAGACCCCCGTCCTGATGGTCGGCTACGGGGCCTCCCGGGGAGCCCCACTGCACTGGGCGGGGCGAGCGGGCTTCCGATGGGGAGAGAGCGGCTCCCTGCGGCGTTGGGGCACCAACCGCATCGAGGGCCGCATGCGCACCCGCCGCGGCGCGACTCTTACCGCAGTGTTCTTCACCGAGTTCGATCCTCCCGAGGATTGCACCCCGGCCGAGAGTCAGGCGGCGGCCGGAGACTCGGGCGGAGGCGTGTTCGCGCGCAACGGCGACGGCGACTGGGAACTGGCCGGGATCCTGATCATGGTGTTGCGTACGCCCGGACAACCGGGATCGATCGCCCTCTTTGGCGACCGAACGCTGGCCGCGGACCTGTCGTTCTACCGCGACCAGTTGAGCGTCCTGCGGAACCGGGACGGTGAGTCTTGAACTGGCGCCGCGGTCTACGCCGTCTCGCCGTGGCGGGGTGGGGCTTCGGAATGACACTGATCGGGGTTACCGCGGGGTACGTGTTCGATCTGCACCGACCCTTCGAGAACGCGTGCGCCGGAGAACGCGCCGCGGCCTTCCCGGAATGCATCGTGAGAACCCGCCCCGTGCTGCCCGACGACGCGGGGCTCGCCCGGCGCCTCCAGCGCAACGTTCTGGATCTCGCCATTCCGGAACCCGTGGATCCCACCCGCGTGGTGCCTCACTGGCGTACCGAGGCCTATCAGCGCGCCCTGCGCCGGACAGCGATCGCCGCGGGTCTGTGGTCCGCGCTGCTGCTCGGCGCCCTGTGGGTGATGGACTGGGTCGCGCGGGGCTTCGAACGCTCAGCCTAGGCTCTCGTTCCCGCCGCGCGCCGCCGACCGGCCAGGAGCTTGCTGCGAAACTCCCGAATCACGGGCAGTCGATCGAGCCAGGCCGAGGCGTCCGCGCGCGAGGGATCGACGTCACTCGGGGCTCCCGCGAAGCCGGGCGGGATTTGGCTGAAGAAGACCGGAGGATCCTCGCTCTCATCGAGATAGTGATATTCGTAGCCCGGCAGGAAGATGTCATCGTCGGCGCTGACGTCGATCGAGCGAACGCCGTAGCTGGTGAGCTCGGTCGTCGTCGCTTGCGGCGGGATGATCCACACGTGGCGCGGTCCCGCAAAGAAGAGATATTGGATCCGCTGATTGCGGGACAAGATCCGGAAGCGTTGCAACCGCCCCCCGTACATGCGACTCGTCAACGCGGCGACTTCGAGCACGCCCCGCGCAAAGTCCGGCTCGAAGCCCGCCGCAAAGCGCAACGAGGTCGGATCGTTCTTGCGCGCGAACCACGCCACCTTGCGGCCGCCGTGGATGAGGTTGCGGCGATCGGCGCGCGCGCGCTGCTTGGGACCCGTGAAGTCCCGATAGGCGGCCACCCGGTCGTCCGGACCGCGGCGCAACACCAATTCCACCGCCCGGTCGTCGCTTCGCACGTTATGCGTTTGTCGGTTCAGCATCTCGAGCGCGGTTTGCATCTCGAACGGAAGGTCGGTCGTCTCCTCCGCCGAGTAGAAGACCTCCTTGCCCTCTCGGATGACGCTGTGGAGTTCGCCCTTCCCGATCCAGTTCTCCTGGTCCGAACGCACGAAGTGCGAAGCCGAGCGCCAGACCAACGAAATGTCCTTGTAGAAGATGCGCGGATAGATCGAGGAGGCGGCCGCCGATCCGAACGTGACATAGGCCACGAAGAAGCGGATGTCCGGGTTCTGTCGCGCGTTGGTCAGGTAGAAGGTGGCGTCGAAGAGCGAAACCTTGTGCTTGGGCGTGTAGCCGCTCGCGAGGAGTCTGCGCGGCCGGTGCTTTGCGGTGCCGGCCGCGCGGATCCGCGCGCCTGCGCCGAGGCGCTGGCGAAACTCTCGCTCGATCTGCCGGCTCGTTTTCGGCGCGGGTCGAACGCTCGGAGCGATGCAGGTGGGGATGGGGGTTCGCATGAGACCCGGCGCGCGGAGGAGCCTGCGGCCAGTCAGGCGATGTTCATCCCCTGCTTCCGGAAACTCTCCCCGAGGTCCACCGCCGGGTGGATCTCGAACTCGATCTCATGCCAATAGTCGAGCATCCTGCGGATGTCATCGTGGTTGTCGCATTCGAAGACGAGGACGTCGGGCGCCTGCGTCGCGAGGGAACCGTAGAACGCTACGGTCCTCAAGCCGGGCGGGCGGTCGCCCTCGTTCCACCACTTGCGCGACTTGGCCATCAGATCGACGTCTTCGAAGACCGCGCGCGGCTTGTTCTTGATATACGCCATATAGAGCATCACACACCTCGTCGAGTGGTTGCGCAGGGTTCAAGCAGTTGTTGCATCCTAAACCGAGAGGCGGGGGGGTTGGCAAGCGGCCTTTCTTCCCCCTGGGATCGGATCGCGCCCCGAGCAGGGCACGCTACGCCGTGCGCCCAAACCTCCTTCACGCCCGGACGCGACGTGAAACACCCCCTGCCCAACCGCCTCCACGGTGCCCACGGCGTCGGTCCCGCCCAAGTCAAGGGCCTGGGCGTGACGCCCCGCTAGCCGGGGCGTTCGCGCAAGCGCGCCTCGATCTGCGCGCGCACCTCGCGATGGCGTTCGCGGGTCACCGGAAAGCCCCAGAGAAAGAGGGCGCCCGCACCCATGAGCAGCGCCGGCACACCCCCGTAGATCGTCATCAAGCGACCCTGGATGACGCTCGGGATCACCTCTGCGGTCGGGTCGTATCCCACGGCCGCCGGAAGCGCTGTCCCCAGCAAGACGCCGAGTGCGAGCGCGAGCTTCGTCATCATCCCCCACACCGCGAAGAAGAGACCGGTGCGCTGGCGCCCGGAAGCGAGCGTGTCTTCGTCGATCACGTCGGCGGCGATCGAGTTCGCGAGCAACAGGATCGCCACGAAGCTGGATCCCCGCAGCGCGATCCACCCGACCAGCGCATTTGCATCGCCGGGCCCGAGGCGCATCAGGGGGATGCTCAACAGCGCCAACCACAGGGCGGCGAGTGCAAGGGCACGATGCTTTCCAATCCGGTCCGAGAGTCGAACCCAGAAGGGCACTGCAACCAGCGTGGCGGCGTTCTCGATCAACAACATGAGGGGGAAGCGCTTTTCGGCGCCGATCACGTCGGCCAGGACGAGCCGATGCAGCGTGCCCTGGATCACAACGCCGGTGACGAAGAGAAGTACCGCGGCGACCATGCGGAGGAAGGCCGGATTGCGGGCGATGAGGCGCAGCCCTTCAACGGCACCCAGCGAAGTGGGGCGCCAGTCCTCGGACCGGCGTTCCGGGACAAGCGTCACCGCGAGCGCGATCACGATCGGCAGCACCACCGTGACGGTGACGGCGACGGCGAAGAGCTGCTCGGCGGAAGCGTTCAGGCCGCGCGCGCCGAGCACGACCAAAAAGCCGAGCAGCGCGACCTGGCCACCGGCGCCGATTCCCTCGCGCCACGCCGTCACCCGGGAGCGTTCGTCGTAGGTGACCGAGAGCTCCGCGCCCCACGCCTTGTAGGGCAGATCCATCAGCGTGAAGCCCAGGTAGAGCGCGGCCGACCACCCGAGCAGGTAGCGGAAGCCTGCGCCCTCCGCGGGGACGAAGAGTCGCCAGAGCGCAAAGAGAAACAACGGCGTGCCGAGTACGAGCCACGGCTTGCGGCGGCCGAAGCGCGTCGGGAGGCGATCGCTCAACACGCCGATCAGTGGATCGGTCACGACGTCCAGCAGTCGCGAAGCGCCGATAGCCACCCCGACGCTCGCGAGCGGCACGCCCAGGTCGCGGGCAAAAAAGGCCGGCAAGAAGAGGGCGAGCGGCAGGAGCGCGATCGACGTTGGAAGCGAGGGCAGCGCATAGGCGGCCATCCGGAGATGCGTCAGGGGTGGGTGCGCGAGCGCCTCGGCGGCTTCCGCGGGAGCGTCGGGGAGCGCGCTGTTCACGCGTCGCCCGCTCCAACCGGACCCGCATTTGTTTCTCTTCCTTTCATATTATTAATCTATGTTTTTTCTAGAAAAAATCTAACTCGTCCGTTGGTCGAGAGCACCAGCCGACTCTGACCCGCCACCAGGTTTGCCGTTGCTACCCTGGAGGCATGCTGAGCCGGGTCCCCGGCGGGGCGGTCTCTCGCGCCGTCTTGTCTTTTCTCCACGCCCCCTCTCGATCCCTTTTCTGCGCCATTGCGTGGCTCGCCGCGTTGCTACTGCTCGCGGGATCGACGCTCGCGGCTGCCGGCCCCGAGCTGCGCTTTCTGCGGGCCGGAACGGAAGTGAATCGCCTTCCGCTGTCGGCGCTGCGAGAGGCCTGCCCCGTCGAGCGGATCGCCGTCGATGACCCCTTCTATGGCCGCCGAAAATCCTTCTACGCGCTCCCGGCTTCGTGCGCCCTCGAGCTCGGCCTGGGAGCTCTACCAGCGCCCGGGCAAAACCTCTTTCTTCGCGCCGCGGACGGCTACGTGCGGCCCACGAGCTTCGACGATCTGCGCGCGGCGAGCGCTTGGATCGCCTTCGCGGACGCCGACCTCACGCCCAGTCCCGAGGCGGAGCCTCAGTGGGAACCCATCGACCGTCGCCAAGTCGATCCGGGGCCGTTCTACATGGTCTGGGGCGGCGCCGGCCAGAGCGATCCGCATCGCTACCCGTGGCCCTATCAGTTGATCGAGATCGAGCTCGCGCCGCTCGAGCTCGAGTACCCCCATGTCGTGCCCGACGCCGCGCCCGGTTCGCCCGCCGATCGGGGCTTCGCGTTGTTTCGCCGGGAATGCATCGCTTGCCATGCCATCAACGGCGAGGGCGGAAAGGTCGGCCCGGACCTGAATGTGCCGCAGAGCATCGTCGAGTATCGACCGGTCGAGCAGATCCGCGCCTATATCCTCGATCCCGCGAGCTTCCGCTTCTCGAGCATGCCGTCGCATCGACACCTGAAGGAGGAAGACCTGGACGCCCTGATCGCCTACTTCCGGGCGATGGCACGGCGCAAGTACATTCCGAGGGCCGATCCCTGAGTTGGCGCCAGGGAGTCGAGGAGTTGCGGCGGCGTCTCGCGCGACTGCCCGATGCGCTTCGCGCCCTTGTTGCCCAACCCGACCCGCAGGTTGGGTTCGGGGCTCCGCAGGTGCGGCGCATCTGGGTGACCGGGGTCGGGAATTCCGCCGCACCCGCGCGCTTCCTGGCCGACGTGCTCGACCGTGAGGTCGGGATCCCCGCCCGCTATGTGGCCACTGGAGCGCTCGCCGGGGCCACACCGGCCGACGCTTCGGGCGCTGGCCTCATCGTTTTCTCGCAAGGTCTCTCTCCCAACGCCCGCTTCGCGCTCACGGCGCCGCAGCGCTGGGCCTCGCTCGTCCTGGTGACCGCGACCGGCGACGAGGGAGGGACGCAGCCCGACCGGGATGAGAAAGCTTCGTTCTTGGCCTCGCTCCGCGATGCCGGCGCCACGATCGTTCGCACGCCCGGCGAGGACGAGTACGGCACGTTGGTTCGCGTCATCGGGCCGATGCTGGCCTACGCCGCCGCTCTCGCCGTCGCCCGCGCGTGGGGCCGGGCGTGGGGACGGGAGATCGCCGGTCTCGGGATCGACGCGGCCGCCGTGGAGGCTGCTTGGCTCCGCGCACCGAAGGCGGTCGCGGCCGCTTTTCCGCCCGAAGAACCGCTGCAGCTCGAGCGCGGCATGAGCCTGCTCGCCTCGGGCGGCTATGGGGAGCGCGTCCAGGGTTGGCGACACAAGGTGCTCGAGGGCATGGGGCTTCCTTGGCCGCCGCTTTGGGACATGCTCGATTTCGCTCACGGCCCCTATCAACAACACGTCGAGCGGGAATGCGAGGTCATCGTCTTGGCGCGATCGGGGGATGCGGAGGAAGAAGCGTTGCTGTCCGAGTGCAAGCGGATGCTGCATCCCGGACGCCACCGGTTGCGAGTGCTCATGGCACAGTCGCCCGACCCGCTGGCCGTGCTCGAGCACGAAGCCCAGGGCAATGCGCTGCTCCTCCGCTGGCTCACGGAGCGCGAGAGCGACCCACGCCGCTGGGCGGGGCAGGGTCGCGACGCTCCACTCTACGAGCGGAGCCCCGGTTCACCGCGGCGAAAGCGCCACCAGACGAACGGCACCCAAAAGGAATAGTAAAGCTGGTTGGGGAGGATCCGGACCGCGAAGCCCGCGTCGATGCCGGCGAGGATGATCACGTCCGCCGTCGCCCAGAACGCGTAGTAGATCGCGGCGTACGCCAAGATGGCGCGCAAGAAGCGCGAGCGCGCGGTATCCCCTCTGGTTGCACGCGGCACCCAGAAGCCGCGCAAGAGGAGCGCGAGAGCGACGAAGAGCGTTTCGTGCGCGAGCCACAGCCAGCGCGCCTGGAGCGGCGCCCCGATCCACGCCTGGGCGGCCGAAGAGAGTGCGAAGGCGCCCACTGGAACGAGAGCGGTGAGCAAGGCGGCGCGGAACGCCACGGAAAGCCATTGGCCCCGGGGCTCCGACAGCCCGAGGACCAAGACGAAAACGCGCCAATCCCCCAACAACACGAAAAGAAGGCCAGTGCCAGTGGCGGCCGCGGTATCGGCCCATCCAAGCGCCTTCACCGCAACCGTCGTGCAGAGCGGATCGATCAGGGTCTCGATGGCGAAAATCAGGCAGTAGAGATCCACGAAACGGGCGGCCGAAGGAACCACGCCGCCGCGCAGCGGCCCGTGACGTGCGCGGAAGAGCAAGAACGCGAGCGGTGCGAGCCACAGGGACCACAGTGCCTGCCCATTGCTCGTGTATACCGCTTCCCAGCTCTCGAACGTCATCCCGCTCGCACTCAGGGCCGAAAAGACTCGGGGTCGCGGGGATCGATGCGACAGGCGTCGAGTCGGTGCTCGAGCGCGGAGAACACCCCGGTGCGATCGAGGAATGGGTTCCACCATCCCGTCGTCACGCAAAAAGCTTGACCGTGTCGACCCCGATGGTGGCCGGCGTGGCGCTCGGGGGACAGGACGAGTCCCCACGCTTGAAGCCGACGGACGGGGCGCGGGACGCGCGGCCGGTGGGACCAGCAGTGCAGCTGATTGGTGATGGCCAACGCGAAGCAAAACCACAGCAGGATGGACCCTCCCATGGCTTCGGCAGCGGTGTCTGCCGCAGGCCTCCAATTCCAGAAGAATGCCAGCGGGAACGACAGAAGCAGGCCATTGCTGCCGCTCACCTCGAAGAAGTCGTGTCGCGTGATCGCGAGCGGATCGCGGTGGTGTTCGCGAAAGGGTTTGATCCAGGCGGCGCCCACGAGGGGGGTCGCCTCGTCCAAAAACGTGTCTCCGAACCAGTGGACGACACCCGAGGCCAGATCGGCGATCGCGATACCAAGTGGTGCGGCCAAGAGCAGGAACGCCGCGGCACGGCCCGTGCCGGCCGCGCTCGCGAGGCGCCACAGGCTCGCGGCGAAAAGCCCGGAGAAGCCGCAGACCCCGACGGCGTCAAGCGCGGCAAGGGTTCGCGATCGCATCGTGAGACGGTACCGCAGTCGCTTGCGGAGCAATCGGAGGGAAGGCCTCGTGCTCAGGCAGGGCACCTCGAGTCAACGACGCAAACTGGCCTGGCTCAGTGGCACTCTCCGGTGCCCGCATCGGTGAAGGAGGAGCCCTCCACGGGGATGAACTGCCACGCGTACGTTCCGCTCCCGAGGGTGAGCTTGAGGAGACCGTACGACCGGTCGTTGCGGGCCTCGGTGAAGTCAGAGCGACCGCCCAGGGTGTACAGGGAGCGACCGCCAGTGCCGACCACGAACTCGCGCATGCCGTCCGCCACGAGCCGCTCGTAGTCGTGGTCGTGGCCTCCCAGGACCAGGTCGGCGTTCGAGTCCGCGAGCAGCGACCAGACATCGGACATGAAGTCACTATCGCCGTGCATTCCCGACGAGTAACGCGGGTGATGCCAGTAGGCGAGGGTACAGGCGGGCGCGCGGGCCAGCTGGCCGCGGAGCCATGCGAGCTGGGCGGACCCGGGGCCGCAGCCGCCGACCTCCTCGCAGTTCGAGTTCAGCACCAGCACCCGCCAGGATCCAAGGGTGTAGGCATACCAACCCTGGCCGGGCGTCCCCGCCTGGGAGCCAAAATAGTCGAAATAGCCCGATGCTCCCGCGGTCCTGTACTCGTGGTTTCCTGGCGCGGGCCGCAGGCGGTCGCGCAGCGGGCCCCAGACCGGATCGAAGCAGTTCGCGAAGTCCGAGGCGCTTCCGTCGGGGTAGACAAGGTCCCCGAGCAGCGCGATCGCGCCGGGGAGCGAGGCTGCCAGCGCCGCAACGGCGGAATCGTCCGTGTTGTCGCACGAGGCGGTGTCACCCACGGCCAGCAGGACGGCGCTCGCGGGCACCGTGGTGGCGGCAACCGTGGGCGGCGAGGAAAGTGCCCCGGGCCCCAACGAACTCTTCGGAGGGGAGGACATGGTGCCCGGGCCACGCAGCCACACGGCGAGCAGCAGGCCGAGGGCTACGGCCACCGCCAGCAGCCAGACGGGAAGGCGGGAGATCAATGGCACTGCTCCCCGGCGCTTCGCATCGCGAGACCGTAACGCAGACGCTCGGCGGGCGATCAGGCGGCGCTGTCGAGGTCTTCGGCAGCCCGATTCTGCAAGGCGGTCCGGAGCTGGCGGGCGAGAACGGCGACGTTGGGTTCGTCGAACAGCGTGTGATGGGCGCCGGGGACGGGGTTGCTTTGCAGCGGTCCGTGCAGATACCGAGACCATCCCAGTAGGCACTCGCCTTCGCGGTCGCGCGATTCCTCGGTCCAGAAGAGCGCGACGGGAAGGTTCGACCGAGCCGCTTTGTAGCGAATGAATGATGTGCGCACGGAGCGCATCAGGAGGGACATCGGCCTCCTGGGCTCGGTCTGGGCCGAGGAAACGAGTTTCCGCGCCTCGAGCGCTTTCCGCAGTTTGTTGCGCTCGCGGCGCCAGAGCCGGGCGCACTGGAGCCGGCAGTACGCCCCTCGGTCCCCCGGCGCCAGCTCGAGGAGCTCGTTCAGGCGATACACGATCTCGTGAGGTAGCGATCGCGTGGTCCAGGCCTGGTTCTTGGGGTGCCGGGTGTCGAACATTGCGATGAGGTCGACCACCTCATCCGCCGCCTTCAGTTGTTCGGCGACACTCAAGGCCACCAGCCCGCCAAAGGACCAGCCCCCGAGCCGGTAGGGCCCGCCGCTCTGAACTCGCCTCAGCGTCGGGAGAAAGAACTCCGTCCACTGCGCCACGCGCGATGGGAACTCGGCGCGCGTTTGGCCCCGCGGTGGGGCGATCGCAAAGATGGGTTGTCCGGGCCCGAGGTGACAAGCAAGCCTCTGGTAGAAGGGCACCTCACCCTTCCAGGTCCGCAAGACGATGAGCGGCTGCTTCGAGCCTTTCGGGTTCAGGGCAACCACCGGGGCTCGCTCCGCCGCTCGGGCGTCCATCTCCCCGCTGGTCTGGATCGTCAACACGCGAAACGCGTGATCGCTCGCCATTTCCGACCCCTGCAACTGGCCTTCACGTGATCCCAAAGTGAGTGCCAGTTGGGGGCTGCCGGGTGATAGTCATTTCTCGGGGTTGACCCGAATCGTGCTCCCCCCGACCCGAGGAGCCACGGCCGCACCGACTGCACGAACAATGCGGCATCCCTCCTGGGCAGGAATACCCGTGCAGCCGTAAGCGTGGGAGCGAATGGTGGAGCTGAGGGGAGTCGAACCCCTGACCTCTTGAATGCCTCCCGTCGCACTTGTTTCAGTGCGTTGCGGGTCGTCGCCATCTTTTCGGAATCGCAACGTTTTGTCCTTCTCGGTCGGTTCGTTTCGTTGCGGTTGGTCGAGGCTTGTATCGCCGAGTTGCGGAACCTTGACGCTACTTCTGACGTCATTCGGGCGCCGCAACGTTACGGTCACGCTGGAAGCGGTCCGAGAGCTGCGGTCGCACTAGGTGAACCAGACACAGACGAAGCTCCAGCTCGGCAAAGGCTACGACCCAGAGGGACTCAACCTATGTGTTCGCGACGGCTGGTGGGCCGATGAGCAGCGGGGCCTTGGGCGGAGTCCGGGGCCTTTGCTTTCGGCATTCGGTGGGCGGGGTGGCGACGGGGGCGGCAGCTCGCATCCTGGGGCGATCGGAAGGGCCCGCTTGCGCGTGCCACGTCGCCCAAGTGTGGCGCAAGTCATGCCACCGAAAATCCTCAACCTCTGCTCGCCCGAGCGCTGCCCTTTAGACCTTCTACGGCAGGCAGGTACAAGCGGTGAGGTTTAATAACTGGACCAAGGCATCCGGCAAAGAGCGCTGCACGCCCAAAAAAAATGGGCGGCTCCGACGAGCCACCCATCATGTCAAAAGTCCTGACAGGTATGGTTTGTCTTAGGCCGCTTTGCGGCGCCGGGGGGCGGCGAAGCCCAGCCCGGCGAGACCGATACCGAGCAATCCGAAAGTGGCTGGCTCGGGGACGACGCGAAGATCCTTGTCCTTGCTGATTTGGAAGGAGTCGCCGCTGCCGATCGTTCGGTTCCACTGAAAGGCCCATGACGCATCGCCCGGGCCAAACGACGACTGCACGCCCGGCAAGGTGCTCAGGTCATTGCCGGCCAGGATACTAGCTTCGACGCCACAGCACGCTCCTATTTGGTAGCGGTCGGGACCCGGTGTGGCGACAGTCTCCGACAGCGTCGACACATCCGACTGCACGATCGATGCTACGGGAGACGACGAGCTCGAGACGCTATCCCCGCCAATCGTGCCATCAAGATCGAAGTCGACATACTGGAAGAACCTGATGTCGAGAGCTTGGTCGGAAAGATTCGAGATTGTGATCTGCTCGCCGAGGTCCGACAACCCCGATCCCGCCAAGGCGCCATCCAACGAGAAGTTAATACCAACTTGGATTCCCGATTCGTCGATGTCATCCCATCTGATGAACAGGTTGTTGTTAAACCCGGAGAGATTGGTGTCGGTCGCCGAAAACGC
>CAZTOE010000087.1:0-15801 GCA_964615045.1 uncultured Spirochaetales bacterium
ACGAAACCAATACGATCGAGCCGTCGCGCCGCTCGCGCATCTCGGGAACCACCAACTGGCAAAGCCAGTGCGGGCTTTCGATGTTGACGCGCAGCACCTTCTCGAAAGCCGCGTCGGGGATGTCGAGACTCGAACCGTGGAAGGGATTGGCGGCGGCGTTACACACCAGCACATCGATTGGGCCCCAATGCGCTCGCGTTCGGGCGACCAGCGCTTCGAGTTGGTCGCGGTGCGAGACGTTGCAGGCGATCCCCACTGCCTCGCCACCGCGCTCGCGCAGGGATTCGGCCACCTCCTCGCATGCGTCGCTCTTGCGGCTCGAGATGACCACGCGGGCGCGGTGGGCCGCCAGTGCTTCGGCGATTGCGAGCCCAATGCCCTTGGTCGAGCCCGTCACCAACGCCACTTTGCCGCTCAGATCGAAGAGCTCTCCCAGCGGACCGATGGAACCCATGAAAACGCCCTCCTCGTGCGATCCGCTTCCCCGTCTGGTCGAGGGGCGCTTATAGTAGCCGCCGAACCGAGGCGAAAGGATTCCGGGATGGCGATGATTCACGGCGGCCAGGTGGCGGCTCGACAGCTGCAGCGAGCGGGAATCGACACCGTTTTCGGCGTGGTCGCGGGGCCGATGATCGAGCTCTTCGCCGGTGCCCAGGAGGCGGGTCTTCGCGTCGTGGGCTGTCGCCATGAGATCAACGGCGGCTTCATGGCCTCCGCCTGGGGCTATCAGAAGCATCTACCCGGCGTCCTGATCGTCGGCTCGGGACCCGGGATGAGCAACACGGTGACGCCCCTCTACGTGGCGACCGAGAGCGCCATGCCACTCGTGGTGCTCGGCGGTTCCGCATTTTCGAGCACTCGGGGTCTGGGCGCCTTCCAAGAGGCAGATCAAATGGCGCTCGCGCGACCCGCGTGTAAATGGGTCGGTCAAGTGGACTCGACCGTGCGGATCGGCGAATGGATCCACCTGGCCCTCACCAAAGCACTGGAGGGGCGACCCGGTGGCGTCTATCTGGATTTCCCGGGCGATCTGGTCGCCCAGGAGATCCCCGAGGAGCGTGTACGCCTGCGCGAGGCGCCCGAGATCAGTCTTCCGCATCCGGACCCGCGTGCCGTGGAGCGCGCGGCCGAGGCAATCGCCCGCGCCGAACGCCCGCTCGTCATCGTCGGCAAAGGCGCCGCCTGGTCGGACGCCGGCCCGGCCCTACAGCGCCTCGTGGAGCGCGGCATGCCGTATCTCTGCTCGCCCATGGCGCGGGGCACTCTGCCCGATGACCATCCCCATTTCGTGGGTGGCGCACGCTCAGCGGCACTTTCAGGTGCGGACGTGGTAGTCATGTTCGGCGGGCGCTTCAACTGGATCTTCGGCCTCGGCCGGCGCTTTCACGAAGGTGCCAGGCTGATCCAGGTTGATGTCGAAGCCGAGGAGATGGCCTCCGGCGCGCCGCTCGAACTGGGCATCGTGGCCGACGCCGGCGTGACCGCGGAGCGCCTGGACGAAGCGCTCGACGGCCGCTCGCTCCGCACCGAGCCGGCTCATTGGCTCCAAGCGTTGCGGGAGAAGAGTCTCCAGAACGAAATGAAACTCCAGTCTTCGCTGGAAGATGACGCCATTCCCATCAATCCCTACCGCCTGGTTGCGGAGGTTCGCGGCGTCGTCCCTCGCGACGCAACGATCGTGGCCGAAGGGGAGACCATCATGGGCGTCTGCCGCGCCGCTCTCCCGTCCTACGTGAACCGCGGCCGGCTCAACGCCGGGACCACCGGCTGCATGGGGGTAGGCGCTCCGTACGCGACCGGCGCGAGCCTCGCGCATCCGGACCGCGCCGCGGTCGCGGTCCTCGGCGACTACGCCTTCGGCGCGGCGGCGATGGTGGTGGAAACCGCCGCGCGGGTGGGCGCGAAACCGATCTTTGTGGTTGCGAACAACGAAGGGATCGCGGGTCACGCGATCCAGGACCGCATGTTACCGGCCGATGCACCGCGCATCGCCGCCCTGCTCCCGGCGCGCTACGAGAAGATCGCGGAGATGGTCGATGGCCACGCGGAGTATGTAGAAACACCCGCCGCGATCCGCCCCGCGTTGGAGCGCGCACTGGCGGCGGACCGCGTCGCCGTCGTCCACGTCCGCATCGATCCGAAGGCGGGTCGCGTCGGAGGCGCCAACTACCTCCAGTAGCTCAGCGGGGAGTTGTGACGCAGGGGTGTGTCCGGAAGGTACACGGGCACTCACCACTCCTGCCCTCGGGTGCATTTGCCACCACCCGGCCGGCGTTTGCGACAGACCGCGGAGGCTGTGCTCTCGCTGCACCAGATGTTGCGAAACGCACATGTGCGCGACCGCGTCAGCACCCTGTGGAACGCGAACAACACCTTCGGTTTCGACGGCGTCGCCGTCCCGCTTCGCGACGCCGGCCGAGCCAGACCCCGCCGCCTGATGTGGTGCGTCCCGCCGCTGTGGAGGAGCGGTCTCAGGGGTTTAGCGTGACTTGTTTGACCTGGGGATCGCCATCGCGGAGCACGGTGATCTCGACGGTTTGGCCGCGCCTGGCGCTGAGTCGCTCGACCAACCCGGAGGGATCGCCGCTCACCGCCTGGCCGTCCAGGTGGGTGACCCAGTCGTCCTTCAACAGGTACCCGAGCGCCGCGGGCGAGCGACGGACGACGACTTGGATCTGGACGGCCGGCTGTTCAAGACCCGCGGGTCGCTCTGCCGGGGGGTTGGCGCGAAAGTAGGCCCCCAGGGCCATCGGTCGGTTGGGTCGCGCCCAGAAAAACGCCACCACGGGCGCGGCTTCCACCGAAGCGAGCACCGCACGCATCGCGCCCGGGTCGAAGTAGGATTCGGCGATAAACAGCGGCACGGCGATGCGATGCACGTCTGCGGGATCGAGGTTCTCATACAGCACGATGAGTTGACCGCCGAGCTTTCGCGCATCGCCTTTGGAGCGGGATGCGCCTTGCGCGAAACTCTCGACCGTGTAGCCGCGCTGCGCGAGCAATACGTACCCCGCGCCCAGGAAACGGTCGATCTCCGCCTCCAGCTTGACGCCGCGCCGCATCACGGGCTTGTCGACCCCCTCGATATCGGGCGGCCCGGCGGGCGGGCGGCCGCAGCCGACAATCGCCAGCGCCAGGAGCACTCCGGCGCCTCGAATCCCGACGAGTCGGGGAATCGCCTCCATCCTCCCTTTCCTCCCCCTTTTCGCGCGCCCAAAGCGAAGGTACAAAAGAATGGTCAGGGGAACGCATGGCACCCGAAGTCATTCTTCACCACTACGACTTTTCGAACTTCTCCGAGAAGGTTCGCCTGATCTTGGGGCTGAAGGGGCGGACTTGGCGGTCGGTCGAGATTCCATCGATCGCCCCCAAACCCGATTACTCGGCCCTCACCGGTGGCTACCGGCGCACGCCAGCTCTCCAAATCGGCGCCGAGATCTTTTGTGATACGGCGCTGATCGCTGAGGAGCTGGAAGCTCGTTTCCCAGAGCCCTCGCTCTACCCGGGGCCGGAGCCGGCGGCTCAGCGGGCCTGGTGCGCGGGACTCGCGATCTGGGCCGAGACTACGCTTTGCTGGTCCGCGGCGCTCTACATCACCGGCCTGTACGCGGACCGGTTTCCGATTTCCTTCCATCGCGACCGCGCCGCATTCCACGGCAAGGGGCCACCGACCGTGGAGCGCGTGCGCGCCGCGGCCTCGCGAAATCTCGCCCAGCTGCGCCCGCAGTTGCAGTGGCTCGACGGCTTGTTCGGCGGCGGGCGGCGCTTCGCATTGGGGGAGGCGGTGAGCCTGGCCGACCTGGTGATCTATCACCCGCTTTGGTTGATGGACCGCGTGGCGGGCCAGCCCGTCTCGCTCATCACGGAGGGGGTGCGCGAGTGGATGGGGCGGGTCGCAGCGATCGGCCACGGCGACCCCCAGCCGATGGCGGCGTCCGAGGCGATCGCGACGGCTCGCCGCTCGGAGCTCCCGGCGGCGCGCCCGAGCCAGAGCCTTGACGGCGATCCCCGGCCGGGAACCCGAGTTGCGGTAGTACCGAGCGACTACGGCGGTGCGGAACCCACCACCGGCATCCTGATCTCCATCGACGCGCAGCGCGTCGCGGTGCGGCGGAGCGACCCGCGTGCGGGCGAGGTCGCGGTCCATTTTCCGCGCATGGGCTACCGGCTGCGCGAGGCGAGCGCGGGATAGAGGCGATTGCCGGCTCGGCGCAAACGACAATCGCTGAGATCGATGCCGAGCAGCTGTGGCCCTCCTGGCATGGCGTCGATCAGCTCGGCGACTGCGTCGGGCGGCTGTCCGTCGCCCGTCAGTGCTGCGAAGCGATCGAGAACTCGCTGCAAGCGCCAGACATCGAACGAAAAGACGGCCCGGCGCCCGTCGACGCCGCCGAGCCGAAAGGAGTGTTCTCCAAGCGTGCGCGGAACCTCGTCGTCAGCCGAAGAGAGACGCTCCAGGTATTCGCGGAGCCGCACCACCGTGCTCTCCAACACGGGAGCGAACTCTTCGAACCACTGCGCGAGAAGCGCCAGCAGGCTCGGCGGAACGGCGTCGCCAGCGAACCACGCCTCCCGATCGGGATCGGTGGGCTCCGGAGAACGGATGAGCCACGCGCCATCGTGGGCCCGAATGATCGCGTGGCGCCGAACGCGCGCCGGTAGCCAACCGTTCGTCCGCTCCACCCACTCCGCGACGGCCGGTGCTCGCGTCTTCATCAGAAAACCGGGTACCGGGTCGCGGAACAGATGAGCGTAAAGCGGCCCGAGCAGGGCAAAATCGCCCAAACAAGGCCGGCCACCCAGGAGATAGAGATGCTCGCTGAAATGCCGGTCGAGGGCCTCGAGAACGCGTTGGTAGCTCGCCTCGATCGCAGGGATGGTCTCTGGTGTGATGCCCAGCGAGGGGAGCGAGCGGAGCATCGCCGACATCGAAGCCCCCTTTCCACCGGGACGCGCGATGCGCTCCTCCCGCTCGGCTCGCGGAAGCTCGGGAGAATTGGACGCACCCCACTCGTAGCGCAGAAAACCACTCTGCTCCGGGAAGTTCCAACGATAATGGAGCGCTGGAACGAACAGCCATTGGTCGGCGAAGAGCTCGATCAGGTGGGAGACGAGGTGCTGCCGTGGACGCTCGCGGGCCGGCGGGTGGATTGTCGGTTCGGGATGCCGCTCCTCGATGTAGTCGATGATCGCGGCGCTGTCCTGGATCGCGTTGCCCGTTGCGGTGTCGAGCAACACCGGTACGAAGTAGACCCCGGTTCGCTTGCGAATGACCTCACGGTACACCTGGCGGGTACAGAGGGCTTCTTCCCAGTCTACATCCTTGTACCGAAGGTACGCGCGCACCTTGCCCGCAAAGTACGATTGTTCGGTGCCGATCAAGAGATATCGGGGTTCGCCTGCGGCCGCCATCTTCAACCTGCGGAGTCCGGGTTGGGGTCGGGTTTTCGGGCCCCGGGGACCTCGCTCGAGAACTTGTGTAGCATCTGATCTTCCCGACACGCCCAAGGAGGGTCGATGATCGCTTCACTCTGGCGCTCGCGCGCCCCAGCGCTTCTTACGTGGTTCGGGTTCTTCGCAATCGGACTCGTCGCGGCCGCTGGGCTCGCGGACACCACGACCACGCGCGCCGACTTCGATGCCTGGCTCGAGCAGAACCGCGATGCGCAACCGCGCTTCGCCGCGGGTGACGTGATCACCCGCGCAGACCTCGAAAAGCTGCGCCCCTTCGTCGTCCCGGGCTACTTTGCCGAACTGGACTTTCCCGAGATCCGGATCGAGATCGCTCCGCCGGGGGACTACGCACCCCACCCGGCCTACCTGAAAGCGAGCCGCGAGTTCGCCGGGCAGGCCCGCGTCGAAGAGGACGGCAGCCTCGCCGGATACGTCGCGGGACAACCCTTTTCGAATGAAGCGATCGCGCAGGCGTCACCGGGCCGTGCCGGGTCGATGGTGGCCTGGAACTACACCTACCGCTGGCAGCGCTACGGGCAGCACGCCATTCGCGCCGTCACAATGTTTCTGACCGAGGGCGACAGCAGCAGCGCTCAGTTCAGCGAGTTCCCCGAAGGCCTGATCGGAGGAGATGCACACATCGAGCGGTCCGTGGAGCTGGGCTGGCAGCGCACCTATTTCAGCCACCTCGCCCTCCTTCCCGAAAGCGACTACCGCTTCCCATTCCGAGGCGCCGAGGATGCCACCTTCAAGGATATGACCGAATACTACGCTCCTTTCGAGTTCTACGGTCAAAAGCTCATGATCGAGCGCTCCGAGAAGCCCGCCGAAGACGATACCCTGAACGCATATCTGCCCGGCGAGCGCAAAGTGCGCCGCTTGTCCGCCAAGGAGAAGAGCGACACGTGGATCGGGTCCGAGCAGACCTTCGATGACTTCTACGGCTTTGACGGCCGTGTCCTCGACAACACGTGGCGCTACCTGGGGCGCAAGTCGCTTCTGGGCGTGATCAATTCGCAACATCCCTATCCCCGCTTCTACGGCCCGCAATCTCGGGTCCCAAACGATCGCTGGGAAATGCGGGAGACCGTCGTCGTGGAGGCGATCCCGACGCTCGAAGGGCACCCCTACGGCGCGCGGGTGCTGATGCTCGACGCCCAGACCAACCAGCCGCTCGCGGCGCTCTACTTCGATCCCGAGGGTCGGTTGTTCCGCGGTTCATTTCCGCTCTACGCCTGGTCGGAGACCACGGCGGACCATCCGGAGGAGAATCGGGGCGCCCACGTCTGCATGTACAAGGGCTATGCGGTCATCAACTTTCAGAACGGCAACACGACCCTCACCGGCATCGTGGAGACCGCATACAGGAAGATGGAGCCAAAGAAGGTCCGGCGTCTGTACCGCCTCGACAATCTGACCGCCGGGCGCTGAAGCGAGCACCCGAGCGTTGGAACCGCCCCCGCTCTCGTACCGAGACGTTTCGGCGAACGGCCTGCGCTTCCGGGTCGCGGTGCGCGGCAGCGGTCCCCGACTCGCGCTGTGTCTGCACGGGTTTCCCGAGTTGGCTTTTTCGTGGCGCTATCAGCTGCCGCTGCTCGCGGAGATGGGCTTTACCGCGTGGGCGCCCGATCTCCGGGGCTACGGGGGCACCGAGCGGCCGGCGCGGATGCGGGACTACGTCATCGAGAAGCTCCTCGACGACGTCGCCGGGTTGATCGAGGCGTCGGGGTGCCGCGACGTCGTCCTGGTCGGCCACGACTGGGGTGCCGTGATTGCCTGGCTCTACGCCATTCGGCGGCCCGAGCGCCTGGAACGGCTCGTGATCATGAACGTGCCCCACCCGGCCGTCGCCGAGCGCGGTATCCGTCGCCCGCGTCAACTCTTGCGATCGTGGTACGTGTTCTTCTTCCAGCTCCCGTGGCTCCCGGAGCGGTTGCTGACCGCGTCCGATGCGCGCATGGTGCGCCGCGTGTTCCACGACATGGCGGTCCACAAAGACCGTTTCCCCGACGCCGTCCTCGATGTCTATGCGGAGGCGGCGCAACGTCCGGGCGCCGCGAAAGCGATGATCGACTACTACCGGGCGCTGCTCCGCGGTGGTGGAGCGCGGCGCCAGGGCCAGCTCGGCTATCCGCTGCTCCACGTTCCAACCCTCATGATCTGGGGCCTTCAAGACAGTGCGCTCGGTCCCGAGCTCACCGAGGGCACCGAGCGCTATGTCTCCGACCTCACGCTGCACCGCATCGAGGATGCCTCTCACTGGGTGCAACAGGACGTTCCCGAGCGGGTCAACGCGCTGCTTTCGGACTGGCTGCGGACACCCCGCTAGCGTCATTCCGACGGGTACAATGCCGCGAAGTTCTCGGCGAAGAAGCGGTCGCGCACGGCAGGGTCGAGGCCATCGAGAGCGCGATTGAAGCGGCCGATTGGGTCGTGTCCCCCTTCGGCATGCGGATAGTCGCTCGAAAACAGATAGAGCTCGGGACTCGATTCGCGGATGATGCTTCCGACTTCTTCGAAGGGGTAGGGAGTGAAGCGCAGCTGCGCCGCGGCCTGCTCGGAAGGCTTGCGCTCCATCTCGGCCAGGTGCGGCTCCGAGCGCGCCCAGATTGCCACGGCATGGTCGAGGCGGCGCAACATGGCGGGTACCCACCCGGCCCCGACCTCGATCGCCCCACCCCGGAGGTCGGGGAAGCGCTCGAGAACCCCGTCCAGCACGAGGACGGACAAGAAGCGCTCGTAGGGCTGATAGATCACCATGAGATCCTTCGAGCCGATCACCTCAGCCCCGCCCCGCGCGGTACGGCGCTCGGGACGACCATCGTTCATCCACTCGTCGGGGATCGAGAGCGGACTGCTTCCGACGTGCAAGAGAAAGGGCGTGCGGTGCTCCGCGAGCCGCCGCCAGAAGGGGTCGTGTGCCGGGTGGCCGGGCGATCGACCGGCCGGCGCGGCGTTGGGGATCCAGAACGCGCCCAGCCCGAGACCGAGGGCCTCGTCCACCGTTTCGAGGGCTCGTGCCGGATCTTCCAAGCTGACGAGAGCCACGCCGACCAACCGGGGATCGGCCGCACAGAATTCGGCCATCGCCCGATTGTGCGCGCGGTAGCCACCGTGGGCGAGCGCCGAATCGCGCAGCGGAAACAGCAGCGCCGCGCAAAAAGAGGAGAACACTACCTGGCGTTCGAAGCCCAAAAGATCGAGGGCCCGGCGACGCTCGGTGCCGTTGAAGGCACCCAGTGCGTCGTGCCACTTGGGCCCCCGCAGCAGGCCGCCGCCGAGGGCCGCGAGGCGCTCGACGACCTCGGGTGGATGCCCCTTCGCCTCCCCCGTCAACCGGATCCCTTCGATCGCCAGTCCGATCTCGCTGAGCGCCGGGAGGCGATCGCGCAAGCCGCTTTCCGCGTGCTCGGTCAAGAAGCCCGGAAGCTCCATCAAATGGCTATCGGCATCGCGATAGACCGGCATCGCATCCCTCCCTTGCTTTCGGTCCTAGCATAGGACGCCCGGCTTGACGCTGACGCCTGCCCCTAGCTATAGCGTGCTAGGAATAACGGGAGGACGGTTTCGCGAAGCGCCCACCGGGAAAGGGGCTATGCAGGATTTCACCAGCGCTTTTGGCCTCGCATTCGAGCTCATCTTCTCGGGTGACCGCGATCTTGCCGAGATCGTTCTGCTCTCGCTGCGGGTCAGTATGTCCGCCGTGCTGATCGCGTGCGCGCTAGGGCTACCTTTGGGATCGGCCATCGCGATCGCCCGGTTCCCCGGACGAAGCCTCGCCGTGGTGCTGTTGAATGCCTTGATGGGGCTTCCTCCCGTTGTGGTCGGACTCGGGACCTATCTGCTGCTATCGAACGCGGGTCCGTTGGGGGCGCTGCGACTCCTCTACACCCCGACCGCGATGATCCTCGCGCAGACGATTCTGGTAGCCCCGATCATCGCCGCCTTGACGCGACAAGTGGTCGAAGACCTGCACGCCGAGTACGACGAACAGCTTCGCTCGCTGGGCGTCGGACGCCTGGGGACGATCCAGACCCTGCTTTGGGACGCGCGCTACGGGCTACTCACCGTCGCTCTTGCGGGGTTTGGACGCGCCGCGGCAGAAGTCGGGGCCGTCCTCATCGTCGGGGGCAATATCAATCATGTCTCGCGGGTGATGACGACGGCGATCGCGCTTGAAACTTCGCGCGGCGAACTTGCGCTGGCGCTAGCGCTGGGATTGATTCTGTTGGGCTTGGCGGTCGCGGTTAACCTGGTGGTCATGGCGCTTCGGAGCACGGCGATGCGAGCCGCGTATGCCTGACTCGTCTTTGCTCCCCCTCGACGCCAAGGGTCTGCGCTTCGAGGCCGGGGGCAAACGCCTGATCGACGGCTTGGATCTTCACTTGGAGGCGGGCCCACGCACGGTCATCCTGGGACCCAACGGCGCGGGAAAAAGCCTGCTGCTGCGCCTGCTGCACGGGCTTCTCGACCCGAGCGGAGGCTCGGTGTGTTGGGCGGGGCGGACGCTCGACCGCGAGGGTCAACGCCGGCAGGGAATGCTGCTCCAGCGACCGGTACTGCTGCGTCGCTCGGCCTCCGCCAATCTCAAGTACGCGCTCCGGGCGCGCGGCGTTCCTCGCTCGGAGGTGGCGGAGCGCGCCGCGCTGTGGCTCCGTCGTGCCGGATTGAATGCCGTCGCCAAACGCCCTGCGCGCGTGCTGTCGGGGGGCGAACAGCAGCGCCTCGCGCTTGCCCGTGTGCTCAGTCTCGAGCCCGAGGTACTGCTCCTCGACGAACCGACGGCGAGCCTCGACCCGGCCTCCGCGCGAGCCATCGAGACGTTGGTGCGTATCGCAGATCGGGCGGGCACCAAGATCATTCTCGTGACTCACGATCTGGCCCAGGCGCGTCGCCTCGCCGAGGAAGTGGTGTTCCTCTACCGCGGGCGGGTGGTCGAACAATCACCAGCCGACGCCTTCTTTGGGCAGCCACGCAGTGAGCAGGCGCGCGCCTACATCGAAGGGAGATTGGACCTGTGAGTGTCACGGCTCTCCGGCTCGCACCGAGATCTCGTGGGGTGGCATTGCTCGTCGCAGCGCTCACGCTCTTGTTGGGCGGTCGCGCGCTCTTTGCCGAGGGCGGCTTCATTGTCCTCCAGTCGACGACCTCGACGCAAAACTCGGGGCTCTTCGACGCGATCCTTCCCCGCTTCACCCAAACCTCGGGCATCGCAGTTCGCGTGGTTGCGGCGGGCACCGGTCAGGCGCTCAAGAACGCCCGCAATGGTGACGGGGACGTCGTGCTGGTCCACGCGAAAGCCGCCGAGGAGGAGTTTGTCGCTGAGGGCTATGGCGTGGCCCGCCACGACGTGATGTACAACGACTTCGTAATCGTCGGTCCCGCCGACGATCCCGCCGCCGTTCGGGGACTCGACGACGCCGGCGTCGCGCTGCGCAAGATCGCCGCCGCCCAGGCGCCCTTCGCGTCGCGGGGCGACGATAGTGGCACGCACAAGAAGGAACGCGCGCTCTGGGAGCTCTCGGGCTCGGATCCCTCGGACGCCCGGAGCGGCTGGTACCGGGAGACGGGCTCGGGGATGGGTGCGACCCTCAACACCGCCGCGGGGATGGATGCCTACACGCTGACCGATCGCGCCACCTGGATCCGCTTCGCCAACAAGGGGAGCCTCGAGATCTTGGTCGAGGGCGACCCGAGACTGTTCAACCAGTACGGGGTCATTCTGGTGAACCCCCACAAGCACCCGCGCACCCGCGCGCGCGAGGGGCAGATGTTCATCGATTGGCTCCTCGGCCCCGAGGGCCAGCAGGCGATCGCGAGCTACCGTGTGGACGAACAGCAGCTGTTCTATCCCAACGCTCGATGAGCTCCCAGGGTCCCCTCGATCTGAGCCGCGTCTTTGTGCTGGAACCCCACGGCCCCGACACGTACATCGGTGAGAGCCCAAATTACGCCTGGGGCGCCATCTACGGGGGGCTCGTGATCGCGCAGTCCCTCTGGGCGGCGACGCAGACCGTAGCCACCGACCGCCGCGCGCACTCGCTGCACGCCTACTTCATCTTGGGGGGCGACCCCGCGGAGCCCATCCGCTACGAGGTCGACCGGGTTCGCCACGGCCGCTCCTTCACGACCCGGCGCGTGATCGCGCGACAGAGCGCGGGGGCCATCCTTACCCTCGAAGCCTCCTTCCAGCGCGACGAGCCAGGCCCCGAAACCCAGACTCCCCGGGCACCCGACGCCGCCGGTCGTCCGGTGGACTTCCCCGCCCGCTGGGACGCCGGCCTCGAACGTCGCGATGCCCCCCTGGCGAGGAATCCGCCGCGCTCGCTCACATGGACCCGCTTTCCCGGGAGTCTCGCGGCCGACGCCCGTCTACAGACCTGTGCGCTCGCCTATCTATCCGATCTCAATCCAATGGACGCCGTGATGGCCTCGCATCCGGAGGGGCCGGCGGCCGGGACCGAGTGGGACGGCGCCTTCATGGGCGTAAGTCTCGATCACTCGCTCTGGTTCCACCGGCCGGTGCGCGCCGATGCGTGGCTGCTCCTCGAGCTCGCCTCCCATGGTCTGGCGGGAACCCGCGGGCTGGCGACTGGAGCCATCTTTGGGCCCGACGGCGCACACGCCGCGACGATCGCTCAGGAGGGACTGCTGCGGCGCCGGCGCCCGATCTGAACCAGCGAGCTCAGCGCTCGGCGACGCCCTTGGGAGCGCGCTGCTTCATGAAGCCGAACATATAGCCCGCGACGCGCCGCATCTGGATCTCCTCGGCCCCTTCGGTGATTCGATAGCGGCGATGGTGGCGGTAGATGTGCTCGAAGGGCTTGTGGCGTGAGTAACCCATCCCGCCGTGGACTTGCATCGCGCGGTCGGCGGCATCACAGCACAGCCGGTTCGCCCAGTAGTTGCACATCGAGACCTTGTCGGAGACCGAAAAAGCTCCGTCGCGGTCCATCAACCATGCCGTTTTGTGGATGAGCGCCCTCAGCATCTCACACTGAGTCTGGAGCTCCACCAACGGGAACTGAATCGCCTGGTTGGTCGCGAGAGGCTTGCCAAAGGGCGCGCGCTCACGGGCGTAGGCGACGGACTCGTTGATGCAGTACTGCGCCGCCCCGAGGCTCGCGGCCGCCTGGCGGATCCGGTTCTCGTTGAAGAAGTGCTGCACGACCTGCAGACCCCGGCCTTCCCCGCCGAAGACGGCGTCGTCGCCCACCCGGATATCGGTGAACGAAACGTGAGCATGGTCGGTCGGCATGTTGAAGGTCCACAGGTACTCTTCCACCTTGAAGCCGGGCGCATCCGTCGGTACGAGGAAGGCTGTGATTCCTGCGGCATCGCCGGCCTTGCCCGCGCTGCGGGCGAAGACCAGATCGTAGGGCGCCTTGTGGATCCCGGTATTCCAGGTCTTCTCGCCGTTGATGCGCCAACCGTTCCCCTCGCGGACAGCAGTTGTCTCCATATGGGTCGCGTCCGACCCGTGGTTGGGCTCGGTGATGCCGAAGGCGAAGCTAAGCGAGCCGTCCAGGAGACCGTCGATCCACTTCTTCTTTTGGGCGTCGCTCCCGTATTCGAGCATCAGCAGCAGGGCCACATTGTTGCCGACGATCGAGTGCTCGTTCTGGAGATCGTTGTGGAGGCCCAGGCCCCGCGCGGCGAGGTGTTCGCGGATGACCGCCATCCCGAGGTTGGTTCCGTCCCGCCCGCCGTACTCTTTTGGGAAGGGGTATCGGTAGTGACCCGCCTTGTCGGCCCGGCGCCGCGCCTCCGCGAGGAGTGCCTCCCACTCCTCGTTCGGCAGCCCGCCCCGCTCCCAGTCGGTGCGAGCATCTTCGCGCCGGTGGTCGAAGAAGCGGATATTGTCATCCTGAGCTTCGAGGGGTGCGATCTCCCGCTCGACAAAGTCGTCGAGCTCCTTGAGATAATCGGCGAGTTGCGGGGGCAGTTCGAAATCCATGGTGGTCTCACCTCTCACTAAGATATTGGGGCTCGGCGCTCTCGACTTTATCACGTACGGGCGCGGACAGTGGGGTCGGGTGACGCGTCGCGCGCCAATCCCAGCTCGCTGAGCCGCTCCCGAAGCAACGAGATCCGGTCGTGTCCCCAGAAGAGCTCGCCGCGCAGCGCGAAGATCGGGACGCCGAAGATATGGTCGTTGTGAGCTTCCTCGATCGACGCCTCGAGCTGCGCGGCGCCCTCGCCCGGAGCCCACTTTCGGTAGGCCGCGCCGTCGTGGCCGAGTTCGCGGATCAAGTCAGCGATCTCCTCGAACTGGTCGAGCTCGAGCTTGCGCTCGAAGAAGCGCCGAAACACCTCACGCGTGTACGCTTCGAAGAAACCCTCGCCCTGTGCATAGAGGGCACCGATCAACGCGGGCGTGGAGTCGTAGACCTTGCGCGGGCCCATGATCCGCAATCCCCCGCGCCGGTTGGCCCAGCGCCGGGCATCCAGGTACGAATACTTGACCTTCCACTCCGAATAGACGCTTCGTTCTCCCTTCCCCTTGATCCGCAGCTGGAAGGGCATCCAGCGCAAATCGACGTCGAACGCTTTGGGCAGTTCGAACGCCGGCTCGACCGCCAGATAGGCGAACGGGCTCTTGTAGTCGAAGTAGAGCTTGAGCGGTTCGGGTGTCGTGGGCATAGGGGTGGCTATTTGCGGCCGGAGCGCGGCGGCGGCTTGGGGCCCGTCGAAGAAGAGATCGACACCCGAGCCGCCGCTTCCCGCGCGATGCGTTCGACGATCTCGGGAAGTTCGCCCCAGAAGTCGAGAGTTATGACGTTCAGCGCCTCGGGCCGCAAGAGCCCGAGATGGGCGATGCGGTTCTCGATCTCGAGTTCGAAGCAGTTGTGAGACACCCGGTCTCCTCAGAATGACGTCGAAGGCAAAGCTGAAGCGCTCGCCGCTGCGGAGGAAGGGTATCGTCCGGTGCCAGAAAAAGGAGGGGAAGACCACGAAGGTGCCCGCGCGGAGTCGCACCAGCTGGGTCGCAGACATCGCGCCGGTCGGATGGAGGACTTCCGGGCCACGGCCAAACTCGGGCCATCCCGCGTGGCTTCGATCTGAGGGGGCATTTGCCTAGGGCATCCGCTCCATCAATTGGTTGGACGGAACGCCTTGGGGATCGCGCGCCTTGCGCGCACTTTCGCTCCCGGCGACGGGAAGTCCACCGGGCTCGAGCAGTCCGATCTGCACCAGGACCGACGCCTGGTCCCAGTAGATATGCTCGTGAGCGAGTTTGTCCCCCTCGAAGCGAACGATCGCCACGAGGGGAACTTCGACGCGCCGCCCCGTGGGCGCAACCCCCGGCAACATCCAGTCCATTACGACGGTGTGGGTGAAGCGAAAGATCGTCTCGTCGACGAGCTGATTCTGCCCCACGGTCCGCGAGATCGGGACGATCTCGGTGTCGGGGGGCATCTTGGGGATGAAGTGTTCGGCGTAGAAGTCGCGCAGAGCGTCGCGACCGATTCCCCCCGTCAAGGTCGGGATGTGATTCACGTATGCGTCTTCCACCATCGTTTCGAGCGTGGCGCCGGTCTCGCGCGTCTCGAATTCGTAGCGGAGATGCTCTTCCCAGAGCGCTTCGAGACGGTTGGCACTAGTTCCCATGCCGGCCCCCCGCGAATGGTTGGTTCGAGCGTCTTGCGTCATCCTGTCCCCTTATGCGACCGCCTCTGGTGCTTTTGTTGGCGACTGTGATGGTCGCGTCCTTTCCGGCGATGGGCCAGGTACGACCGGGTGACGTCGTCACCGCTGAGACCCGGGAACGGGTCCGCTCGCTGCTGCCTCCGGAGTTCTACCAGTATGCAGTCGAGGGAACCGACGATCTCGAGATGCACATCGTGGCGAGCGAGGACTTTACGCCCCACAGCAAGTACATCGAGGCGACGGCCAAATACGCTTGCCAGGCCCGGCTCGACGAGCACGGGAGATTGCTCGACTACGCGGCGGGACAACCTTTCCCGTACTCCGAGTGGGCGAAGGAAGCCACCGCTCACGCGTGTGATCTCGTGGAAACGGATCCGCAGTTCGGTCTCAAACTCGCCTGGAACGTCAACTATCGCTGGCAGGGGGGACCCGGTCTCAACATTCCCCACTGGGGCTTTGCGAACATGCGCAACCGTGGCCGCGAAACCTGGCGCATCTCGCAGGGCGAGTACCGGCGAACCTATTTTTCGGGGCGCGCCGACCTCCTGCCCGGCCGGCACGAACTCGAGGACGATACCAATCTCGAATGGGCCGAATACTTTGACGTCAAGACGCCCTTCGACCTGCGCGGCACGATGTTCCTGCTCTACCGCTACACCGACGGCAAGGAGGACGACACCTGGGCTTATATCCCCG
>CAZTOE010000088.1:0-15800 GCA_964615045.1 uncultured Spirochaetales bacterium
ATGAGCTTCTTGTTGAGAAGGTAGAGCATGTCGATCAGGAGACGATCGTTCTCACTGTCGAGAACGTCGTAGTTGGGGCCGAAGGCTCGGCCCGCGAAGCGCTCGATGATTCCACCAAAGGCGACGAAGCGCTCGAAGTGGAAGTTCTTGACCAACAGCGGGAGCAAATCCTGTGAGCGGATTCCCTCGAAGCCGTGTTGCGAATGGTCGCGGTCGGGGAAACGCTCCTGATAGCGCTGGTAGGGATGGTCCCACCGGTAACGGCGTGGTAGAAAGCCCCAGATCTCATCGACGACATCCTTGACTTCCGGCCAGCAACGGTGGCCGTTTCTTCCCATCATGTCGCGGGTGAGGAATCGCCCGCACGGGGCGAGGGCACTCCGCACCGCTGCGAAGACGTGCTCCAACTCCACGAGATGGTGGAGGATTTGGTTGGCAATGATCGCGGCGTATTGCCCTTCTCGCTCGGGAACCCAACGGTTCAGGTCGGCGGGAGTGAAACGCAGATGCGCTTCGAGCCCCGCTCTCCGGGCTCGTTGATTGGCGCTCTCGCACAGCTCCGGGTTGAGCTCGAGGCACTCGAGGACGAAATCGTCGTGGCCGAGCTCACGGAGACGCTCCACCAGAGCGACTTCGGTTTCTCCAGTGCCCGCGCCGAGGCTGAGCAAGCGTCGGGCGCCGCTGCTCGACAGTGCCTGCCCACATTCTTGGGCGAAGATCCGCACCGGTCCGTTGATGCCGAAGACGCTCTCCACTTCGGGCGCGAGGTACTTGTTGGCCCAGTAGTGCGTGGCGGGAGGCAGGTCTCGAAATACGCCGGGTTGACTGAAGTGTCGCAACTCGGCCGTGACCTTGTGGCCGTACTCTTCGGTAGCTCTTGCGGGGGGAGACGCTTGAGAGGCGCGTTCTGCTTCCGGCATGCGGACTCTCTCCTCGGCTGGACCAGGCGGTGCCCTTGCCGTCCCGGGCTAGCGGACGGCGCGCAGCATGAAAATGCCCGCCAACTCCGCCGCGCAAATCCCGCGCAATTGGGAGGACACGAACAGCAGCTCGGCGCTTGCGAAACCTACATCAGAAAATAGGCCGATCACGTCCCAAGCCGGTATTTGATAGACCAGCGCGCCCAGCACGGGATCCACGGGATCGGAATGGTACTCGGGTGGGCCGGCGAGATGGAGCACACCCCGCTGCACGTACGCCCTCTGCAGCGTGGTGGCGGAGTTGTATGCAAAGGGGAAGGTGCCGAGTAGCAGGCCTCCCGGTCTGAGGACGCGGGCGATCTCCCCCACGGCTCTACGCAAATCCGGCACGTGCTCGAAGACTTCATTGCTGAAGACCACGTCGAAGGAACCATCGGGGAAGCTCAACGCCATCAGATCTTCATGAGGAATCGGAAAGAACCGTTGGCGATGGGCGGGTTCGGGCAGGTACTCGGTGCCCAGGAAGCGCGGATAGCGTCCGCGTAGCTCCATCGCGAAGGGCGTCAGCGCTTCGGGCGCATAGATCCGGAGAGCGAAGCGGTGCTTCTCGCTGGGGGTGCACGCGAAGTGGTCCAGCACCGCGCGGGCGCGCGCATTCAGGCCCCTCGCCCGAAAGCTCTCGCGATAGTTGCGGTCGCCAACTTCGATTTCGGACGGGTGGACCGGGCCGAGATGGGGGCTCACGATGCCCCACTTCCGCGCTTTCTCGACGATCGCGTCGATCACCGCGCCGTCGGTCGCCCAGGGGTTCTCGCCGCTCCACTTTCGCCATTCTTCGAGGCTCCGGAAAGAAACCTCGACCTCGTGCATGGTCTCCCCCTCGCTTCGGGTGGCAGGTTGATTCTATGGCATGCCAAACGCGCAGGCTCTAGGGTTCCGGGGAGTTGGGGAAGCGAAGCCACCGCGTGCCGGCTACCAGAACGCGCACCAAGGTCATCGCGGTGCTGGCCTCACTCTTGATTTCCGTGGCAGGTTTTGAGGCCGGCGTGCGACTCCTCGGCGTGCAGGCGTGGACCAGCCCACACTGGACCTACCATCCGGTGCTGGGGTGGACCCAGATGCCGGAGCGACGATTCGCGTACACCACTCGTTTTGGCGAGCGCGTTGTGGTCGAGACCAACGCGCATGGCTTCCGCGACATCGAACACACTGTTGACCGTCCCCCTGGGATCCGGCGCCTCGTAGTGATCGGGGATTCGTTTTCGGCTGCCATCGAAGTCAATCTGGAGGGGACCTTCTGGAAGCGCTTGGAGGCGCTCCTGAATCACGCCGGGCCCGACCGCTGGGAGGTCATCAATTTGGCCACCGGCGATTGGGGAACAGCGCAGGAATGGCTCGCACTGAAGCAGTACGGGTTCGCCTACGATCCGGACGTGGTCTTGCTCCAGATCTTCCCTCTCAACGACATCTGCAACAACGCGATCGAACTCGCCGGCCTGTGCCGAAGCGGAAACGATGACCTCCGACCCTATTTCACCCTCCGCGGCCGCGGCCGCGGCCGCGGCCTCGAGCCCGCGAGCACGCAGCGGAGCCGCAACTGGCTTCGGCGACACAGCTTGACGCTCCGGTTGCTGGATGGTTGGTGGCGCCTATGGCGCCACCGCATCGATCCCCCGGCGCAGCGCGACCTCGACCCCGACCGCCTCCGCGTCCTGGGACTCGGGCGCCTACCGCCCTTGCTGCACAGCTACGTGCCCGTTGCCCACCAGGCGCCGGTGATCTCAGCCGCGTGGGAAACGACCGAGCGGCTCCTGCTTCGCATCAACCAACGCTGCAAGGAGCGAGGCGTGAAGCTCCTCGTGATGCTCGCACCCTTCGAGGTCCGGCTCGGCGAGCGTTGGGAGCACTTTGCGGCTGGCAGACCCCCTCCACCGATGGAGCGGGATTATGCCGACGACCGTCTGATGAGGCTCTTCCGGGCCGAGAACGTGCCGATAGTGTCTATGAAGCAGGTCTTTGATCTGCACCTCGACCGCGTGCTGCCGTCGCGCGCTGGCCACTTCTCGCCGGCGGCTCACGCCCTGGCAGCGCAGGCGCTCTACGATCTCATGCAAACCTCCGGGATCCTGGACGCCGGCGGCGGAGAGGATTTCGATGAAGCCGAGCCATCGACAGGCGGCGCGGCGACATCTGGACAACCGGGGAAGAGCCCTGCACATTGTGCGGGCCATTTCGCACCGCCGCCGAAACGCGCTCCGGCGCCGCGATTGAGAGGTTGACTTGGCGCAGAGTTTCAAGAGAAGCACGCTCGTCGTCGTTGGCGCGGCCACGCTACTGATGGCGGCGGCGTGGCTGGTCTGGACTGCGGGAGATCCCGAGGGCGTGCGCGGCAGATCGGGAAGCGATGAAGCAACCTCGGCTGCTCCCGCGCGGAACGAGCAGTCTGCGAACTCGACCCCGCAGTCCCTCCGCCCGGAGCCGCGGTCGGGTGCAGCGGGGCCGGCCTCTCCGGTGGCGGAGCCAGCCCGATACCAAGACCGTTACCCAGACGTTCCGGAACCAGCGAAAGGACCAGCGGAGGCTGGCGAAGCGCTCTATGATGATCCCGAGCTCACCGCCGGGGACATCGCTTCTCTCCTGCGCCGAGCGGAACCCGAGCCCCCGCCGAACGTGATCCGGCGGCTACAGCAGGAATCAGATATTCTGCCCTCGCCGGAAGAACTAGAGGCTCTACGACGAGAAACTCCGGAACTTCCTTCCCAGGAGGAGCTGGATCGCCTTCGAGCGGCTTCCCTCGTAGAGCCCACGCCTGAGGAGCTCGAGGAGGCTCGCGCGGCAGCCGGGGGTGAGGAGTGAAGTCGTGTGCCTCGACACATTTTGCTCTTTGCGGGCACTTATCGATACCCGGGAGATCGAGAATCCCCCGTGGGGCCAACGTGACGTTCTGGCGAAAGTGCTGGGGCCGCTCAGTGCATGTCCAAGGGATTAAGTAGACTATTCGGTCGGACGAACCAAGAACCGCTCCCGTGGTACGAAACAAGGGGTAATTCCGTGTCAAAATTGATGTTCTCCATCGTAGCCATCGCGCTCGGGACGATTCTGGTCGCTCCTCCAGCGGCGCTGGCCGGACCTGCAGCCAACGGCTGTGAAACGCAATACGACCTCAACGGGGACGGCAAAGACGACGCCGCGGCTTTCAATCCGACCAATGGTCTGGTGCGTTCTTTGACGATCGACGGTGTTGCCTTTCTCAATACCGGGTTTCCCACCGTCCTCGGGGTCGACTGGGCTGCAATCGGTGGAGGCAATTTCACCGGTGACGTGAGCGGCAAGAGCGGGCTCGCCTTCCAGAAGATCGCAGGCACAAACGCGGGACTTACGCGGGTTGTCAATCTCGACGCGAACGGAATCGTCGCGACGACGAACTTCTTTCCGTTCATCGCGCCGGCCGGCATGAGGATCGTTGCGATCGGCGATCTCGACGACGACGGCGTCTACGACTTCGTGGGCGTTCAGGAAACCGGCGGGAACACAGGGCTGATCCGTGTGTGGCTCATGAATGCGAACGGCACCGTGAAGCAGACCGGTTTCCCCGGGTTCCTCATCGCGGGCTTTCAAATGGTTGGGGCTGGCGACGTCAACGGTGACGGCCGTTTCGACCTGGTTTCGGTGAAGACCGTGGCTCCCAATCTGGGTCTGGTCAACGTGCGCCATGTCGCCGTGGGCGGTGTCACCTTTTCGGCAAGCGCCTTTCCGTTCTTCGTCGCTTCGGAGAGCCAGTTGGTCGGGCTGGGTTGCGTAGACGCCGACAGCAACTGGGACTACTTCGTCGAGAAGATCTCTGGGGTCAACACGGGTCTGGTGAACGTGAAGTTGTCGAACGTGGACGGCACCGGCGTAGCCGGAAACACCTTCCCGCTGGTCCAGCTCACCGCCAATACGATTGCCGGGATCGGCAACTATGACGGCATGGACGGGGTCGGTGTGCTGTCGCGCAAAGGAGCCGACCCGAACTCAGGGCTTCTCCGCGTCCAGAACCTGACCGCTGATGGGAATGGGGTCTCCAGCCAGGGCTTCCCTGGGTTCCAAGCCCTCAACTTCGAGATGGTGACGAACTATTGGCGAGCCCCGTAGGCGTCCGAGCCAGCGCTTAGATCGACGAGCCGCGGGGTGATACAGCCCCGCGGCTCGTTGCATTTAGGCGCCTCCGCCGACGCGGCCTTGTGTCTCAGGCTCGGCCGTGTTGCCGGAGAAGCTCGCGAATCCGCTTTCTTGCGGTTTCAAAGCTGAAGAGAGTCCCGACCGCCGAGGCCGCCGTCTTTGAGGCGGCGCGCCAGGCGTCTTCCTCCCGGTAGAGCTCCAGAATTCGGTTGCTGAACGCTTCGGCATCGTCCGCGAGGGTCAGGCTCTCGCGAATGGGAGCCGCCAATCCCCGCGCGGCGAGTGAGGTCACGACGCAGGGCACCCCCGCAGCGAGAGCGGCATGAAGCCGGCCCGCTGCGCCCACCCCAAAGCGGAGCGGTGCGACACCGAGGCGGAAACGCTGGAAGAAGTTCGGCCTTTCGGATGCGCGGTCCGACAGGGCACAAAGTCGTTCATTCCTCGCAAGGAGCGGGCGTAGCGGAGGTCCGGCGAGAATCCAGAGGCGAAGCTCGGGAGCGTCCGCCTCGATGCGCGGAAGGATCTCACTCTTCACCCAGAGGAGAGCATCCACCGCGGGAGATCCTTGCGGTCCGGTGAGCAAGAGCAGGTCTCGCCGGGCCGCGAAGTCCGGGACCTCGCGCGGCTGGGGGAAAACCCAAGGAAAGGCCACCAGTCGGTTCGGGTTCGCGCCAGAGATCGACCACAGATCCGGATCGCACGCCAAAAGCGTCGCGTCCGCATGACCCGCTGCCTTCAGCGCGGTTCTTGCCGCAAGGTCTTGCGGCACTGTGCCGTCGCGCAGTGCCGCAAGGGCGCTGGGCTCGAGAAGATCGGAGGCGTCGAAGAGGGTCAAGGCGGCTGGCCAGCGCTCGCGTACGAGGGGAAGCAGGCGGGCCGCGAGGGCGGGTCGGCAGACGACGCAAAGGTCAAACGACTCGTCCCCGTGGAGGACGAAGGTCTCCGCGGCCGGTGGTGGCAGTCGGAGCACACGAATTCCGTGGCCTCGCAGTGTCGTGAACCACGGGTCGGGGGCATCTCCGTTCGCGGGAAGAAAGGACACTCGGAACCCGAGGTCCCGGAGAATGCGCATCAGCTGAAGCGTGCGAAGCGACCGGGCATCGCGTCCCGGTGTTGGCGTTGCCGTATCGACGACGAGTGCCTGTCCGCGGATACCGCGGTCCTTCTCGGCATCGAGGACGGCGGCCGAAGGCGCCGCGTGTCCCGCGATCGCTCGACCCCAGCGCTGCACGAACACGTGACGGTGTGCGGCCTGGTGCGTTTTCATGCCCGAGCCCACCTCACCAGCCGAAGAGACGCCTTCGAAATGAATGACCTCGGAAGCGGGTTGATAGACGACGCGCCGATCGGCGGCGCGTACTCGGTAGGCGAGGTCGGTGTCTTCGTAGTAGCCGGGAGCAAATGCGGAATCGAAACCACCGATCGCTTCGAAGAGATTTCGCTCGATCGCGAGGACCGCGCCAGAAATGTAGTCGGCCTCGCGCGCGTACTCGATCTCGGGGGAAGTTCGCGCGTGCCGCCGGCCGTAGTTCCAGCACGTGCCGTCGCGCCAGACGATGGCGCCCGCCTCGGCCACCCGACCCGAGGGAAACAGCAATTTTGCGCCGGCCACACCCGTCTCGGGAATCGCTTCAAAAGTCTCGAGAAGTGCGTCGAGCCAGTCGTCCAGGACCACGGTGTCGTTGTTCAAGAAGACCAGGTAGCGGCCTCGCGCCTCGGCCGCGCCCCGGTTGCACGCCCCGACGAAGCCCATATTGCGTTCGTTGCGGAAGATGCGCAGCCCACCCGCCGTCCCGAGCGCCTCGCGGTAATCGATGTCGGGCGAGCCGTCATCGACGAGAATGACTTCGTAGGCAGTCTCAGTGCGCGCAGCGGCCAGCGCCCTCAGGCAGGCCACGGAGTGGACTGGTTGTCCCCAGACCGGGATCACGATCGAGGCGACGGGCTGCCGTTCGTCACGAAACACGAAAGGCGGGGGCGCTTTGCGGCCACGCGAAGCGGCCTTCAGGAACGGGCCGAGGGGGTTCGGGGGGTTGGTGAGAAAGGGGTAGGCGGGATCGGGCAGGAAGAAGCGGGCGTAGTCCGCGAAAAGCGGGTTCGGGTCGTCTCGCGTTGCGGCACAGTGCACAATGCTGGCGATCGGCGAATCACCTAGCTCGGGGTGGCGGCTCCGGTACCAATCTGGATCAAAGAGCGGGTGAGTCAGGAGACCGCTTTGCGCACCGTGCTCGAGGTAGTGCCGCAACGGATCCACGCCCGGTTTCGCCGCGCGCGGGTACCGCTGCTGATACCAACTCGTGTCGAATAGCGGGTGCGGCGCGTAGCCGCTCGACGACCCGACTTCGAGCCAGTGGCGGAGCGGATCACTCGCGGCTTCGGGGTGTCGGTCGACGTACCAGACCGCGTCGAAAAGCGGGTGGGGGGAGAGCGCTGCAGCGGCACCCTCCTCGACCCAATGCGCGACCGGATCCCGCCCCTCGCTCGCTACCCAGGGGTGGCGAGCCAGATACCAGCTCCCATCGAACAGCGGATGGGGATCCAGCCCCACCTGGACCCCGTGGGCCAGCCAGTGGGCCAGAGGGTTTTGTGCGCTGGGAAGGCCGCCCGGAACGCGTGCGCAATACCAGGCGGGATCAAGGAGCGGGCCCGGCGCGACGTGACGCGCGGTGCCTTCCCGCGCGTAGTGTGCGAGCGCCCGGCCACCCCCGATCAACACGTCGGCGTGTTGATCGATGTACCAGCAGGGATCAAAGAGCGGATTGGGTCGAAATCCTCGACTCTCGCCTTCACGCAAGTAGTGAAGCAGAGGAGGCCACACCGCCCCTGATACTTCGGGATAGCGCCGCGCGTACCAAGTGCTGTCAAAGAGGGGATGGGGTGAGAGGCCGAGAGCCGCTCCGATCTCCAGGTAGTGGAGGATCGGGTCGATCGGTGCGGCCGACCCGGTCGTCAACTGTCCGAGGTAATACGTCTCATCGAAGAGACCACTTTTGCGCACCTCCTCGGCCGCGGAGTCGAGGGAGCGGTTCGCGAGCAGGCAAGTGACGCCACGAGCAAAGCGCCGGGATAGCGCGAGTAGTCGTCTCACGCGCGGCCGCCCGAGGCGCGATCCATCCAATGCCGGCATTCCGCCGCAAGGCGGTCGACCTGCGACTTCGCCGCGCCCAGCGCGGCTGACAGGGCGCGCAACTCCTGTCGCGAGCGCTCAAGCTCAGCTCGCTCCCGAGCTCGGGTCGCGCGTTCCTCCGCGAGCTCGTGGGCGAGTGTCGAAGTCTGTCGCTCTGCTTGGAGAAGAGAATCCTCCAGCTTCACGAGCTGCGTGGCTAGACGTTCGATCTCCCCGGCCCGGGTGATGCGCTCGCGCTCCAGTCGTTCGACGTCGCAGCGCAGGTCCGAGATTTGAAGCGCTGCCGACGCGAAGGCCGGTCCCTCTAGCGGGTGTGCCTTTGCGAAATCTTCAAGCGCTTGTCGTAGGGAAGCGGGAGCTGGCGCCTCTCCTCGAGCTCGTTCGATGACCCACCGAAGCAACACTCGGGCGGTATCGGAAACCTGGGCGAGTTCTTCGCGACGACGATCGAGGCGGGATCGAAGCTCAGCGCGCGCCCGCTCCTCTTCGGCGAGACTCCGCTCGAGGACTGCTGCCCGGTCGACCGCGCGTTGGGTCCGCTCGTGCGCCTCCTCCAGCTCCGCGCGTCGCTGAGTTTCTGCTGCCGCCAGGGCGGTCCCAAAGGCCGCCTCAGCTTGCTCCCAGGCCCCGGCGAGGTCGTCCAGCTTCCGTGCGGTGGCGCGGCCAGTCTTGGCCGCTTCCAGCGCCCAGCTCCAGGCCGCCTCGAGCCAGGGGTGCAGCCCGGCCCCGATCGTCGGCGTGCTGTTGGCCTGATGGTGGTGTAGTTCCGGTGCCAAAAAGGCTTCGATATCGGCCTCGGCCGCCCGCGAGAGCCGCGGGAAGCCGCAATCCAGATCGGCTCCGATCCGCGCCACGACTGACTGCCAGTCCTCGAGCAGGTCGGGGTAAAGGACATAGGAGCGCGCCAAATCTCGCGAATCGCGTTCTGCCGCCAGTAGATAGTCGAGCCAGAGCAACAGGCCGTGTCGCTCCGGGATTCCCTCCGAACGGGCCAGCGATCTGGCCACTTCGGTGGGGTGGCGCAAAGCCAGTAAACAGAGAGGTTGCGCGTCTACCGCTTCGAGTACCCGAAGCCACAGCGGGAGCAGGCGGCAAAGACGAGGATCCTTAATGACCATGAGGGGGGTGTCGCCAAACTCATCAGACACGGTTTCGGCGATCGTCTCCACCCAACCCGCTGCACTCGGGGTATCAAACCACGCGCGAGGAAAGGGGCTCGGATCGTGCCAAGCCGTACCTGCCTCCGCGAGAAGGGCCTCGTGGTGTTGCCAGATCGCTCTGGATTCGAAAAAACCCCTCTCGTTCGCCTCGCTCGGGGGGATGAGGTGGCGGGGCAGGGTAGCTCCGTGGAGCGACAGGACTCTCGTCAATGCTGAGGTTCCACTGCGATGCATTCCGAGGACCAGAATGGCGCGGCGCATGCTTTTCCCCAAAACTCCCAGACCCTCAGCGCGAAATCGAGGAGACGGTGGCGACCCCCGCTCCGAGAGTGTCAGTTGGTCGCGACACGCCGGCGGGGGTGGCCCTTGCGAAGCCCGGAGTCGGGGAATTGTAAGCCACTGGTCGGGCCACTCAATCGGGCCCCAGCAAGGAGCCAATCGGCTCTGAAAAGGAGCGTTGAAAAGCCTCCAGGCGGCGCTCGGCGTCCCTCGTTCCAAAAGGTCCGCTGTCGACCGATGTTGCAATCCGAATGGCGACCAGGCGGCCGGGCCGACGCCAGGGTCCTCGGTCGAGCGCGAAGAACCCTCTCAGGAGCTCAAGCCCTGGGTACAGGGGTTCCGACAGACGAAGTTCCACCAGCTGGCGAGCGCCCGGCCCGACGAATGTCGCACGCTCCCGCGTCCCGCCGTCACGCTGTTCTCGGCCCAACGTTCGCCATCCGGAGCCGGGCACGATGAGCTTGGGGGAGGCAAGTGTTTGGAGGGGATTGAGCCGGCGGTCGGAAAGCAGCAGCAAGTCGACGGAATCCTCGCCGCGACGGTAGCGACGGTGGACCCAGGCATCGTAGTGGGCCGAGCCGAGGAACTGCTTGTCGAGTGAAAGCCCCTGCGCCTGCCAGCCGTCGTGTCGAGTGGGCACCGAAGCCAGCGGCGCGTGCCTCTGTCGATCGGGCTTCCAAGGTTCGATCAGCGCGCCACCCACGGCAAGGCCCCCGAGGAGGATTCCCACGCCCAAGAAAGGGCGTGGATTTGGCCACTCCACTCTTCGGGCGATCCGGCGGATCCCGTCCGGTTCTCCGTCGCGAAGCACCCAACCCAAGAACCGATCGAGGCCGGCGATCGCGAGCACTCCCACCACCAGGGCGATGATGCCCTGCATCGTGTGAACCGCCGAGATCTCGGAGTATGGGTTCCACACGATGGAGAGGATGCGCCCCAGATTGATCGCGAGACCGAGCACGGGCGTGAGAAAAACGAGCGCAAGCGCGCGCGCACGATGGCGCGGGAAGAGCTCGAGGTACAAGACGGCCGCCATCAGCAAAGTCAGCGTGCCGCGCAGACCGCTGCAGGATTCGATGACCTGAAAAATCTTCTGCTCGAAGTAGATCCGGTCACCGAGGACAGATGCTTGATTTCCAAGGACTTGGAGGATCGCTTGCACAGCCGAAGCTGCGAACAGCTGAAGCGGATAGATGAGATAGTTGATGGCCACGCCCGGGATGGGCATGGCGAAGAACAAGAAGAAGGCGGGCAGCGCCATCGCCTGGAAGCCCTTGCCGCCCGCCAACCACAGTGCGGCGCCGATCAACGCGCCGATCAGCGAGAGCAGCAGGAGGTGTGGCGCGGCGATGTATTGTGCCCACAGTCCGCAGCCCACCGCCGCCAGGAGGAGACCCCCTCCCGAGAAGACCTTCCGCTGCCCGCCGATGGCAGATTTGAACGAGCGCCAGCGCCTCGAGAAGAGCCAGCCAGAGATCACGAAGACGAGGGTTGGCGGGCTTGCAGAGGGTTCGAAAAAGAAGGCGTCGACTGCTTCTAGTTGGCTGGCGGGCGCGGCAAACAGGGCGATCAGGCCGCGGTAGGCGCCGGCCATGAGCACCCCCAGGCCCAAGACCCAAAGGCTGACGCGGTCGAGTCCGATCGCACCCAGGGGGGGCCACCGCGCGCCAGCTGCCTCGCTCGGTTGCTCCAACTTGTTCCTCCGCGGTACGCCATCGGACGGGCCGCTCCGGGTACCCGGTCGGCACGGCCGAAAACGTTCTGTAGCTTGAGATCTTAGCTGCCAGAACTCTATGAGTGGCTGCCGACGGGATCGTGCCTCGCTTTCGGAGTGAACTAGACGTGGAAACCTGGATTGTCACCGGCGGCGCCGGTTTCATCGGTTCGAATTTCTGCCGACTCGCGCTTCGCGAAGCGGACGTGCGGATTATCGCCTACGACAAGCTGACCTATGCGGGCCGGCCCGAGACGGTGGCAGACCTCGACGCCGAGCCCCGGTTCTCGTTGGTGCGCGGCGACATCACCGATCGCGCCGCCGTCGAGCGCCTGCTCGCGGCGACGCGACCGCTCGCGATCTTGAACTTCGCCGCCGAGACCCATGTGGATCGCTCGATCGATGGCCCCCGGGCCTTTCTCGAGACCAACGTCGCGGGCACCTTTGAGCTCCTCGAGGCGTCTCGTCGCTATTGGGAATCCGGCGGCCCCGCGCTCCGCACCGGCTTCCGCTTTCTCCACGTGTCGACGGACGAGGTGTTCGGCAGTCTGGGGTCGGACGGGTCCTTTTCCGAGGAGAGCCGCTACGAGCCCAACTCGCCGTATGCGGCTTCGAAGGCGGCAGCGGACCACTGGGTACGCGCCTATCACCACACCTTTGGACTCCCGACGCTGTTGACCAATTGCTCGAACAACTACGGACCCTACCAGTTCCCCGAAAAGCTGATTCCCCTGATGATTCTGAACGCCGTCGAGGGCAAACCGCTCCCGATCTACGGTGACGGCCGCAACGTGCGCGATTGGCTCTACGTCGAGGATCACTGCAGCGGGATTCTGCGGGTGCTGAGGGCCGGGTGCGTCGGCCAGAGCTACAACATCGGCGGCCGCGGCGAGCGCAACAACCTCGAAGTGGTCGACGCGATTTGTGAGCACCTGGAAGAGCTCCATCCCGCAGCGCAGAATCCAAATCTCCGAGCCGCCGGGGTTGACTCCTACGCAGAGCTCAAGACCTTTGTGCAGGATCGCCCGGGCCACGACCGCCGCTACGCCATCGATGCGGCCAAGGTCCGGAGCGAGCTCGGCTGGGAGCCACGGCGCAGCTTCGCGGAGGGGCTGCGCGCGACGGTCGCCTGGTTTCTCGAGAATCAAGCCTGGTGCAAAGCGGTGAGCCACTCCCGCCCGCGCCTCGGCCTGGGCGCCGGGAGCCGGTGATGAAGGTGAGTCGCACCGAGATCCCGGACGTCGTCATCGTGGAGCCGGCCGTGCATCGGGACGACCGCGGGTTCTTCGTCGAGACCTTTCACGAACCGCGCTATCGCGGCGAGGGCATCGCGGGCCCCTTCGTGCAGGACAACCAGTCGCGCTCGACGCTGGGGACGCTTCGCGGCCTTCATGCGCAGCGACGTCCCCAGGCCAAGTTGGTGCGGGCGGTGCGGGGCGAGGTGTACGACGTGGCGGTCGACGTGCGCCGAGGCTCGGCGACGTTCAGCCGCTTCGTCGCCACGATCCTCTCGGAGGAGAACTTCCGGCAGCTTTACGTTCCCGCCGGCTTTTGCCACGGCTTTGCGGTGCTGAGCGACGTGGCCGAGATCGAGTACAAGTGCACCGACATCTATCGGCCCGAGGAAGAGATCGCGGTGCGCTGGAATGATCCCCAGCTCGCGATCCCCTGGCCGGTCGAGGATCCGATCTTGTCCCACCGCGACCGAAACGCCCCCCTGCTCGCCGAGCTCGAGCCCCTCTGAGGCGGCGGTTTAGCGGCGCGTCTCGGCGACGATCCCCCGCAGATAGTCGGCGTACTGGGTCTTTCCGAGCGCGTCGGCGCGGGCCAGTACGTCCGCTCCAGCCAGGTAGCCTTCGCGCAGTCCGATTTCTTCCAGGCAGGCGACCTGCAGCCCCTGGCGCTCCTGCAGCGTGTGAATGAAGGTCGCGGCCTCGAGCAGGGACTGGGGCGTTCCGGTGTCGAGCCAGGCGACGCCCCGGTTGAGCAACTCGACCCTCAGTTCTTGGCGCTCAAGGTAGGCCCGGTTGACGTCGGTGATCTCGAGCTCGCCGCGGGGCGACGGTTTGAGCTCGTGCGCGATGTCGAGCACGTCGTTGTCGTAGAAGTAGAGGCCCGTGACGGCGTAGGGAGACCGCGGTCGTGCCGGCTTCTCTTCGATCGAGAGCACGCGGCCATCGGGCCCAAACTCGACCACGCCGTAGCGCTCGGGATCGCGCACCCGGTAGCCGAAGACGGTGGCGCCGCGCTCGCGGCCCGCGGCCCGACGTAGCGTCTCGTGGAGCGAGGCGCCGTAGAAGACGTTGTCGCCCAGGGCCAGCGCTACACGCGCGTCGCCCACGAATTCGCGCCCGATCACGAAGGCCTGGGCGATGCCGCCCGGTTCCGGTTGCTGTGCGTAGGAGAGCGAGATGCCGAACCAGGCGCCGTCGCCCAACAGTCGCCGGAAGGCGGGCTGATCGTCGGGCGTGGTGATGATCAGGATGTCGCGGATCCCGCTGAGCATCAGGATCGAGAGGGGGTAGTAGATCGTCGGCTTGTCGTAGATCGGGAGGAGCTGCTTCGAGACGGCGGCCGTCGTGGGATAAAGGCGCGTGCCCGCCCCGCCCGCCAGGACGATACCCCTGAGGTGGCGTTCAGTGGTGTCCATCACTTCCCCTCGTACTCGCCAACTCTGGTAGCGCAGGCGGTCGCCAGCGTCTCGCGCCCCTACATGCTCCCGCTGGGAAAGGAGTGTCTGCTACGGTGACCGGCGTGACGCAGTGGTTCGTCTTTGGCGTCGAGGGGCAGCTCGGGCGCGCACTGCGCAGCTTGCTGGCAGCGCGGGCGCAAGAAGAAGTCCAGGGCGTGGGCAGCGAAGTGGATATCTGTGACCCCGCGGCTTCAGAACGGGCGCTGCGTGCGGCGGGCCCGCTCGAGGTGGTGGTCAACGCCGCCGCCTTCACCCGCGTCGATGACTGTGAGCGCGAGCGCGCCCGGGCCCGCGCGGTCAATGCCGAAGCACCCGGACATCTCGCCGGGCTCGCCCGCAGCTTGGGGGCGCGCTTCGTCCACGTCTCCACCGACTACGTGTTCGACGGCGAGGGGCGCACGCCCTATCCGGAGGAGGCCCCCACCGAACCCCGGAGCGAGTACGGCCGCAGCAAGCTCGCGGGCGAGCGCGCGGTGCAGCGTGCGGACCCCGACGCGCTGGTGGTGCGCACGAGCTGGCTCTACGGTCAGGGCGCGAACTTCGTCGCCACCATGCTGCGCCTGGCGCGGGCCTACGAGGCAGGGGAGGGCGGCGGCTTGCGCGTCGTGGACGACCAGCGCGGGCGCCCCACCTACGCTCGCGATCTCGCCGAGGGGATCGTGGCGCTGGTGGCCGCGGGCGCCGTCGGGATGTTTCACCTCGCCAACGCGGGCGAGGCGACGTGGTGGGATTTTGCTCGAGAGGCGCTCAACCGCGCTGGCTACGCGCAGGTGCCAATCGAGCGGATTAAGACCGAGGCGATGCCCCGACCCGCACCCAGGCCGGCCTACTCGGTGCTCGACTGCAGCCGCGCTGCGGCTCTTGGGGTTCGTTTGCGTGACTGGCGGGAAGCGCTCGCCGCCTACCTCGAAGACAGAGCCAGCGACGCCCCGAACTCCTAGGCCGGCTCGAGCGCGATCTCCAACACCTCCTCAATAGCCTCGGCGACGCAGATCTTGAGCTCGTCGCGGACCTCTTGGGGTACGTCGACCAGATCCTTTTCGTTGCGCTTGGGAATGACCACGGTGCGTATCCCGGCGCGGGCGGCCGCGAGCAACTTGTCCTTGATCCCGCCTACCGGGAGGACGCGGCCGCGCAGCGAGATCTCCCCCGTCATCGCCACGTCGCCCCGCGCGCACCGGCCCGAGAGCACGGAGACAAGGGCTACCACCAGCGCCACGCCCGCGGACGGTCCGTCTTTCGGGATCGCACCGGCGGGCACGTGAAGATGGATCTCGCCCCCTTTGAGGGCCGGCGCGTCCAGTCCCAGGGCGGCGGCGTTCGCGCGCACCCACGAGAGGGCCGCCTCGGCCGATTCCCGCATCACATCGCCCAGCTGACCGGTGAGCCGCAAGCGCACACCCTTCCCGCCGGCCATCGCGGTGGCCTCGAGAAAGAGGATGTCGCCGCCGTGGTCGGTGCGCGCCAGACCGACCGAAACGCCGGGGAGGGTGGTTCGCTCGGCGCTCTCTGGCAGATGGGGGGGAGCGCCCAGTGCCTCCTGGAGAAAGCCTGCGTCGATGACGATCGGGGCGGCGGCTCCCTCGGCGATGCGCCGCGCCGCCTTGCGGAGCGCCGCCGCGATCTGTCGATCGAGGTTGCGGACGCCGGCCTCGCGCGTGTACTCGCCGACCAGGCGCTCCAACACTTCGTCATTCACGATCACCTGTTCAGCGCTCAGGCCGTGAGCATCGAGCTGCTTGGGGAC
>CAZTOE010000089.1:0-4809 GCA_964615045.1 uncultured Spirochaetales bacterium
CAGGGGATCGGCTGGGCGCTCAACGAAGAGTTCATCTTCGACGAGAAGGGCGTTCTGCAGAATCCGGGGTTCCTCGACTACCGCGTGCCCGTGGCGCTCGATGTGCCGATGATCGAGACGGTCATCGTGGAGGTGCCCAACCCGTCGCATCCGTACGGTGTGCGCGGCGTCGGCGAAGTGCCGATCGTTCCCCCGCTCGCGGCCGTCGCGAACGCGATCGCGGCCGCCACCGGCGTGCGTTTTCGACACGCCCCGATGTCGCCGCCGCGGGTCCTGGCAGCGCTGCATCCGGCGGGCTAGTGGCGGCGGCGCGGGTTCGATCGCGCGGGGCCGGCGGGCGGCGCCGGGAGGACGCCGGCTGACGTGGCACGCGTGGTGCTACCGCGGCAGCTGGCCGAGCGCCTCGGCGCCGAAGTCGAATTGGAGCTCGCGGTGCGCAACGTGCGCGAGCTCCTCACCGAGCTCGACCGCCGCTTTCCGGGCCTCGGGACGCAGCTCGGCCGGGAGAGTGCCGTCGCCATCGACGGCGAGATCATCCAAGCACCGCTCCTGGAACCGATCGGACCCGAGAGTGAGGTGCATTTTCTGCCGCCGATCGGAGGCGGTTCAGGTGGATCGAGCGCGCGGCGAGGCCGACACGTCGCTCCCCGGGTCGCCTAGTACGCCGGGCTGGAAGACTTCACACGTGCGCGCGAAGTCTGCCGCCGTCTTCGCCTGGGGGCTCACGACGAGGGTATCGATCCCCGCCTCATAGTCGCCCCGCATTCGCGCCCGACAGCGCTCGGCAGACCCGAACGTAAACACCCGCTCCACCATGTCGTCGGTCACAGCGGCGCGGATGCGTTGGCGATTGCGCTCGCGGTAGCCCGCGCGAACCTCGTCAATGGCCGCTCCGTAACCCAGGCGGGTGATGGTGTCCTGATAAGCGGGAGCAGAAGCGTAGAATGCGAAGTGGTCGCGGAAGAACTCGAGTCCCTCTTCCCAGCGGTCCGTCACAGCGATGGCGCGCCGGATCACAATCTCGAGATTCTCCACCCTGCGGCCGCTTCGCTTGGCGCCTCGATCGAGTTGATCGAGGGTCCAGTCCATGCGATCGGGTGTCGACATGTCATTGAGGACGACTCCGTCGGCGACCTCCCCGGTCAGTTGCAGCATGCGCGGCCCCATCGCCGCGAGGTAGATCGGAACCGGTGCCAGGGGCTTTTCCTTGAGCCGGAAGCCGTGGCTCCGCAGCGTCTCCCCGTCAAAATCGCTCTTTTCGCCGGCGAGGAGGCGTCGCAGCAGCGCCACGGTTTCGCGGACGCGCTGCACGGGGCGCACAAAAGGCAAGCCGTACCACCGCTCGATCATATTGTGCGTCGAAGAACCCAGGCCCAGCACAAAGCGGCCGGAGGCGCGCTGCTCGATCGCCACCACGGAGGTCGCAAGAATCGCGGGCGGGCGGTTGTATACCGGGACGATCCCGGTGCCGACTCGCACTCCCCGCGTGGCGACCGCGAGAGCGCCCGCCAGCACCAGCGGGTCCTGCATGCCCTCACCATCGGGCAACCAGAGATCGTCGTAGCCGACCTGCTCAGCCCACAAGCCCCGCTCGAAGCCCGCATCGAGACCCGGAGTGGGCCACAGCATCAGCCCGATTCGCTTCTTCACTCTTGGCGTCCCCCCGCGCGGCCGCTGCGGCGCTTCGACCTGGACCATGGGCAAAACCCTTCAATTTACCCGCAGACCTGACGCGGTCTAATATCTAAGTATCTGAAAAAACTCGTGTTTTCGAAATCGACAACCATCGGAAAAGTGGCGTATAATAGACGCCGTTCGGTTCACGTTTTGATGAATCGAAGCGGGTGTTTGGGCTGCAAAATACACGAGATCTTCGTCTCAGTTGCCGACGACGCCGAGCGCGGAGCGAGCAAATCAAGCTGAACGATTGAGTAGGAGGGGTCGCGATGAGTGGCAAAAATGGCGAGAACGCCAACAAAGGCAACCGGACGAGCCGGATCCGGAAAGCGACGGCGCTGCTGCAGTGGGTAGCCTTGGCGTTCGTGTGGCTAACGCCGCAGAGCGGCTCCGCGAATGAGATCAAGATTCTCTTCACCAGCCTCAACTTGATTTTCGATCAGGAGAGCACCGGGACGAACGGCGACATCCTGGATGCCGGTGGCTTGAGCGCGTCCGACCCGCTCCAATCCGTCGATATCACAGTAGACGACGCCTTTCTGATGGGCTTCGACGCCTCCAGCGGCGACACCCTGACCGCGGATCTCGTGCTCGAGGATGTTGGAATGCAGCTGCCGACCATGGGCGGCTCGGTCTCGGGTCTGGCGGGGAACTTCGCCCTAGGCATCAATGGCGGCTCCCTCGCCATGGACTTCGACGACGCCACTGTCATCTGGACGCCGTTGGACGGTCTCCGGTTCGTATTCTCCGAGGCGACGACGATGTCCTTCTCGGACATCGGGCTTCCCGTGGATTTCCTCGACGACAGTACCGTCTCGCTGTCCTTCTCGACGCAGGTCAACTCCTTCACCGAAAACGGGTCCGTGACGGCGTTCACGTCCTCTGGGACCGGCGAGGTCTCCGGAGAGGCGGTGCCTGAGCCCGCCACGGCGCTGCTGCTCGGTATGGGAATCGCCGGACTGGGAGTAGCCGGGCGCCGCAGGGGGCTTTGCTGAACTGCCGGGAGACACTCGCGAATCGGCCCGCCTCGCAGACACCTGTTCGCCTACGCGAACAGGTGTTTGGAGTGGGAGACAAGAACGCGACATTCGAACAGCGTTTTGGGGGATTTTCCCCTTTTTTGAGGCGATGTTTGCAAGAGAACTCCGTATAATCGTCGAGAGAAAGAGGGGATAAGCCCCCTTGCTGCTCTCGCGCTGCTTGTGTGTTGCCGATAGGTGCCAGCCATCAATTCCCGAAGGAGCTCCACTCCAAATGAACCAACGCCCCCCCTTCGCCCACCGCGCTGTCACCCGCTTTCCGATTTTCCCGGCGTCGGCACTTTTGCTGGCGTCGCTGCTCAGCGCCACGGCTGCAAGCGCGACGATGTACCAGATCAAATTCACGGGTCTCGACGTCATGCTGAGTAATGGAGTCCTTCAAGACGCGGCCTCGATGGACGCGCGCACTGGTGACATCGCCGACGCGGACGAGGTCTTCTCGGCCGATTTCTTCGTGGACAATGCGCCGGTCGGCAGCCTGAATTCCGGGGTGAGCGGCACCGAGCTCGCGGTGGATCTCCTCCTCTCACCGGTGACGGGGTTGATGTTTCCCGCCGGTTCAGGAATCCCCAGCACGGCGGATGCTGGCAGTGGCTTCTTCGACCTGTTGATCGAGCCGGGCGGAGCGGGAATCCTTCTCGACGTCGACGCGGCGACGATCTCGCTGGTCATCGAAGATTCGGGCTTGACAACGCTGGAGTTCGTGTTTCTCGCCGGCACGGCCGCGATCGAGAACGAAGATCTTCCCTTCTTCGGTGACATCGATCCGAACTCCCCGGTTTCGGTCTCCTTCTCAAGTCAGGGAATGGACTCGCTCACGGAATCGAGTGGCGTGATCACGTCGTTCCGGACCAGCGGAACCGGCGAGATCAACATCATTCCGGAACCGGGCACCCTGCTGCTGCTGTCGTTGGGCCTGGTCGGGCTGGCCAACATGAGGCGCCTTTCGTCCTAGGCCCTCGAACCCCTGGTGAGCGCGTCCGTGACCCGCCCGCCCGAGCGACGTCTTGGAATCGTGCTCTCCACGGCGGTCGAGGCGCACCCTGTGGAGTTGGTTGCAATCGGCCAGCAGGCCGAGGCCCGCGGTTTCGACGCTGTCTTGGTCAACGAAGGACGAGGGGATGCTCTGGCCTGCGCTCAGGCGATCGCCCAGGCCACCACGCGAATCCTGGTCGGCACCAACATCGCCAATGCATACTTCCGCCACCCGTTCCTCGCGGCGATGACGGCCAAGACCATCGCCGAGCTCTCGAATGGGAGGCTGGTGCTGGGCATTGGGATCAGCCATCGCGTGCTGCTCGAGACCCTCGGCGTCGAGATGGGCGATGCGCGCAGCTACCTGCGCGACTATCTGGTGAAGTTGCGTGACTTTCTGGCCGGTCGGTCGGAGAGCCCCTTCTTCCGCTCGCTGCCCCCGACTCATCCGGTCCCCGTCTATGCCGCCGGGCTGACCGAAGAAACGGCCCGCGTGGCCGGCGAAGTCGCGGATGGCCTGATGCCCTTCTTGCCCACGCGCGGCTATCTGAAGGAACTGGTCGCGGCGTTCCGCGCCGCTCGCGACGCCGGGCGGGACAAGGCTGCGATCGACTGCATCGTGAGTATTCCGACTTTCCTTTCGGATGACCGGGAAGCCGCGCGCAACGCCGCCCGCTACAACCTGGCCTTTTTTGCGCAGCTCCCCAACTACCGGCGTCAATGGCGGCGTTCAGGCTTTGGCGACCAGATGGACCAGTTGCGTGAACTGTGGGCGAGCGGCGGAGGGCGACGCGAGGCGGCCACCCTGATCCCCGACGCGCTCGTCGAGCAGGTCTGCGTGTACGGCCCGGCGCCGCGATGCCGTGAGCAACTCGAGGCCTTCCGCGAAGCCGGCGCCGGCATGCCGCTGCTCGCAGTGAGCCCAGTCAACGAGGAGCGCCTCGCGGCGACGCGCAAGGCCATCGACGCGCTCGCACCGGTCTGATGAACTTCGCTCGGCCTCAGGCCTCGCTGCGCGCGCCGCTTCGCGGCACTTGCCTGATGAACTTCGCTCCGGCCTCCGGCCTCGCTGCGCGCGCCGCTTCGCGGCACTTGCCTGATGAACTTCGCTCCGGCC
>CAZTOE010000089.1:4909-9067 GCA_964615045.1 uncultured Spirochaetales bacterium
GGCCTCGCTGCGCGCGCCGCTTCGCGGCACTTGCCTGATGAACTTCGCTCCGGCCTCCGGCCTCGCTGCGCGCGCCGCTAGCTGAAGCGTTCGAGACAGCGGTCGATGCGACGCAGCGCCGTGTCGCGGCCCAGGATCGCGAGGGTGTCGCCGAGCGGCGGAGAGACGGCGCGTCCGGCCAAAGCGACCCGGAGGGGTTGCGCAGCCTTGCCGAGACCCACCCCCCGCTCTTCGCAGTAGCTTCGCACCGCCGCCTCGATCGTTTCGGGCTCGAAACGCGGTAGTCCGCGCAATATGCCCTCCAGTTCCCGCAGGCGTTCGAGACCGTTCGGGTCACCCCGCCGCAAGATCTTCTCGACCGCTGCGGTATCGAACTCGAGCTGGTCGTCGGCAAGGAGTGCAAAGGCACCAGGGCCATTGCGGCGGGTCGGATCGGCGAGCGTTTTGCTGCGGATCTGCATCGCGGCGACGAAGCGCGACCGCCGCTCGTCATCACCGAGGGCCGCCAATGCGTCGGGGTCGTAGCGCAGACACCAGTCGTACCAGTGCTCGACAAACTGCTCGGTCGGCATCCCGGCGATTGCGTCCTGATTGAACGCCTCGAGTTTCTCGCGGTCAAAACGGGCGTTGGATTTTCCGATCCGCACGGGATCAAAATGCGAGCTCAAGAACTCGCGGTCGAAGCGCTCGAGGTCTCTTCCGTCGCTCTCTTTAATCCCCGGGTTCCAACCGAGCAAAGCGATGAAGTTGCAGAGTACCTCTGGCAGGATGCCCGCGCGGCGGAAGTCCTCGACTTCGATGCTCGGCAGCTCGAGCCCCAGGCGCGTCGCAAGCCCACCGAGCTCCTCGGGTTCGAGCTGGCTGCGCTTGTCCCGCAGCCAGTGCTCCAAGCGCTCGCGGCCCAGCGCGCCCTCGAGCTCGCTTCGCAACGCATCGGCGCCGCCCGCGAGGGTCTCGCGCAGCGCCTCGCGCGCGGCCTTGTCCTTGTCGCGTTTCGACATCTTCGATCCGTCGGGGTTGAAGATCAACGGCACGTGGAGATATACGGGTTTGCGGAAGCCCAGGGCGCGCTGCAACGCGACGTGTCGCGGGGTGTTGTTGAGATGCTCCTGGCCGCGCAGCACATGCGTGACCCCCATGCGCTCGTCGTCCACCACAACGGCGAAATGGTAGGTCGGAAAGCCGTCGCGCTTGCGGACGATGAAGTCATCAAGGAGTTCCTCGCTAAAAGCGATCTCGCCGAGCACCACGTCCACGACGTGAATGGGCTCCTCGGGCATCCGAAAGCGCAATACGTGGGGTTCCTCGCGCATGCGATCCAAGGCGCGCGCGCGGTCGAAACCCGCGGCGCGGTGGTAGCGGAACGCCTGCTTGGCGTGCCGCGCCTCGCGGCGACGGGCTTCGAGATCTTCCGGCGTCTCGAAGGCGGGGTAGGCGAGATCGGCGTCGAGCATCTGGTCCCACACCGCCTCGTACTGGGCGAGGCGCTGTGATTGGAAGAAGGGTCCGACCCCGCGCGGATCACCTCCCAATTTCGCCTCCGCGCCTTGCCACACCGGACCCTCGTCCCAATCGATACCCAGCCAGGCGAGGTCCTCGAGGATCCCCCGCGACGCTTCCTCGGAGGAGCGCGCGCGATCGGTGTCTTCGACGCGGAGCAGGAAGCGCCCCCCGGCCCGTCGCGCCAATGCCCAGTTGAAGAGAGCGGTGCGCGCTCCTCCGACGTGCAAGTGGCCAGTCGGCGACGGAGCAAAACGTGTGACCGCGGTGTTCGGCATGCTGCAAAGCTAGCAGGGCGCAGACGCTGGCTCTGGGGGCACCGTGCTAGGTTTGCGCGAAACCCGTGGAGGATTCCCATGGCCGCGATCGAAATCCATCAGTTTGCCTGCCTCTCGGACAACTACGGATTCCTCGTCCATGAGCCCGAGGGGGGCCTGACCGCCTGCATCGATACCCCCGAGGTCGGCCCCATCCTCGATGCTTTGCGCGAGAAGGGCTGGTCGCTCACCCACATTTGGAACACGCACCATCACTTCGACCACGCCGGAGGCAACCTCGAGCTGAAGGAACGCACCGGCTGTCGCGTCGTAGGACCGCGCGCGGATCGGGACCGGATCCCCGGCCTGGACGACGCGGTCGGAGACGGCGATCGCTTCGCCTTCGGAGATCACGAAGTCCAGGTCTTCGACGTACCCGGGCACACCCGCGGCCACATCGCCTACTGGCTGCCCCAGGATGAAGTGGCCTTCGTCGGCGATACGCTCTTCGCCCTGGGCTGCGGGCGCCTGTTCGAGGGTTCCCCCCGGCAGATGTGGTCGTCGCTGCAAAAACTGATGGCACTCCCGCCGCAGACCCGGATCTACTGCGCCCACGAGTACACCCAGGCCAACGCCCGCTTCGCCCTCACCGTGGACCCGGAGAACGCCGACCTGGTGGCCCGCGCCGCGGCAATCGATGGGGCACGGGCCCGGGGAGTGCCCACTGTTCCCACGACGCTGGCCGAAGAACTCCGCACCAACCCCTTCTTGCGGGCGGAGCAGCCAGGCTTGCAGCGCGCCCTGGGCATGGCAGGCGCGGACCCGGTCGACGTGTTCGCCGAAACGCGGCGTCGGAAGGACTCGTTCTAGCGGTCGGGCCGAACCGGCGTCGCCCGCCCGTACCACTCCTGGCGACTCAGCGAATCCAGCCCGGGAGGCAACCGGCCCGCCGACACTCCTCGGCCAGGCCTTCGGCCAGGTAGCGGCGTAGCCGTTGGCGTTCGACGTCGACGCGATCGCGCTCGGCCCGGATCTGCTGGCACGAGATCCCTTGCTTCAGCCCGGCCCGATCCTTCACCCACCAATCGGCGCCGCGGTTGCAGCTCGTCGCCATGCGATCGAGCCGCGGGAGCGTCGCCTCGACCTGTTGGAGCTCGTGTTCCGCCTGGGCCTTCTTGCGCTGCCAGAGAGCCGCCGCGCCGACCGAATGTCGCGACGGCGATGCCGAACCCGACGATGACTCCGCCGACGGCGGGCTCGGAGGCGTGGGCGCAACGCCCTGCACCCGCGCGCGCGGCTCGTAGGGCGTCGCTCCCGGACACGCATCCGGCATACCCACGAAGCGCGTCTCGCCCGACGCCGTTTCGCAGCGGTAGAGCTCACCGAACGAGGGAAGGGCCCACGCGAGGGCTGCGAGCCCTGCGAGCAGAGTGAGCCGCCGCCGGGCGCGCGCTACCGCCACGCCTGCGGAACCCCGGAGCGGTTGGCTTCCTCTTCGAGCGCGCGAAGCTCGGCCCTCAGGGCTTCGCGGTGCGCCTCGAGTTCGGCCAGGCGACCCGCGCGGCGGTCTACGCCGGCCTCCAGATGGGCCTCGAGTTCGGCGAGTGGGTCGCGCAGCGCCCGAAAGCGCGCTCGCCACTGCGCCTCGCTCAGACCCGCCCGTACCGACGCATTGGGAACGAGCGTGATCAGGCCCAAAGCCGCGTCGACCTGATAGATGAAATTGTTGAAGAAGCTGCCGCCCAGCAGCCCAAACTCCATCGAGCTACTGACGTTGGCGTGGAGACCCTCGACGCGCGCCTTCCCGAGCGCGACCGAATCGAGGCGCACCAGCGGCTCCTCAACGACCCCGTTGGCCGTGTTCACCATCACCGTCGGGGTATCGGCCCCGATGCGAATTCCCAGCTCCCGCGCGAGGGCGTGGGGGATTGCGATGCCGCTGGCTCCGGTGTCGGCGAGGAAGGGTGCCACCACACGGTCGTTGATACGCACGTCCACGACCATGAGGGAGCCGAAGCGGCGGAACGGAATGTGATGCTGCGGGTCGCCGGAGCCATTCCACGCAGGATCGCTCGGCGCGGGGGCTGCGGGCGCGCGGTAGAGCTGGAGTGGATCTGGGCGCTCCTCGCGCGCAGCGGCGCGCGCCGCCTCCCGGTGGCGAGCCGGCACCAGGCTCAGGTCCTCCGTAAAGTGGGTGCTCCCCTTCTCGTCGGTCCAGCGATAGACCTCCGCGGCCGCGGCTCGAGCGGTGAGGAATTGGAGAGCGGCCAGCAATGCCGCAGTGCGCCCGAGGGAGGCCATGCCTTTTCCAGTCGGCGCGCCCGAGGCCAGGCTTAATGCGGACGCGAATTTGCCGGTGCGCTGCCGCCGAACGGCCACCGGAATGGTCTCCCGCCTTCGG
>CAZTOE010000089.1:9167-15722 GCA_964615045.1 uncultured Spirochaetales bacterium
GAAGCGCCCGCTAGCGCCAGCCCTGAATGACGGGCAGCACCTTCTCTCCGAAAAGGCGCATGCTCTTTTGCGCGGCTGCCATCGGGAGCCCGCCGTACTTGCACTGCACGACGAGATCGAAATCTCCAATCAATTCGCGGCGCCGCTCGAGCTTCTCGATGATCTGGGACGGCGAGCCCCAGGTGTTGATCTCCACAAAACCGTTGCCCGCGCCTTCGAGCCCCACCTCGCGCAGCACGTCGACCGCATCGCCGTAGTTGCCGTAACCCTTCGTGTTTTTGAAGTGTTCGCTCATGAACTCGTAGTGCTCGATCACGGTCAGGTAGTAGGCGGACATGTGCTGGCGCGCGAGTGCCTCGGCCACCGCGGGATCCTCGTCGCAGGCCAGGAAATCCACGCACACCGGCGGCGGCGCCTGTTTGCCCTGGCGCTTCTGGAAGAGCTCGCGGTAGGTATCCATGTGATCGACCATCTCTTCCCACGGCTTCTGGGCGAAGGTCATCATCCGGCATCCGTGCTCGGCGCAGACGGGGATCGAGTCGGGGGACATGGCCACCATGTAGAGCCGATCCTGGAAGCTCTGGTAGGGCCGCGGGCGCACCTCCGTGCGCCTTTGGGGGAAGTACGGCCCGGAGCCCTCGACAAAGCCGCTCTCGAGGCCCTCCACGCACATCCGTGCGCACTCGTCGAAGCGGCCCCGCGCTTCGTTCATATCGACCCCGAAGGCCTCGTACTCGCGGCGGGCCAGACCGCGCCCCATCCCGAACAGCGTGCGACCCTTCGAAAGATGGTCGAGCAGCGTGATCTTCTCCACGATGCGGAGCGGCCGGTGCCACCAGGGAAGGATCACGGCGCCGGTCCCCAGCTTGATGGTGCTGGTGCGGCCGGCCACCCAGCTCAGAAACTGGGTATTGTCAGGGCCCATCGAGTAGTTGTTGAAGTGGTGCTCGACGCACCAGACCGAGTCATACCCCAAGGGCTCGGCCAGGTCGGCCAGCTTGAGCTCATCCTCGTAAATCTGGGTATCAGTGGTCTGGTCCTGGTAATTTTGGAAGATAAATAGGGCGCCGACCTGCATGCCATTCCTCCTCGGGCGTTCCGCACCGGAGGATTGAGGATATCACGGGGGCGCGGAGGTCTCATGCTGCTGAACGAGGAACAGAAACTGATCCGCGACACCGCTCGAGACTTCGCGCAAAGCGAGCTCCGCCCCCACGCCGCGCAATGGGACCGCGAGGGGAAGCTCCCGCTCGACGTTCTCCACAAGATGGGCGAACTGGGCTTTCTGGGGATGTGTGTCCCGGCGGCGTGGGGTGGTGCCGGGTCGGACTTCGTCTCGTATGTCGTGGCCCTGATGGAGATCGCGGCGGGCGACGGCGCCGTATCGACGGTCATGAGCGTCAACAATTCGCCGGTCTGTGCGGCGATTCTGGGCTACGGCACCGAGGCCCAGAAAGAGCGTTTCCTGCCCCCGCTGGCGCGCGGTGAACAAATCGGCGCCTTCCTGCTTTCGGAGCCCCAGGCCGGCTCCGATGCCGCGAACCTGCTTACCCGGGCCGCCCGCGAGGGCGGCGACTATGTCTTGAACGGCACCAAGCAGTTCATCACGTCCGGACGCATCGCCAGTCTGGCGATGATCTTCGGGATCACGGATCCCGAGGCGGGCAAGCGCGGCATGACGTGCTTCCTCTGCGGTACCGACGCACCGGGCTATCAAGTCGCCAAGGAGGAAGAAAAACTCGGCCAGCGCGCTTCGGATACCTGTCAGGTCGTGCTCGACGGCCTCCGCGTGCCGGCCGACGGGGTGCTCGGGAAACCCGGTGAGGGCTACCGGATCGCGCTCGCCAATCTCTCGACGGGCCGCATCGGCATCGGCGCGCAGGCGGTCGGGATGGCGCAGGCGGCCCTCGAGGCCGCGACCGACTACGCCGGGGAGCGGGTGGCTTTCGGAAAGCCCATCATTGAACATCAGGCGGTAGCCTTCCGGCTGGCTGACATGGCGACCCAGGTCGAGGTGGCCCGCCAGGCGGTGCTCCACGCCGCGGCGCTCAAGGACGCCGGACAACCCTGCCTCAAGGAGGCATCGATGGCGAAACTCTTCGCATCGGAAATGGCCGAGCGGGTCTGCTCCGATGCAATTCAGATCCATGGCGGCTACGGCTACCTGCGCGACTATCCGGTCGAGCGCATCTACCGCGACGTGCGAGTGTGTCAGATCTACGAGGGAACCAGCGACGTCCAACGCATACTGATCAGTCGCGAACTGGCGGCAGGCCGTTGACCGCCGTCAACCCCGAGAGCTACTACCGCGATCACTGGGTCGAGATCGAGCCCGAACGCGCCGAGGCCTACGACGCGCTCTTCGAGTGGCGGCCGGCGATGGCGCCGCTGCTCGAAGCCGCGGAGTTGGCAACCGGTCAAGTGGTCGTGGATTACGGCTGCGGTCCTGGAGGGCTGGCAGTGGAGCTGGCGCGCCGGGTCGGTGACACGGGCCGGATCCACGGCGTCGACCTGAACGGAGAGCTACTGCGGCGCGCCGCGCAGCGGGCCGAGCGGGACGGCGTCCGCGGACGCATCGAGTGGCACCACGTGAGCGACGACCGCATCCCGCTGCCCGACGCGAGCACGGACCGCGTGGTTTGCAAGAACGTGCTCGAGTACGTGCCGGACGTGGCCGGCGTCCTCGCCGAATTCCGCCGCGTCTTGCGACCCGGAGGCATCGCCCATGTCGTCGACAGCGACTGGGGCCTCTTCGCTGTCGAACCCATCGGTGTCGAGCGCACGGCGGAGATCTTCGAGGCCGCGCGGATCGCCTACCACACCCCGCTCATCGGCCGACAACTCTACGGCGCGCTCAAGGACGCCGGCTTTCGGGACGTCCAAGTCCGGGTGCTCGGAATGGCCGACACCCAGGGCCGCCTCGCGACGGCGCTCTACAACATGGCGAGCTACGCGCGCGAGGCAGGACTCGCGGCGTCGATCGTCGACCGCTTCGAAACGGACCTGCGCCGGTCGATCGAGGAGGGAACTTACCTCTTCGTACTGCCGCAGTTCCTCGTTACCGGACACGCCCACTAGGAGCATCACGATGCAAACACCGCTCTTCTCGAACGACGATCTGCGAGAAATGGAAAAGCGTACGGTCGACCGCCTCGTGGCCGCCATCGAAGCGGGTGAGCGCGAGCAGGCGGTGTCGATCGCCCGGCGCATGTACAACGAGTTCCTCGCGATGCACGATCTTTACCGCGACTGGTCTACCGCCACGCTGAGCGCAGTGGGACGCCGCTTTGGCGACGAGGCCCTCGACGCGGTCATGCACGAAGGCGTCGAGGCGTGGTGGGGTCCCTTCTCCAAGAAGCTCGGCGACCGCTCCGAGCCCCTGGCGAAGCGCATCCGCATGTTCGTGGCGGGGTTGCGAGGCCACCTCCAGCCGCTCTCGATCGAGGAAGACGACGAGAAAGTCGTCATCCGGATGCGGCCCTGCGGCAGCGGCGGGCGCCTGGTGCTCGAGAACAAATACGAGGGACCCGACGCCTTTCTCAAGATTGCCGAGCCGCAGCGCATGACCTACGGCCGCGCTGATTTCCCGGTCTACTGCGCTCACGAACCGGCGATGGAAGCCGTCGACATCGACGCGAACGGAGCGCCCTTCGTCGTGGTCGAGCCGGCCGCCGAGCTCGGCTGCGGGGACTGCCAGTTCCTCATCTACAAGGATCCCACTCGCGTTCCCGAGCGCTACTACCGACGCGTCGGCCGGCAAAAACCCGACGCCCAGTAGCGCGTCCGCGCGCGCTCGTGGGGTTGGATCCGGGACGACGCGCCGGTCGCGAAGGCACTCGATCGCATCGAAAGGAGATTCTCTTGGCAGGCAAGTATTTCGAAGAGCTCGAGATCGGTGCGGTGTTTCAACACCAGCCGGGCCGGACCGTCACCGAGGCGGACAACTTGCTCTTCTCGACGATGAGCATGAACCCGCAGCCGCTCCATCTCGACGTCGAGTTCGCAAAGGAGAGCCAATTCGGCCAAATTCTCGTAAACAGTATCTTCACCCTCGGGGTGGTGATCGGCCTCTCGGTGCGCGACACCACCCTGGGCACGACGGTCGGGAACCTCGGTTTCGAAGAGACTCGCTTTCCGAAGCCCGTCTTCCTCGGCGATACCCTCTACGCCGAGACCGAGGTCAAGGCCAAGCGCGAGTCCAAGTCACGACCCGAGTGGGGCATCGTGACCTTCGAGCACCGCGGTCGCAATCAGCGCGGCGAGATCGTGTGCACCTGCATCCGCAACGGCATGCTGATCCGCAAGAGAGCGGCATAGCGTGCCGCGCATCCGCCGCTCCTCGCATTTCGTGCCGGGCGCGAACCAACGCATGCTCGAAAAGTCGCTGGAGCTGCCCGCCGACTCGGTCGTGTTGGATCTCGAGGATGCCGTCACGCCCGACCACAAGGAGGCGGCCCGTGAAGTGGTCGCGGGCTGGCTCCGAGACGTGGATTTTGGCGGGCGCGAGCGCGTGGTTCGGATCAACCCCCTCGACAGCCGGTGGGGTCGCGACGACCTCGCAGCCACCGTTGCGCACCCCCCCGACGCCTACCTGATTCCGAAAGTGAGCGCTCCCGACGAGGTCCTCGAAGTGGATCGCATGCTCGGGGAGGCGGGGCTCCCGCCGGAGCAGGTCCGCCTGCTTGTCCTGGGCACCGAAACTCCGGCGGGGCTGTTGCGGATCCGCGAATTGACCGCCTGCGGGCGCGTGGACGCCCTCACGTGGGGCGCCGAGGATCTCTCGGCGGCGATCGGCGCCCGACGCAACCGCGATGAAAACGGGGAGTACCTTGAGATCTTTCGCTATGCGCGCCTGATGACGGTGCTCGCCGCTACCGCGGCGGGTGTCCAACCCCTCGACACGGTGTACGTCGACTTCAAGAACCTGGACGGATTGCGTCGCGAATGCCGCAGCGCCGCCGAAATGGGCTTTACGGGGAAGATGACGATCCACCCGAGCCAGGTCGAGGTGGTAAACGAAGCTTTCACGCCAAGCGAAGAGGAGATCGAGCTCAGCCGCGCGCTCCTCGAGGCCAACGAAGAGGCACGCGCCGCGGGCAAAGGAGCGTTCCGCTTCCGCGGATCGATGGTCGATGTGCCGCACGTGACGCGCGCGCGCCAGATCCTCGAGCTCGCGCGCCACGTGGGCGTTGCGGATTGAGTCCGCGTGAGCGACTCCCAACCCCGTCGCGCTCACCACCACGGGGTCGCGCCGGCCCCGCGGTTTTGCGCCCACTGTGCGGCGGCACTCGTCCCTCGCGAGATCGAGCGAAAAGCGCGACTCGCCTGCCCCGCCTGCGGTCGCGTCGTTTTTTCCGATCCCAAGGTCGCGGTGGTGACCCTCGTCACCCGGGCCGGGCGAGTGCTCCTGGTTCAGCGCCGCCATGCGCCGGCCGCGGGACGCTGGGTGCTCCCCGGTGGGTTTCTCGACGCCGGCGAAGATCCCCGGGAAGTCGCGCGCCGCGAGGTTCATGAGGAAACCGGGCTGACCATCGAAGTGGGCAGCCTAGTCGACGTGTTGCGCAACCCGATCGAAGAAGGCGGAGCGTCGCTCGTGATTCTGTATCGAGGCCGCGCGGGCCGCGGCCAACCCCGCGCCGCTGACGACGCGACGGATGCGGATTTTTTCGCGCTCGACGATCTTCCGGCGCTGGCCTTTCGAAGCACCGAACGCGCCATCGCGCTGCTCGACGGCCGGCCCTGACGTGGGAGGGAGAACCGCCCTGTCGGCCTGGTCGCTGCTGTGTACGGGGCTCGCCCTCGGCGGGATCGGTGGCTTGGCGACCGGATCGGCCGGTCTCGGCGCGGCGTTCGCGCCCGGCCGGGTGGGCGCAACACGGATCGAAGGAGAGGCTTTCCCCAAAACCCTGATCGATCCGAGCGGCGTGCGGGTGGTCCTCGAAAGCCCGCCGCGGCGGATCGCTTCGGCCACCCTCGCCTCGGACGAGATTCTCTCCCAGCTCGCCCCGGAGCGGCTCGTAGCCGTCACCCGCCTGATCGACGACCCGGCCTTCTCGCTGAGCGCCGGCCGGGCGCCTCCGCACGCCGCGCGCATCGACGCTCGGCCCGAGCTGATTCTTCCCGTCGCCCCCGACCTGGTGATGGTCGCCGACTATACGCGCGCCGAAACCGTGAACGTCCTCGCCGGCGCTGGCATCCCCTTGCTGCGGGTCGGGCCCTTTCGATCCCTGGAAGATGTGTTCGACGCAATCCGCGCGATCGGCGCAGCGGTAGGCCAGGACGAACGCGCCCGCGAATGGATCACCGAGCTCGAGGAGCGCGTCGCTGCCGTAGAGCGACGCGCGGCCGCGACGCCGTCGCCGCGGGTGCTCTTTCTCGCGGGCGGGCTCTACACCGCCGGCGCCGACACCCTGATCGACGACATCCTGGGCCGCGCGGGCGCCCAGAATGTCGCCCGGATCGCTGGCTTGCGGGGCTCGGTACCGATCTCGAGCGAACTCGCCATCGGGCTGCAGCCGGAGGTCGTGCTGATGACGGGCTGGACGTCGGCGGAGG
>CAZTOE010000090.1:0-15687 GCA_964615045.1 uncultured Spirochaetales bacterium
AAAAGGTCCGCGGCTGGATCCAGGAGGAGCTCGACGCCCGCCGCGTGGCGTGCCGGTTCCAGGTCGCCTCGAACCCCGAGTTCCTGCGCGAGGGTGCTGCCATCAACGATTTCATGCGCCCGGACCGCGTGGTGATCGGCACCGATCATGACGAGGCCGCCGCGATCTTGAGGGACCTCTACCGGCCGCTCTATCTGAACGAGACCCCTTTCGTGTTGACCAACGTGGCCACCGCCGAGCTCACCAAGTACGCGGCGAACACGTTTCTCGCCACCAAGATTTCCTTCATCAATGAGATCGCGAACCTCTGCGAGCGGGTCGGCGCCGACGTGAACCACGTCGCGCGGGGCATCGGTCTCGATCGGCGCATCGGTTCGAAGTTCCTGCACGCGGGGCCGGGCTTCGGCGGGTCGTGCTTCCCCAAAGACACCCGCTCCGCGGCGAACTTCGCGCGCGCCCTCGGCGAGCCCCTGGAGCTCGCCGAGGCCGTGCTGCGGATCAACGATCGACAGCGGCTGCGCATGCTCGACAAGATTCTCGCCGTTCTGGGCGACGACCCGGCGGGCAAAGCCGTCGCCGTGCTCGGGCTCTCCTTCAAGCCCGAAACCGACGACATGCGCGACGCGCCCTCGCTCGACATCATCCGCGGCCTGCAGGAGCGGGGGATTTCGGTGCGCGCCTACGACCCGGTGGCGATGCGCCACGCAGAGGCGCTGCTTCCGGAGGTGACGCTTGCCAAGGGCCCCTACGAGGCCTGTGAGGGCGCCCACGTGCTGGTGATCGTTACCGAGTGGAATCAGTTCCGCATGCTCGATCTCGAGCGCCTGCGCGGGCTCCTCGCCGAACCGGTGATCGTCGATCTGCGCAATGTCTACGAGCCCGGATCGGTTCGCGATGCGGGCTTCGTGTACGTCGGCGTCGGCCGGTCGTGAGTGGCGGCAGGCTTCACGCGGTCATCATCGCAGGGGGGGCAGGGGAGCGTTTCTGGCCGCAGTCACGACGGCGGCGCCCGAAGCCGTTGCTGGCCCCCCTGGGAGGCAAGCCGCCCAAGAGCCTGCTCGCCCACACCCTCGAGCGCGCCCGCGCCTTCGCGCCCCGGGAGCGCACCTGGCTCGTGTGCACCGCGGACAACGCGGCCCGGATGCGGCGCGCCGCCGGGCTTCCGGCCGGTCACGTGTGGGTGGAGCCGCGCGGACGCGATACGGCGATGGCGGTGGGCTTCGCCGCCACGCGCCTGGCGGCGCGCGACCCCGACGCCGTGATGGCGGTGTTGCCGGCCGACCACTTGCTGCCGGACCGCAAGGCCTTCGGGGCCGCGGTGCGCCACGCAGCCGCGGCAGCCGCCCGCGCCGAGGTCCTCGTCACGTTGGGGATCCGGCCGACGCGCCCGGAGACGGGCTACGGCTACCTGAGGATCGGGAAGCCCGCCGGCCGGAGCTTTGCGGGGCTCTACCGCGTGGCGCGCTTCGTCGAGAAGCCCGCCCTGGCGCGGGCCCGGCGCTTTGCCGCGGATGGGCGGCATCTCTGGAACGCGGGGATCTTCGTGTGGAGGGCCGCGACGCTGCTCGAGGAGCTCGAGCGCTGTGCCCCGGCCGTGTTTCGCGCCCTGGCACCTGTGCGCGAGCGGCCCCGCGGCCGCGGTTCGCGGCGCGCTCTCGAGCAGGCCTACCGCCGGGCGCCCAAGCTCTCGATTGATTTTGGCGTCCTCGAGAAGAGCCGGCGCGTCTGGACCCTCCCCGTGCGTTTCGCCTGGAGCGACGTCGGGAATTGGGCCGCCCTCGCCGAGGCGGTAGGAGTCACCTCGGAGGCGTCGCGGGTAATCGGCGGCCGGGTCATCTCCGAGGCGGGCCGCGGAAATCTCATCTGGGGCGGGAAGCGGCCCATCGCGCTCCTCGGCGTCGAGGGGCTCGCGGTGATCGACACCGGGGATGCGCTCCTGGTGGCCCGCCTCGACCGCAGCGGGGACCTCAAGCAGCTCGTGTCCCGGGTGCGCGAGGAGCTGGGCTCCGAGCTCCTTTGACCGCCGCGGCCTCAGGCCCAACCCCCACCATTCCGATAGCGGCCAGATGGCGCAGGCCACACACTGCGACCCGCGGCTGGCGGATTATCTAGCGGGATCGCTGGGTTCGGGATTGATCGCGGTCGATACCGGAGGCCGCGTTTCGCTCCTGAACGCGGCGGCGCAGCGCATCCTGGGTCTTCCCGGTCCGGCCGACAGCTTGCTGGGATGCGAGGCGCGCTACGTGCTGGGCGCGACCCCGGCGATCGCCGACCGGCTGGTCGAAGCCCTGGACGGCCGCCCACGGCCCGGCCGCGTCGAGCTGATCCTCGAGTGCTCCGGCGAGGCGGATCGCACCATCGGCTATTCGCTCACCGCGATCCGCGATCCGGCGGGCACGTTGCGCGGCGCCGCCATGCAGTTCCGCGACCTTACGCCCATAGAGCGGCGCGCCGCCCAGGAACGCTTGCGCGAGCGGCTCGCTGCGTTGGGGGAGATGGCGGCCGGTCTGGCCCACGAGATCCGCAACCCGCTGGCGGCGATGGAGATCTCGGCGGGCCTGCTGAAGCGCCGCCTGCGCGATGATCCGGACGCGCTCGCGCTGCTCGACGAGGTGCGGGGGGAGCTGGCCCGGGTCGCCCAGACCGTGACCCAGAGCCTCGAATTCGTGCGCCCGATCGCTCTCGAGCCCGCCTGGATCGACCCCGTGGCACTGCTCGAAGAAAGCCTGTCCCTGGCCCGGGCCCGCGCCGGGTACCGGGGCTCGCTCGAGCGCCACTACCCGATCGAAGCTCCGCCCCCACTGCGGGTCGACGGCGAGGGGCTGCAGGCCGCCCTGACCAACTTGATCCTCAACGCCTTTGAGGCGCTCCGCGAGCGCCGGCCGGCCGAACAGCGTGTCGAGGTGGGAATCGATTGCGCCGCGCCATCGGAGCCGAGTGCTGGCGTGGGGGGGCCGCGCGCTTGCCCCGAGCTGGTCTTCCGCGTGGCCGACAACGGGCCGGGGATCCCCGCCGAGCTCCGGGAGCGCATCTTCTACCCCTTCTTCACCACCAAGGAAGGGGGATCGGGGGTCGGTCTGGCCACCGCCCAGAAGCTGGTTGCAGAGCACGGTGGCCGGCTCGAAGTCGAGAGTGATGCCGTGTCGGGGACCACGTTCCGGATCCATCTGCCCGCGGGACCCGAGCACCCCGATCGGCGGCGCGCGGCGTGACGACAAGCGCCATGAGCGGAGCGCGGCTCCTGCTGGTCGAGGACAACGACGCCCTGCGTCGCGGGATTGCGCGCGCCCTCGAAGACGCCGGCTCCGAGGTCGATCGGGCGACCCACGGCGAGGATGCCGTCGCTCGCCTCCGGGACCCCGAGGTTGCCCCCTACGACGCCGTGATCACCGACCTGCGCCTTCCCGGGGTCGGGGGCATGGAGGTCCTCGACGCCGCCAAAGCTCGCGAGGCGCGGACGGCGGTGCTCCTGATGACCGCCTACGGCAGCGTGGAGACCGCCGTCGAAGCGATGCGGCGCGGCGCCTTTGACTTTATCCAGAAGCCCTTCGATCTGGAGCAGCTCGAGGTACGGCTCGCGCGCGCCCTGGAACACCGGCGCCTCGAACGTGAAGTGAACGATCTGCGCGCCGAGCGTGCGGCGCAGTTCGGCCCCGAGAAGCTGGTGGGACGCAGCCGCGCGCTGCGCGAGGCACTGGCGCTGGCGCGTCGCGTCGCGCCCTCGCCGTCCACGGTCCTGGTGACCGGCGAGACGGGCACCGGCAAGGAGTTGATCGCGGGCCTGGTTCACGGCTTTTCTCCGCGCGCCGGGGGACCTTTCGTCAAGGTGAACTGCGCCGCGCTGCCCGAAACCCTGCTCGAGTCGGAGCTTTTCGGCCACGAACGGGGCGCCTTCACGGGCGCCGACCGCGCCCGGGTGGGGCGCTTTGAGCAGGCCCACGGCGGAACGCTCTTTCTCGACGAGGTGGGCGATCTGGCCGCGACCACCCAGGCCAAATTGCTGCGCGTGCTCCAGGAGCGCGAGTTCCACCGGCTCGGGGGAACCCGCACGCTGCGGGTGGACGTACGGATCGTGGCCGCGACCAACCGGACGCTCGAGGATGAGATCGGGGCGGGGAGATTCCGCGAGGATCTCTACTTTCGGCTCAACGTGATCCGGGTACATCTGCCGCCGCTCCGCGAACGGCGCGAGGATGCGGAAGAGCTCGCTCGCCATTTCGCCGCCGCGTTTTCCCTCGAGCTCGGACGCGGACCGCGCGTGCTCAGCGAGGCGGCGCTGGAACGCGTGAGCGCGCACCGCTGGCCGGGCAACGTGCGCGAATTGCGCAACGTGTTGGAGCGCGCGGTGCTGCTCTCGGAAGGAGAACGCATCGAGGCCGAGGATCTCGATCTACCCGAAGCTCCCTCGTGGCACCGAGCGGCCTTTGAGTGGCCCGAGTCCTTGAACCTGCGCGATATGCAACGCGAGCTCGTCCTCACGGCGCTGCGCAGAAGCGGATGGGTGCAAAAAGACGCGGCCAGTCGTCTCGGGATCAGTCGCCGCAAGCTCAACTACATGATCGCGCAGATGGAAATCACCCACTCTTCCTGGCGACGCAATCGCGGAAGCGAAGAGGATTGACGTCACTGGGTGGAGAACGACGTCGCCGGGTGTTTTGGGGCAGGGCGTCGGCCATACTGCGCTGCAACCGAAGACTGGGGAAGGATGATGAGCCAGAAGTTCAAGCGGATCGCCCGAGCACTTCTCATGGTCGAGCTGGTGGCACTGGCGGCCCTTGCGCCGCTCGGCTGCCAGGATCAGGAGACGCGCCTGGCGACCCACATGGAGCGCGGCGCCTCCTACATCGAGGAGAAGAAGGCGCCGGAAGCGGTGATCGAATATCGCAACGCGGTGCAGATCGATCCCAATAATGCCGAGGCGCACTACGGCCTGGCCAAAGCGTTTCTGGCCGACGGGAAGCCGGCCAAGGCGTACTGGGAACTGCGCGAGACGGTGCGTCTTGACCCGGAGAACTACGAAGCCCGTCTGGCCTACGGCAACTTTCTGGTTCTCGGTGAAGACGAGCAACGCGAAGAGGCCCTGGTGCAGGCCGATGCCGTGATCGCCGCGCAGCCGGAGAGCTGGGAGGCCGAGCTCCTCCGCGGGCGCGCACTGGCGGGTCTCACCCGCGACGACGAGGCCCGCGAGGCCTTCGAGCGGGCCGCCGCCATCGGGCCAGAGCGACCCGAGGTCGCCGCGCTGCTCGGGAACTTCTACCTGGACCAGGGGGACGAGGCGCTCGCCGAGCAGCAATTTCAAAAGCTCACCGAGCTGCAGCCGGACGTGCGCAGCTACTTCGCCCTGGCGGCCTTCTACGCTCGGAGCGGGGGCCGCGAGGCGGAAGCCGAGACGGCGTACCGCCAGGCCCTTGCCATCGCGAAAGACGAGGAGCGGGGCCTCGCCTATCGGCGCCTGGCGAGCTTCTATTATGGTCAGGAACGCTACGACGAGGCCGAGGCGACGCTGCTCGAGGCGCGCGAAAAGAACAGCGGCGACCTCGACGTCCTCTACGCGCTGGCGCGCTTCTACCACGCCCGCGGTGCCCGCGATCGCGCCGACCAGATCATGGACGATGCGACCCAGGCGGATCCCGGGCAGGTGGGGCCCTATCTGACGCTCTCTGCCTACCGGAGCCAGAACGGCGATCTCGAGGGCGCACTTCAGGCGGTCGATCGAGCGCTGGTCGCCGACCCGAGCTCGGAGCTGGCCCGGCTGCGCAAGGCCGAGCTGCTCGTCGACCGCGGCGTGCGGGGCGGGGTGCCGCAAGCGATCCCGGAGGCTCGCGCCATCGTGAACGCGGTCCTGAAAGAGAATCCGGAGTCGCCCGAGGCGTACTTCGTCCGCGCCAAGCTCGATATCGCAGACGGTGATCTCGAGGGCGCCGAAGCCGCGCTGCGCACGGTGGTCGACGCTCGGCCCGACTCGGCCCAGGCCCATTTTCTGCTGGCCTCGGTGCTGCGCACGACCGGCGATCGCCCGGAAGCGCGCGTCGAGGTGCAGCGTGCGCTCGAGCTCGACGCTTCGCTCGACCCGGCTCGTCAACTACTCGCCCGCCTCCACGCGGAGCTCGGCGACCATCAGGCCGCCGTGGATGAAGCCCGGCGCGTGCTCCGCAAGAGTCCCGCTTCGCAGCCGATGCGGCTTCTCGCTGCCCAAAGCCTGGTGCGATTGGGGGATCGCAAGGCCGCACGCCAGGAGCTTGAGGCGGTCCCGATCGACGATCGCGGCGCCGAGGTGTATTTCGCCCTGGCGCGGCTGGATCTGCTGGACGGGAACGCCGAGTTCGCCCGCGCGAAGCTCCTGAAGGCGCTCGAACAGCAGCCCTACAACGCAGAGATCCTCGGCCAGTATTTGGACGCCGAGCGGCAGCTCGGAAACGGGCCGGCGGCCCTCGAGCGCATCGAGGCCGCCGTGGCAGCGAAACCCCAAAGTGGACCGCTGGTCCGTCTGCACGGCATGGCACTCCTGGTCGCAGGACGGGGGAGTGCGGCCGAAGAGGAACTGCGACGCGCCATCGATTTGGCCCCCAACGACATGGCCACCTATCAGGCGCTGGCGCGTTACTACCTGGCGACGCAGCGGTTCGCCGAAGGCGTGGAGACCTACGAGAAGGCGGTCGAAAAGAGGCCCGATTCGGCGGCGTTGCGCTTTGCGCTCGGGACGCTCTACGAAATTCAGAATCGGCGCAGCGACGCGATCGCTCAGTACGAGGCCGCGATCCGCAACGATCCCAACCTCGGCGTCGCCAAGAACAACCTCGCGTACCTGCTCGCGGAGGACGATCGCGACCTGGACCGCGCTCTCGATCTGGCGCGTGAGGCCAAGCAGGTTCTTCCGGACAACTCCAACACCTCCGACACGCTGGGGTGGGTGCTCTACAAAAAGGGCCTCTATGGAGCCGCGATCGATTTCCTGCGCGAGGCCGAGAACACCGCGAACGCCAGCGAAGAGGACGTAGGGGTGATTCGCTACCACCTGGCGCTTGCCTACGAGGGCAATGGCCAGCTGGAGCAGGCCCGCGAGACGCTCGAGCGGGCCCTCGAGGTCGCTCCGCCTCCTACCGCCGAGCGTCAGCCTCCGTGGACCGCGGATGCCCGCTCGCTTCTCGCGCGACTGGAGGGGGCCTAGGCCTTCCGCCTTCCGCGTCCCCCTGCCGGAGAACGGTTCGCGCTCCACGCTCGGCTCACGGGGCAGAACGCTCGGATGCTTCAAGATCCGGGCGAGGAGCGCCGATAGGACGGTGGGTCGCTGCTGCCGATGCGACTCCCTCGGGTCCAATCGATGGGTCTGGGCTCCGAGGCACACCGACCGGAGGGATCGGAATGCAGATGCGCATTGTCCTCATCGGAACCTTTGCCATGGGCCTCGTCGTCCTCGCTGCCACCGTCGTGGCCAACGAGGACGAGTCGACCGAGGCGCTTCTTGGCGGTGGCGATCCGGTGGCCGTCGAGCCGGCGGGCGAGGCCCCGCCGCTCTTCACCGAACCGAGCAGTGACGTCGCGGGCGAAGCGATGGACACCGCCGCGCCGAGCGACGCGATGGCGGGAGCCGAGGAGTCGCCCGCGGACGGCGAAGCGATGCGTGCCGAGGCGTCGCCCGAGGCTTCGCCGCTCGAGGCAACGCCCGAACTCGGACCCATTGGGTACGACGAGCAAGGCCAGCAGGGCCGCATCCATATCGTCGTGCCGGGAGACACTCTGTGGGATATCTCCGAAGCCTACCTGGGAACGCCCTGGGTGTGGCCTTCGATCTGGGAATCGAACCCCGACGTCGCCAATCCCCACCGCATCTACCCCGAGGATCGCATCTGGATCACGCCCACCAAGATGAAGCGCGTGAGCCCCGAGGAAGCGGAGGCCCTGCTCGCCCGGGTTCCCGAGACGGAGTATGAGGAGCTGCCCCCGGCCGCCGTGGGCGACGTCATGGACGCCATGCCGACGACCCCGATGGGTCGAAGCTTTCGATACGAGCGGATGCACGCGGTGGGGTACGTGAGTGCCGAGGACTACGAGGCCGCAGCGGCCATCGTCGAGAGCCCGAGTCTCCACACCTGGCTGGCCCAGACGCGGCGCGTCTATATCGGCCTCGGTGAGGGCGAGGTCTCCGTGGGAGAGCGTCTGGCGGTGATCCGCGCGACCGAGGAGGTGCGCGATCCGGCGACCGGGAGGAAGATCGGCGTGATGGTCGAGCCCCTCGGCGTCGTGGAGGTGACACGCACCGACACCGAGACCTCTGAGGCGCTGATTCGCGTTTCGGACGTGGAGATGCGGCGCGGCGACCGTCTCGTGCCCTACAAAACCGTGAACCCGGAAGTGACGCTGCGCGACGCCAGCCCCACGATCGAAGGACAGATCGCCCACTTCGGCAGCAAACGCACGGTGATGGCCGATCGGGATCTGGTGTTCTTGAATCGCGGTTCGGAGCACGGTGTCGAGGTGGGCAACACCTTCGAGGTCTACCGCGCCGGCGGTAGCGCCCACGACGTGCATCGCCAGCGCAAGGTCACTCTGCCCGACGATGTGATCGCCGATATGGTGGTCATTCGGGCCGACCCGACCACGTCGGTCGCCGTCGTGACGCGGTCGAACTCCGAGGTCACGCGTGGAGACTACTTCCGAGCCGGTCCACACTGACGGCATGAGATCGGAGCGCTAGACAGGTGGCCCCCGGTCCCCGGAGCCCGCCTCCGTGGACCCTTGGCTTGATCCCGCTGCTTCCGCTTCCCGCGCGGCATTGCGGCCCTGGCTTGAACTCCAGCGTCGCGCGGCGCGCAAGCCCCAGCAGGCGCGCCGCGCTCTCGAAGCTCATGGCGACCCCAGCCGGGCGCTGGCGGCATTTTCCGCCACTCCAGCGCCGCTTTCACATCGGTCTTTCGAAGCGGTCTGCGATGGCCTGGCTGCGCGCGGAGTAGTGGCTCTCCCGTGGGGTCATCCCGACTATCCTCCGCAGCTCGCCGCACTGAGCGACCCTCCGTTCTTGCTTTGGGTGCAGGGTCAGCGCAGTGCGCTTGCGGCCCCCATGGTCGCCATCGTGGGCTCCCGAGCGGCCACCGGCTACGGGCGGCGCATCGCACGCACCCTGGCGCGCGAGATCGCGGCACGGGGCATCGTGGTGAGCTCGGGCCTCGCGCGCGGCATCGATGCGGAGGCCCATCGGGGCGCGCTCGAAACCGGCGTCACCGTCGCCGTGTTGCCGTGTGGACCCGATGCCGTCTATCCCCCCAGCCACGGGGAGCTCGCGCGCGCGATCAGTCGCTCCGGGGCGCTCTTGAGCGAGTTCGCCCCCGGCACTTCGCCTCTTCGCCACCATTTCCCCCTCCGCAACCGCATCATCAGTGGCCTGGCCGCAGCGGTGGTGATCGTGGAAGCGCGCGCCCGCAGCGGATCGCTCCTCACCGCCGCACACGCTCTCAATCAGGGGCGCGAAGTGTTGGCCGTCCCGGGACCCGTCGATGTGGCGAGCAGTGAGGGCCCGAACGCCCTGTTGCGCGCTGGGGCATGCCCCGTTCTCGACGTGTCCGACGTGTTGGGCGCGCTCGGCGTTCCGTCGGAGCCAGGTCCCGACCCCAAACCCGATCGAGACCCCGGCCCGCCCCCCGGGCCGCCCCGGGGTGGCGCCTCCGCCCTCCTCAAAGCGTTACGCGAAGGCCCAGCGAGCCCCGACGAGCTCATCGCGCGCCTGGGCCTCGACGCCGCGGCCGTCGGGCGCCAGCTCGTGGCCCTCGAGCTCGAAGGAAGCATTGAGTGGGCCCCGGATGGCCGGGCCTACGCCACCTCCCTATCCTCCGCGCCATCTTCCGCGGAGCTGGGTGGTTCTCCCCAAGCCCGAATCCGCAACCCGTAGGAACGATGTCGAAGCAGTCCGTCGATCGAGCCCAACACCGCGTGGTGATTGTGGGTGGAGGCCTGGCCGGCTGCGAGGCCGCCTGGCAAGCCGCCACCCGCGGTCTCGATGTGGTGCTCTACGAGATGCGGCCCGGCTGCCGCTCGCCCGCCCACCAGAGCGACGACCTCGCCGAGCTGGTGTGCAGCAACTCGTTGCGCTCCAACCAGCAAACCCACGCCGTCGGCCTCCTCAAAGAGGAGATGCGGCGGCTGGGCTCGCTCGTCCTGGCCGAGGCCGATCGTCACGCAGTCCCGGCCGGGCGAGCCCTGGCGGTCGACCGCATCGCCTTTGCCCGCGCGATCACCGAGGCGATTGGCCGCCACCCGCGGATCGAGGTGCGTCACGAGCTTCTGCGCAAGATCCCCGACGACGAACACGTCATCCTGGCGACGGGGCCGCTCACCGCCCCCGACCTGGCCGAGGCCCTGCAGCAACTTCTCGGCGAGCGTTCGCTCTACTTCTACGACTCCATCGCACCGGTGGTGTACGCGGACTCGATCGACCCGAACATCGCGTTTTGGGCTTCGCGCTGGGAGGAGGGGGAGGGCGACTACCTGAACCTGCCCCTCACCGAGGCGCACTACAGCGCCTTCGTCGAGCGCCTGCTCGAGGCCGATACGGTGCCGCTGCACGCCTTCGAAGACGCCCGCTACTTCGAGGGGTGTCTTCCGATCGAAGAGATCGCGCGCCGCGGGCGCCTCACCTTGGCCCATGGCCCGATGAAGCCGGTCGGACTCGTCGATCCGCGCACCGGCCGTCGGCCCTTCGCGGTGGTACAGCTGCGCTCCGAGGACCGGCGCGGCGTCCTGATGAATCTCGTCGGCTTCCAGACCAAGATGAAGATCGCAGCGCAGCGCGAAGTGTTTCGGACCCTCCCCGGTCTGGCCGAGGCTGCCTTCGCGCGCTTTGGCTCGGTGCACCGCAATACCTACGTGAATGCCCCGCGCCACCTGACCCCGACGCTTGAGGTAGCGACCCGGCCCGGCCTGGCCGTCGCCGGGCAGTTGGCCGGTGTCGAGGGCTATGTCGAGTCGGCGGCGCTCGGCGGGCTCGCAGGGATCTTCGCGGTCTGGGCCACGCAGGGGCGGACCCCGCCGCTGCCCCCGCCTGCGACGGCCCACGGGAGTCTGTTGCGCCACCTGCGCGAGGCGGATCCGAACCATTTCCAGCCGATGAATGCGAGCTTCGGGCTGATCGATCCGCTGCCCGACGCGTCCGGCGCCCTCGGGGCCGGGCCGCAGGCTGGACGCAAGGAGCGCGGTGGAACCCGCCGGCGCTCTCGTCGCGAGCGCAAGCTCGAGCGCTATCGGCGCGTGGCCGAGCGCGCGCTCGTCGCTTGGGATCGCTGGTGCGGCGAGGCGTCATGAGCTTTGAGAGTGCCGTCCGCGACTTTGTGCGCGCCCTCCGTCAGGAGCGCAACCTGTCGCCCGAAACCCAGCGCGCCTACGCCTCCGACCTGCGGCAGTTCGCCGCGTTCCTCGGCGATGGGGCGCTTCCCGAGCAGGTCTCGATCGAACAGGTGCGCGCGTTTCTGGCGGCGCGCCACGCGAGTCACCACCCCGCTTCGCTCGCCCGGGCGCTGGCTGCGCTGCGGTCCTTCTTTCGCCATCAGCGCGAGCTCGGGCGCTCCGAGGTGGATCCTACCCTCGGTGTGCGTGCGCCGCGCCGGCCGCGGACGCTCCCCAAGCCCCTCGCAGTCGACGACTGTCACGCGCTGATGGAGAGCGATCGCCAGCTAGCGCCCGCGACCCCGCAACGGGCTGAGCGCGAGCGCGAGCGGAGGCTTCGCGATCGCGCCCTGGTAGAGCTCTTGTACGGCGCCGGACTACGCGTCGGCGAGCTGGTGGCCCTCAACGAAACGGACGTGGACCTGAAGACGAGGGATGTCCGGGTCCTCGGGAAGGGTCGCAAGGAGCGCGTGGTGCCGCTGCCGGGCGCCGCCCGCGAGGCGCTCGAAGATTATCTCGGTCACGCTCCGCGCACGGCCGAGACGGAGAAGCCGCTCTTTCGGTCGCTTTCGGCGCGCGGCGACGGCCGTCTCACCGAACGTTCGGTGCGGAGGATCGTCCGTCAGCGCGCGCGGAGCGCAGGTGTCGCCGGACGCGTCCACCCGCATCGCCTGCGGCACAGCTATGCCACGCACCTGCTCGATATGGGGGCCGATCTGCGCGAGATCCAGGAGCTGCTTGGCCACGCGAGCCTCTCGACTACGCAGCGCTACACGGCGGTCTCCGCGCAGCGGCTCTTCGAGGTGTACGATCGCGCCCATCCGCGTGCCCAGTTACCCGCCGGGTCGCCTGCCCAGGGGGGCGGACCAGGCCGGGGACGAGGTCCGAAGCTCGATCGGGAGAACGAATGAAACAACCGGTGCGCGCCACGACGGTGCTCGGTGTGCTGCGCGGGGGGCAGCTGGCGCTCGGTGCCGACGGTCAGGTCACGATCGGAGACACCGCGGTGAAACACGGCGCGCGCAAGCTTCGGGCGGCGGCCGAGGGTCGCGTGGCCGTAGGGTTTGCAGGGGGCGCGGCCGACGGTTTGGCGCTGTACGAGCGCCTCGAATCCCAGCTTCAGGCCCACCCCCGCAATGTGCGACGCGCGGCCGTCGAGCTCGCCAAGGAATGGCGGAGCGATCGCGTCTTGCGCCGGCTCGAGGCCATGCTGCTGCTCGGGGACCCGGAGGCGTTGTTGATCGTCTCGGGAAACGGCGACGTGCTCGAGCCCGACGACGGGGTGGGTGCGATCGGTTCCGGCGGGGCCTACGCGGTGGCGGCCGCGCGCGGCCTGCTGCGCCATACCGAGCTTTCCGCCGCGGCGATCGTGCGCGCGGCGCTCGCGATCGCCGCGGAGATCTGCATCTACACCAACGACCGCATCGAAGTGATGACGCTCCCCGAATCGTCGGAGGCGACCCCTTGAACGAGTTGCGAAGCTTTACTCCCCGCGAAATCGTGTCGGAGCTCGACCGCTACATCGTGGGTCAGCGCGAGGCCAAACGCGCTGTGGCGATTGCAATTCGCAATCGTTGGCGGCGCCGCCACGTCGACCCGGCGTTGCGCGACGAAATCGCTCCCAAGAACATTATCATGATCGGCCCCACGGGCGTCGGAAAGACCGAGATCGCCCGGCGCCTGGCGCGGTTGGCGCAGGCGCCGTTCATCAAGGTCGAGGCCTCGAAATTCACCGAGGTGGGCTACGTCGGGCGCGACGTCGAGTCCATCATCCGCGACCTCACCGAACTTTCGGTGGCGATGGTGACCGAGGAAGAAAAGCGCAGCGTCGGCGCCAAGGCTGAGGAGCGGGCCGAGGAGCGGCTGCTCGACGCGCTCCTGCCGATGGCGCCCACCTCCGAGAGCGAGCCGTTGCCTTCAGGGGGCGAGACCCGCGAGAAGCTGCGCCGCATGTTGCGCTCCGGTGCCCTCGACGAGCGTGAGGTGGAGCTCGAAGTGGCCGACGCCACCACCCCGCAGATGTCGATCTTCACGCCCCAGGGCGTTGAAGAAATGGGACTCCAGTTCAAGGACCTGCTCGGCAACCTCTTCCCGCAGCGCACCCGCAAGCGCCGCCTCAAGATTCCCGCAGCGCGGGATGCCTTGATCGCCGAGGAGGCTGGGCGGTTGGTCGACAGCGACCGGGTGCGCGAGAGCGCTATCGAGCGGGTGGAGCAGGGTGGCATCGTCTTCGTCGATGAGATCGACAAGATCGCGGTCGGTCCCGCCGGAAAACACGGCCCCGACGTCTCGCGGGAAGGCGTGCAGCGCGACCTGCTGCCGATCGTGGAAGGCTCGACGGTCCAGACCAAGCACGGAGCGGTACGCACCGACCACATCCTGTTCGTCGCGGCCGGGGCCTTTCACGTCGCCAAACCCTCGGACCTGATTCCCGAATTGCAGGGTCGCTTTCCGATCCGGGTGGAGCTCTCGAGCCTTACCGGTGACGACTTCGTGCGCATCCTCACGGAGCCCGACAACTCCCTCGTCAAGCAGTACCAGGCGCTGTTGGCGACCGAAGGGGTGTCGCTCGATTTCGAGAAAGACGGGGTGACCGCGCTCGCGGAGATCGCCGTCGCGGTGAATGAACGCACCGACGATATCGGCGCGCGTCGGCTTCACACGGTGCTCGAGCGCTTGCTCGACGAGGTGAGCTTCGATGCGCCCGAGCTCGACGGCCAGCACATTTCAGTCGATCGCGCTTTTGTGGAAAGCCGTCTGGCGGGTCTGGCGCGGGATGAAGATCTGTCGCGCTTTATCCTGTAGCGTTTGGGGTTCATCATGAGCCAAGACCCTGTTCATTCCGCGCGCCCGCTGGGCCCCGCGGTTCCGAGCTCGCCGCCGGCCCACATCCTGGTCGTCGACGACGAGCGCTTTTTCCGCGAAGCGATCGGCGAGCTTCTGGACGGAGAGGGTCATGCGTATCAGCTCGCCGCGACGGCCGCCGAGGCGCTCGAGCAAGCCGCCGACCCGGCCATCGGCGTGCTGATCCTCGATATCATGCTGCCCGACCGCAATGGGCTCGAAGTATTGCGGGAGGTGCGCGGCACGCGGCCCGAGCTGCGGGTGGTCGTGCTCTCCGCCCACACCGACCAGGAGTACGTGCTCGAAGCGCTCCGCCTCGGGGCCTGCGACTATCTCGCCAAGCCGCTGCACGAAGAGGAGCTGCGGCTTTCGGTGCGCCGCGCCCTCGAAGCCTACGCACTCGCGTCGGATTGGTCGCGACTCCGGGCGCGTCTCCACGCGACCGGCATCGAGCTCGAGGCCCTGTCCCGGACCGCTGGCGAGGATCTCTTGAGCGGCGCGCTCGACGCTGTGGAACGACTCCTCGCCGCCCGCAAGGTTTCGGTGCTCCTGCGCGGGGCCGGGGGCGATGCGTTGCAGGTCGCGGCCGCCACCGGCCACAAGATGCCCGTGGAAGAGCTGGATCACGTCGTGATGGGCCAGGGCGTGGCGGGGCTCGTCGCGGCGCGCGGCGAGCCATTGCTCGTCGAGGACATCGCCCGGGACGAGCGCTTCCGCGGCCCGCGTCCGACTCACTACACCAGCCCCTCCTTCGTCGCGGTCCCGCTGCGCGATGGAACGAGCTGCTTCGGCGTGCTGTGCGCCACGGACCGCGAGGGCGGCGCGCCCTTCTCCGAGGAAGATCTTGACCTGTTGCGCGTCGTAGGCGCCTCACTCGGGCCGGCGCTCACCCCGCCCGAGCCTCCCGCTGCGCCTCCCCCGGATGACCCCGAGGCCGAGGCGGCGCGTGCCATCTGCGATGCGATGACTCGCGAGGTCGATCCCGTCCGTCTCTTGGACGCCGCGCTGCAGGCGGTTGGGAGCTCCCTCGACGCCGATCTCGTCTCGCTCTATTTGCTCGATGCCGACGGCATCAAGCTGCGCCGTGAGGCCCAATGGGAAGGGTCGGGGCCCGGCGATCGGGAAGCGCTTCCCCGCGATCGAGGTCTCAGTGGTGCGGTGTTCGAGACCGGTTTTCCGGTGGCGAGTCACGAGGCCGCCACCGATCCGCGCTTCGAGGCCGCGGTCGATTGCTACGGCGACGGCACCGACACCGCTCCGTGTCTGCTCTTGCCGTTGCGGTTCCGCGGCAAGAACCTCGGGGTGGTGCGGATCTTCGCGAGCACGCCGCGGGCTGCGTCGCCCAAGACCGCCGAGGTGCTGACGGCGGCCCTCTCCGCCGCAGTGCGCAATGTGCTCCTCTACCGTAGCCTGGTCGATTCGATCGAAGAGCTTTGTCAGAAAGTTGACGGCGTGCTTTTGGAGAGCGTC